>NZ_JACUZX010000008.1:0-221105 GCF_014851575.1 Rhizobium sp. RHZ02
AGTGGCCTGATGCGTGGCAAGAGGATGATTGCCGGCGGCCGCAAACCAGTGCGCGACGCCCTTTACATCGCCGCCTTGCCCGCCATCCGCTTCGATCCAGCCATGAAGGCCATCTTCGAACGACTGAAAGCGAAAGGAAAGCCCGGAAAGGTCGCTCTCGTCGCGGTCATGCGAAGGATGATCATAATCCTCAATGCCAAAATGAGAGACTATCGAGCAACGGTGATTGACGCCTAACACCGTTGCTTTTTGTTTGCAGGATTGGAGTTGGCGGTGTCAGAGATCCAGCGCCGACAGCATCAGGAACGTTACAAAAAGGATGAAGTGCGTCATGCCTTCGATGGCGTTGGTCTCACCGTCGTTGAGGTTGATGGCCGCCGCAATCAGCGTAATCGCCACCATCACGGTCTGCACCGGCGTCATCGCCATGATGAACGGTTGGCCGGTGTAAAGGGCAATGGCCTCCATGACCGGAACCGTGAGGATGACGGTCGATAGCGACGCGCCCATGGCGATGTTCACGGTCGCTTGCATGCGGTTTCGCAGCGCCGCGCGAAGGGCCGTCAAGATCTCGGGCGACGCCGAGATCGCTGCGACAACGATGGCGGTCAGGACAACGGGAGCGCCAGAATTCCGCAGGCCTTCCGTCATGAAGGTCGACATGAATTCCGCGAGCAGGCCGATGATGACGACCCCAACCAGGATGGTGGTGATCGACGCGGTCGTGGAGTCTTCGATCGAGTGCTCATCCGGATCGCCTTTCCGCTCGCTGCGAGGATAGGCGTAGCTGAAGAAGTAACTGTGCTGACCGACCTGCATGCGCAGGAAGAGTGCGTAGAGGGCGATCATCGCCAGGATGGTGAAGGCGGAGTAGTAGTGCCACTTTTCCGCCGGCACGAATTCCGGAACGATCATCGAGATACCCATGGCGGTCAGGATCATCACGCCGTAGGTCTTGCCCGAGTTGTCGTTGTACGGCTGCTCGCCGTGCTTCAAGCCGCCGAGCAGCGCGGCGAGGCCGAGTATGCCGTTGATGTCGAGCATCAGGGCTGAATAGATCGTGTCGCGCACGAGCGTCGGAGAGCTTTCGCCGGTCATCATGATCGCGAGGATGATCACTTCCACTGCAACTGCCGACAGCGTCAGGATCATCGTGCCGTAGGGGTCGCCGACCTTGATCGCGAGAATCTCCGCATGGTGGGCGACACGGATTGAGGCAAGGACGATGGTGGCGACGAGCCCGGCAGCGGCGATCAGCGATATCTCACGCCCCATTTCAAGAAATGCATGTTCCGACACATAGGCGATAGCCGCGACGCCTATCGCCAACACCAGGAACGTTTCGTCTTTCAGCCGCGACGCGATTTTCACGGAAAGCTCCGAGTTCGATTCATCCGACAAGTCTAAAACGATGATTTTGCATGGCAAGCTAGTGAGCGGAGGGAGTAAGTTTGCAGTCTTGAGAATTTAATGGAATACTAACGCATCGGTCAGCCGGAAGCATATCGCGGCGCCCTCTCGTTTCCTCCAACGCGGCCCGCGCACTGGATGCCATCCGGTCAGTATTCGAGCGCGAAACAAGAAGAAGAGGAGTGAGAGGCATGGTCAAGGTGGTCTACGAGGTCGTTCCTCACGACGGAGGCTGGGCCTACCGGTTGGGCGGTGTCTACTCCGAAGCATTCCCGACACACTCCGAAGCGCTTGAGGCAGCCCGTATCGTTGCAGCTGAACAGCAGGTTGGCGGTGATTCCGCCGAGATCAGCTGGCAGGATGACAAAGGTAAATGGCATGAGGAGTATGCCGAAGGCGGAGACCGGCCGGAGACTGAGGTTGTCGACGGCACCTGGAAAAGCCATTCCAGCGAAGCCTCGCCGCGCGCATGAGCACAGGGGTCATCATCCATGTGATGATCAACCCCGGCGTTTATGCGCAGTTCCCTTGGTGTAATTCAACAGGCCGTCTACCAGCGCGTCGAACGTGACGCGGTAGCGGCGTGCCGTTTTGATCCCTTCGTGCATGACGACCCACGTGTCGAGGGGTATCCGGAAAAGTTCGGGCAGAACCGGCAACAGATCTGGGTCCTGCGCGGCGATGCCCATCTGGCAGATTCCAATCCCCAGACCCGCACGAATGGCCGAGATTTGCGCGAGCGGGTTGTCGCTCTTGAACGCAAAGACGAGATTGTCTGGCAATGGAAAGCGCGCCATCATGGTCCTGATATAGGCTGTCTGCCGGTCGAAGCCGACGAGGCGATGTCGTGCGAGGTCGGCCATCCCCAGTGGTGCGCCGTGTTGCGCCAGGTAGCGCCGGTGGGCGTGAAAGCCGAGCGGTATCTCTCCGATGCGGCGGCCGATAAGTTGATCCTGGGTCGGCTCTGCCATCCGGACGGCAATATCCGCCTCCCGATTGAGAAGGTCCTCGATCGCGTCGGACGCCGAAAGCTCGATGTTGAGATCGGGATGGGCAGCCATCAGCGGTGCAAGGATGGGAGGCAGTACCTCGACGCCGATGACCTCGCTGGCGCTTATCCGGACGGTGCCGGCAACCTGCTCTCGATGTCCCGAGGCAGTTCGCAGCAGGGCGGCGGATGTCGCTGCGAGCGTTTGGGCATAGGGTTTCAGTTCAAGGGCTGCATCGGTTGGCAAGAGACCGCTCGGCGAGCGGACGAAGAGTTGCGAGCCGATTGAATTCTCGAGCGCATCGATGTGCCGTCCGACGGTCGGCTGCGTCAGGCCGAGGTCACGTGCCGCCGCAGAAAGCGACCCGTGTTCCAGCACAGCCAATAGCGTCCGGTAGAAATGCCAGTCCGGTTCTCTCTTCATGCATTTATGTATATCTGCGATACGAGATTCGTCAATTTCGTTTATCCGAAAATGCCCGCATGATTGGCTCAGTTCAAATTGACGGAGATCATCATGACTGGGCAGAACGGACAGGTTGCTCTGGTACTGGGTGCAACAGGCGGGATCGGAGGGGAGGTCGCTCGGAAGCTCGCCGCGTGCGGTTGGCATGTGAGGGCGCTGAACCGCGATGCAGCGAAGGCTCGCGCGAAAGCGCCCGACTTCGAGTGGGTCCAAGGCGACGCGATGAACGCCGAGGATCTCGTGACCGGGGCGCGCGGCGTCAGCCTTATCATTCATGCTGTCAATCCGCCGGGCTACCGCGATTGGGAAAAGCTCGTTCTCCCGATGCTCGACAACACCATCGCCGCTGCACATTCGGTTGGTGCGCGCATCGTTCTGCCGGGCACGGTCTATAATTTCGGACCGGATGCCTTTCCGGTTCTTCGGGAGGATAGTCCACAGCAGCCCGTGACGATGAAGGGAGCGATCCGCGCCGAAATGGAACGGCGACTGGAGATTGCCTCGCGCAGTGGCGCGCGCGTCATCATCGTTCGGGCCGGCGACTACTTCGGGCCGGGGGCTGCCAACAGCTGGTTTTCGCAAGGCATGGTCACGCCGGGAAAGTCGGTCGAGGCCGTCAAGAACCCGGCCCGGCCGGGTGTCGGACACCAGTGGGCGTACCTGCCCGATGTTGCTGAGACGATGATCCGTCTGGTCGAGCGTGGTGATCGCCTTCCGCCCTTCGCCGTGTATCACATGGATGGCTTCTGGGATGCCGATGGCAGCCAGATGGCCGCTGCAATCAAGCGGGTTGTCGGCAGTAGGATAAAGACGCGGGCCTTCCCGTGGTGGATCGTGCCTCTGGCCGCCCCGTTCGTCACCTTCATGCGCGAGTTGAAGGAAATGCGGTACCTTTGGCGCGAGCCGCTGCGGATGTCGAACGAACGGTTGGTTGCCGAACTCGGCAGCGAGCCTCATACCCCGATCGACGACGCTGTTCGTAGCTCCCTGGTCGCACTCGGGTGTCTGGCGGCTGAGCCGAACGAACTCGAGGCTCGCGCGTCCGCGCAGGCGGTGTATTAGTGTTGTTTTTGCCTGCCTCGGCGAGGCTCCTACGGCGTGCCTATCCCTGCTGTAGTTCGGCAAGCGCAATGCGCGCGACTGCGAGGGGGCTTTGGGCCAGTTCCGTCGATCCGCCGCCCAGAAACCAGGCCGCCGACAAGCCGGAATAGGCGACTATCCATTGCAGCAGCCGTTTCGGATCTAGGTCAGTTTCGGTCGCGACGATCCGGAGTTGCCTCTGCAGACGGCCCGGGGAAGTGACTGTCGGAAGATCTGGGTTGGCGAAGATGTTGGCGTAGTCGAAGCCACGCTCGCCGATGAGGCCTTTGGGGTCGATTGCCAGCCAGCCGTCCTCGCCGAAATCGAGGATGTTGCTGTGGTGAATGTCGCCGTGCAGGACCACGGGATCGCTGATATTTCCAAGCAGTATTCCAGCGATGTGGTTGCACTCGGCCAGAATGCCGTCATGGGCACGTGCTGCCGGCTCCAGGTCACGAAACCAGCGGGCCAGTGGAATGAGGTCCGGCAAAGGCTGTTCGCGTGGGGCGTGAAGTTCTGCGACAGTGCGGCACATGATGCGGGTCGCCGTATCGTCCGCGCCGTCCATTGCCATTCCCAACAGCGAGCGATGGCCCATTGCACGCTCGAGCAGAACTGCCTCGTTGTCGTGGGCGTAGACTTTCGCTGCCCCGATGCCACCCCACCATTGCATCAAAGCGCCGCCAGCCTGCTCGGCCTCGTCATTGGAGATTTTCAACATGGCGGGTTTGCCGTCCCGGAGAACGGGCAGGAGGTGGCTGGAATGAGTGATGATCGGTTCGCCGTCGACGGTCAGTCGCCAGCGCTTGATGTACGACTCGAACATGGCGCCATGTTAGCTAGGCGCTAGAAGAAGAAAATCCCGCCGAATGGCGGGATTCCGTTGGCACTTGATGGTTCAGGCGGCCTTTTCGATCACGGGATAGTCGATGTAACCCTTTGGTCCGCCGCCGTAGAAGGTGGCCTGCACGGGCGTATTCAGTGGCAGGTTCTTTTCCAGACGTCCCACGAGATCCGGATTGGCGATGAATGGCTTTCCGAAAGCGACGAGATCGGCGCGGCCGCTCTCGACGGCATCAATCGCCAGGTCCCGGTCGTAGCCGTTGTTGACCATCCACTTCGCCTTGCCGCCAGCCTTTTCATAGGCCTGGCGCAGAGCCTTATAGTCGAAGGCGGCGTTGGTGCCCTGCTTGAAGTCGCGGTCGCCGCCGGTCTGGCCTTCGATGACGTGAATATAGGCAAGATCATATTTCGCCAGGCCTTCGATGACATGGGTGAAGAGCGCTTGCGGGTTGGAGTCGTAGCTCTCGCCCGAAGGCGTGACAGGCGAAATGCGAATGGCTGTACGGCCTGCGCCGATTTCCTTGGTCACGGCGTCTACCACTTCGAAAGTGAAGCGGGCGCGGTTTTCGATCGAGCCACCATACTGATCGGTGCGGTCGTTGACGCCGTCGCGCAGGAACTGGTCGAGCAGGTAGCCATTTGCACCGTGAATTTCCACACCGTCAAAGCCAGCGTCGATCGCGGCGCGCGCAGCTTTGCGGTAATCCTC
The DNA here is from genome assembly GCF_014851575.1 of Rhizobium sp. RHZ02. NCBI lineage: Bacteria > Pseudomonadati > Pseudomonadota > Alphaproteobacteria > Hyphomicrobiales > Rhizobiaceae > Rhizobium > Rhizobium sp. RHZ02. The sequence continues at coordinate 5,497 of NZ_JACUZX010000008.1, forward strand.
GATGATGCCCGGGATTTCCGAGGTTTGAAGGGCGCGCGGCTCGGAGGTATCGGCAAAGGCGCCAGTGCCATCGTCATTGACGAGGTACGTCTTGGCCTTGGCGATGCGGTTCGTCGAAGAGACGGGCTTGCCGCCGTTCGGCTGCAGCGTCGTATGCGAGATACGGCCGACATGCCACATCTGCACGACGATCTTGCCTCCTGCTGCGTGGACGGCATCCGTCACTCGCTTCCAGCCGTCGAGCGCTTCCTTCTTGTAAAGCCCGGGAACGTCCGCGTAACCCTGACCCTGATGTGTGATGGCCGTTGCCTCGGTGATGATGAGGCCGGCCGTCGCACGCTGGCGGTAGTATTCGACGTTCAGGTCGTTCGGAACGGCACCCGGCGAGCGGTTGCGCGTCAGCGGCGCCATCACGATATGGTTCTTGATGGCAATGTCGCCAACCTTTGTCGGTTCGAAAAGCTTGCTCATGAGAGTCCTTTCTTGGTGCGGGAGGATCACTCGGCCGAGGCCGAAGATGGGGGAGGAGGTTACGATGCGAGCCCAATTAGGGCCGCAGCCGCATACGCTACAGATCCTTCGAAAGTTGCTTGAGGAAAGCCGCGATGGTCTCCTCATTGCGCTTGTAGAAGATCCACTGGCCAACGCGTCTCGTCGTCACAAGCCCTGCTCTGTTCAGGGTCGCGAGATGCGCTGATACGGTCGACTGAGACAGGCCGCAGCGCTCAAACTGGCTGGCGCAGACGCCCATCTCAAACGGATGTTCTTGTGTGGAGAAATGCTCCTCAGGTTTCTTCAGCCAGTTCAGAATTTCCATCCGGGTCGGATGGGCGATCGCCTTCAGGATCTCGTCTTTTTCCATCGTCGTTCTTCGAATTATAAATCGTCCGTAGACGATATATGGATCGGCAACACTCGATATGCAAGACACGACGGCGTGATTTGCTGCTCTTTCGGATCTGGCTAAATTCTGGGCAAAAAAAGAGGGCCGCCGAAAAATCGGGGCCCTTTAAAGGTGTGAAGGTCAATAAACCTCCAGAGGGGAACAGCTAACGCGGTGGCACTGGGAGAGAAGCCACGAAATGCATCAGCTGAGTGGGATATGCTGCTTCAAGAGGCAGATTGCAATGCATGTTTGCGCATGCCTGCTATGCGCTGCACAATTTTCTGCTGCAATGCGAAAAAATCGTGCAAAAAAAGAGGGCCGCCGAAAGATCGGGGCCCTTATAGGTGTGAAGGTCAAAACCTCCAGAGGGGAACAGCTAATGCGGTGGAACTGGGAGGAAAAGCCACCGTGTGCATCAGCTATGTGCGATATGGTGCTTTAATGAGCAAACGGCAACCCCAGTTTATGCATGCCAGACATGCGCATATTGCACAGCTTGTATTTCTAGGGTGAGCAACTAGAAGTTCCAGTTGCGTGCCTTGCTGACGATGAAGTCGCGGAAAGCCTTCAGCTTGGCGGCATTTTTCATTTCGTCAGGATAGCAGAAGTACGTATCAAACGACGGAACGTCAGCGTTAATCGGCAGCTGGATGAGGCCAGGATCTCGTCCGACGATGTAGTCGGGCATACAGGCAACGCCCATGCCGAGCAGGCACGCGCGCTTGATCGAGGTCTGGCTGTTGATCTGCAGATGCGGGATGCGCTTGTTGTCGGACGAGCGTCCAGCGACCTCAAGCCAGTTGACATCGAGCAGGTAGCTCGGCGCGGGCTCGCCAAAGGTAATGATACGATGGTTGTCGAGGTCCTCGACCGTCTGCGGCTCGCCATGGCGGTTGATGTAGGAGGGGGCCGCATAGACGTGCATGTGAACGGTGAACAGCTTGCGCTGGATCAAGTCGGATTGCACCGGCTGGCGCAGGCGGATGGCGCAATCCGCGTAGCGCATGTTCACATCCACTTCCTCGTTGTCGAGGATCAACTGGATCTGGACATCCGGGTAGAGCTGCATGAACTCCTGGATCTTGTCGGTCAGCCAACCCTGGCCAAGGCCGACCGTCGTCGTTACGCGCAGCTTTCCGGTCGGCGTTTCCGTCGTCTCGGTTAGCTGCATCTTCACGGTTTCGAGCTTCAGGAGCACGTCGTGGGCGGTGCGATAAAGCAGTTCGCCCTGTTCCGTCAGAATCAGACCGCGCGCATGGCGGTGAAAGAGCTTTGTGCCGACATCCTGCTCGAGTGCGCTGACCTGACGGCTGATCGCGGACTGGGACAGATGCAGTTTATCCGCCGCATGCGTGAACGAACCCGCTTCGGCAGCTGCGTGAAAGATACGCAGCTTGTCCCAATCCAATGGCATTCCCCCACCCCTCATAGCCGGTCCTACTCTGCGGCCACGGCGACGGGCATATGGCCCGTCAGATATCGTTCGGCTTCGAGAGCTGCCATGCATCCCAAGCCGGCGGCGGTGATCGCCTGGCGGAACGTGTCGTCGGTCACGTCACCAGCGGCATAAACGCCTTCGAGGCTGGTCGCCGTCGAATCCGGTGCGGTCCAGAGATAGCCATTATCCTTCAGCTTCAGCTTGCCCTTGAAGAGTTCGGTTGCCGGGGCGTGTCCAATAGCAACAAAGACGCCGTCGACCGCAACCTCGGTGATCGCACCCGTGCGCGTGTCGCGCAGGCGAGCGCCCGTAACGGACGGCGGCATCGGCGGCTTGGCCGGCGTGCCGGTGATTTCAGCGACCTCGGTGTTCCAGAGGACCTTGATGTTCTCCTTCGAGAACAGCCGTTCCTGGAGGATTTTCTCCGAACGGAAGCTGTCGCGGCGGTGAACGACCGTCACCGACTTCGCGATGTTGGAGAGGTATAGCGCTTCCTCCACGGCACTGTTGCCGCCGCCGACGACGATGACGTCCTTGTTTCGGTAGAAGAAACCGTCGCAGGTCGCGCAGGCCGAGACGCCGAAGCCCTGGAAATGCTGCTCGCTCTCGATGCCCAGCCACTTTGCCTTGGCGCCGGTCGCGATGATCAGGGTATCGGCGGTCCAGACTTGGCCGCTGTCGGTGCGGGCCACGAACGGGCGCTGGTTCATCTCGACTTCGGTGACGATGTCGTTGACGATTTCGGCGCCGACATGCTTTGCCTGCTGCAGCATCTGATCCATCAGCCAAGGTCCCTGGATGGGATCGGCAAAGCCCGGATAATTCTCCACATCCGTGGTGATCATCAGCTGTCCGCCTTGCTCCATGCCGGCGATCAGCACTGGCTTCAGCATTGCACGGGCTGCATAGACGGCAGCCGTGTAGCCGGCAGGGCCGGAGCCGATAATGAGCACCTTGGTGTGGCGGGCGGACATGGGTATTTCCTTTCGACTGTCGGGAGAGCGGCGGCTAAGAGGCGAATGAGGCCGTTTCGCGATCCATTCGCCATTTATGAACGTCCAGTGCTTTTATTCAAGGGCAGCCCTGCGTTACCAACAAGGCTTTCTCGGCGCGCTGTGCAACAATCCATCGCCGTGTTGAAACTTTCTTGCGAATTCCGTCGCTTTATATAGAAGCTGGCGACCAGGAATTAAAGGAAGGGCAGGATTGTGCTTCGCGCCGAACTCGATGCCATCGATATAAAGATACTGCGTGAGCTGCAGGCAGACGGACGTATGACCAATGTCGAGCTCGCCGACCGCGTCGGGATTTCGGCGCCCCCGTGCCTGCGTCGCGTGCGGAAGCTCGAAGAGACTGGCGTCATCGAAGGCTATCACGCGATGTTGAACAGCCCGAAGCTCGGCTTCGACCTTGTCGCCTTCTGCATGGTCGGCCTCAAGCATCAGTCGGAAGCCAACCTCAAGGCTTTTGCCGCCGCCACTACGCAGTGGCCTCTCGTGCGGCAGGCCTGGATGGTTTCCGGGGATAGCGATTTCCTTCTGCACTGTGTTGCAGAGAACCTGACGCGCTTCCAGGATTTCGTTATCGAGGTACTGACGGCGAATGAGCATGTGGATACCGTGCGGACGATGCTGACGATCCGACAGGTCAAGCGGGTGGGCCTGGTCGAAGTCTGAGCGGCCAAGAGAAGCAGCATTGCTCTATGAATGAAACGGCTTATGCCGTAGTGAAGGCGCTTTGCTAGCTCTGCCGCGGAAAAAGACACGAAGATCATTCCAATGACCAAATTGCCCATTTCCGCGTTCATCATTTGCTTGAACGAAGAAGCGTATCTCGGCAATTGCATCGAGAGCCTGGATAAGTGCGCGGAGATTGTGGTCGTTGACTCCGGTTCGACGGACGGGACGATTGCTCTGCTGGAGTCCTATATCGAGAATGGCTGGCCGATCCGGGTGTTTCACGAGAATTGGCGCGGTTACGCAGGGCAGAAGCAATTCGCACTCGATCAGTGTACGCAGCCTTGGCGCTTGAATATCGATTCCGATGAACGGCTCGATGCACCCCTGCGGAAGCTTTTGCCGGAGCTCATTGCCGCTTCCGAGGATATTGTCGGGTGGCGGCTGGCGCGTCGCCCCTATCTGGTCGGTTACGGCTACACCCCTGTGCATGTGCACGAGCGCAGGAACCTGCGGCTGATCCGCAAGGGCAGGGGCGCATATGATCTCACGCAAGCTGTTCATGAAGGCATAGTGCCGACGGGGCGTGTCGAGGACGCAAAGTCCGGCAGCCTTCTTCATTACCGGCCACTGATCATCGATGATCAGATCCTCAAGGAAAACAAGTATTCGACCCTGAAGGCCGATCAGCACTTCGCCTTAGGCGAGGGGACGACCTTCCTCAGACTGATTTTCAGCCCGGTGCTCTATTTCTGGCGCCTTTATTTTCATAACGGTCTATGGCGTTGCGGGCCGTCGGGCTTCATAGAAGCTATGACAGGTGCTGTGTACGCCTTTCTGACGCAGGCGAAGCTGTATCAGCGTAAGGCAGCCGAACGGCATCCGAATTTTGATGATGCGGGAAGGCACTAAGGTCCAAAGGTTCAATCATGAAAGTGATGCATTATCATTTCGGCAAGGATGGCGGTGCTGAGCGTTTCTTTGTTCATCTGGTCAACGCCCTGGCACGCCGGGGCGTCGAGCAAACCGCGGTCATCCGTCCGAACCGGCTATGGCGGAAGGACATCGAGCAGTCGTCGCGCATCATCGAAAGCAAGTTTCGAAATCTCTCACCCGACAGGATCCTATTGCCTTTGCGGGTCAAACACATGGCGCGTATGGAGAAGCCCGATGCGCTGTTTTCTTGGGCGACCCGTGGCAGCCGACTGATGCCGAACTATAAGGGATGTATCAAGCTCTCCCGTCTTGGGGATTACCCGACAAACCTCAGCTACTTTAAAAACTCCGACATTCTCGTTTGCAATACGCCTGGTATCGGCGAGCATGTGCGTAATAAGCTGGGCTGGACACGCGGCGTCGAGGTGATCTCGAACTTCACGAATACTGAACAAGTGGCGCCCGTCGATCGCGCGTCGCTGAACACGCCGGTTGATGCGCCCGTCGTGATGTCGATGGGCCGTTTCGTACCACGCAAGGAATTTGCCTTGCTGACGGCGGCGGTGGCGAAGCTGCCTGATGTCTATTTGTGGCTTGCGGGCGAAGGCGAAGAATTGGAGAACGTCAAGAAGGTCGCAGCGGACCTTGGCGTTATGGACCGCGTACGTTTTCTCGGTTGGCAGAAGGATACGCGGCCGTTCGTCGCCGCTGCCGATATTTTCGTGATGCCGTCAAAGCACGAGCCGCTTGGCAATGTCATTCTAGAGGCCTGGGCGCAGGGCAAGCCTGTTGTCTCCAGCCGCTCCGAGGGACCCTCGTGGTTCATGCGTGACTGTGACAATGGGCTACTGGTTGACATCGGCGATGCCGATGGTTTCTCGCACGCCATCGAACGGCTGATCAACGATCCGGTACTGGCCGCGAAGGTTGCTGCGGGGGGGCGGGAGACGCTGATGAAGCAGTTCTCCGAAGACGCAGTTGCCAACGCCTATCTCGAGCTTTTCAAGCGCAAGCCTTGATGTCGTCGCTTAAAGCGACCGATAAATGGCGCCAAGCTTCCGTGCTTCGCCTTCGATACTGAAGGTATTCATGGCATGAGTTCGGGAGCGGGCCGATGCCAGCTGTCGGCGGCTTTCGTCATCCATGAAGAGACTGGACGCTTGAACCATTGTACCGAGATCGTCGCGCGGGACGATGAGGCCGGTTTCGTTGGCGCCCGTTACCAGCAGTTCAGGAAACGCACCGACGTCGGTAGCGACCACGGGGACCGCCGTTGCCATCGCTTCGAGCGGTGTCAGACCAAAGCCTTCCCAGCGCTGTGGAGCAATGAAGAGGTCGAGCGTCCGATACCAGTCATTGATATTGGTGTGCTCGCCGACGAATAGAATGCGATCGGCCAGGCCTGCGGCTGCAGCGCGCGCCTTCAGCTCCTTCTCGAACTCGACGTGCTGGGATGTTGCGCGTCCGGCAATAACGGCGATCCAGTCCGGTCGGGTCGGCAGCAGGCGGATCATGCTGTCGACAAAAAGATCCGTGCCCTTCTGGTGACGAACGCGACCGAAACAGCCGGCGATCCTCTTCGTGGCGTCAAGACCAAGCAGCTGTTTGGCTGTCGCCTTGTCTTCCGCCGGAGAGAAGCGGGCCGTGTCTATTCCGTGCAGAACAACGGTGTTCGGCACTTCCAGATAGTTTGCCGTCTTGCCGCTGGTCGCGATCACGGCGTCCATTCTGGAGATCAGCCATTTCGTCCAGCCGGTGTGGCGGCGCTGAGAGGCCGACGTGAAGACAATCTTCAGGGGCATGCGCAGGACATCGCGCATGAGAATGGCCGGCAGCATCTCGATGTTGCGGCGGGCGTGCCATATGCGGAAGGGCCGACAGCGCGGCGCGCGCCAAAGCTTCGGCAGGTCGCGAAAGCGAATGTGCGGCAGAGATGCTGGAAGGCCCGGTCCGAGGGTCGCAATCTTCTCGCCGAGTACGCGCTGGACCGGGATCAGCTGAATGATGGTGGAGGTGACGCCGGAGAGCCGTTTTTTGAAGTTCGGCGCAATAATCTCGACGTCACTAACATTGACGATAGCCGGTTGGCCGCGACCTTCCACGGATCAATCAGCCCCAGGAAATGGAAAGGACTTCGTAGGCCTTGGAGCCGCCGGGTGCGTTGACTTCGATCGAGTCGCCGACTTCCTTGCCGATCAGCGCGCGAGCGATCGGCGACGAGATGGAGATCCGGCCGGCCTTAACATCGGCTTCCTGATCGCCGACGATCTGATAGGTCTTTTCTTCTTCGGTGTCCTCGTCGACGAGCTTCACCTTCGCGCCGAACTTGATCTTGTCACCGGACATCTTCGACAGGTCGATGACCTCCGCGCGTGCGGTCAGGTCTTCAAGCTCGCTGATGCGGCCTTCGTTGTGGCTCTGCGCTTCCTTGGCCGCATGGTATTCGGCGTTCTCCGAGAGGTCACCATGGGCACGGGCTTCGGCGATTGCCTCGATGATGCGGGGGCGCTCCTCCTGCTGACGCCAGCGCAGTTCTTCCTGCAGCTTGACGAAACCACCCTGCGTCATCGGTACCTTATCAACCATTTTTCTGTCCTTCACTCCCCGTGTCCGCTTAGCCGCAGACACAAAAGAAAACAGGTCCCGAAGGGGAACTTCGGAACCGTGTAACAATCCTAACTGTTGTGGTTATAGCAGATCGCCACCGCTGATTTCCATAAAATTCGTATCGCTACCCGGAGGCGCTCCGTTACGACCGCAAACCTGAGCAATATTGACTTTGAGGTGGACGGTTCGCTGAGAACGCCTCTGAAGGACTGACTGGCAATTCTCTCGATGGCGCAAAAAATGATGCATATTTCGCCGTTCCCTCGGGATCGCAAAGCGTGATTCGACCGTTGGTACAGGCTCCAATGGGCTGAGGCGTCTTTGTTGGCTCTATCGCCGTCAGGAAGAACGCCGGCCGAGATACTGCCCGCATCGGCGCTGCATTGGCGTCTCTGGGTTGAATCTGTAAGCTGATACGATCGTCTTGGGCGTAGGGCTTGTTGGCGCAGGAGGGGAAGATGAGCGACAACTACATCATCAGTGCCAGAAAGCGAACGGGTGATGCATTGATCGCGGAACCCGGGCCGATCAAGTTCCTGAAGGTGCCTGATGTGCTCGACAGCTACGATGCGCGCCAGGCAGTATCCAGTGCGAAGGATTGGGTCGCCGAGGTGCAGGGGCTCGCGGATGGCGACGAGAATCCGAATTCGATCGGTCCGCGGGGCGATGTGCTTATTTTTGTGCATGGCTACAACAATGACATTCCGACCGTTCTAAAGCGCATCAGGCAGTTGCGTGCCGACATGCGAGCAGAGGGTTGGCGTGGTGAGATCGTTGCCTTCGACTGGCCGAGCGACAACCAGACGCTCAACTATCTCGAGGATCGCTCGGATGCGGCGGCTGTTGCAAGCGAACTCGTGACGAAGGGTATTCGACTTCTGAAGCAGAGCCAGCAGGCCGGCTGCGAAACCAATGTGCACCTGCTTGGTCATTCTACAGGCTGCTATGTGATCATGGATGCCTTTGCGCAGTCGGACAAGCAGGGCGATCTCTTCAAGGCGGACTGGCGCGTCGGCCAGGTGGCGTTCATCGGCGGCGATGTGTCCACGGATAGCCTGTCGCTTGCGAGCGACTGGAATCAGCCGATGTTCCGCCGGATCATGCGGCTCACCAACTACTCCAATCCTTTCGATTCCGTCCTTGCCGTATCCAACGCGAAGAGGCTCGGCGTTGCGCCGCGCGTCGGTCGCGTTGGGCTGCCGGCGTTGGTCAACGCTAAAGCGGTCGACGTCAATTGCGGTGAGTATTTCAATACGGTCGATCCAGCTTCGCAGCCCCAGATTGGTTCATGGACCCACTCATGGCATATCGGCAATCGGGTTTTCGCCCGCGACCTTGCGATGACTCTGGAAGGCGCTATCGATCGTCACGCCATTCCGACGCGGCGTGAAGAAGGCGGAAAGCTGATTTTGCAGGATCGGCGGCGACCGGCCTTTCAGAATGCCTGGAACGTCAAGGCGGACGCGCAGGATGCAAGGGCGCGAATCTAACGGCTCCGACGCCTCGAGAGCGGACCGGCGCGGATGGCGCGCCGGTCCAATTCTTTATTAGAAGTAGCTTTGCAGCGGACGAACTTCGAGGTTGCCAGCCCGCAGCGCCTTGATCGCCTGGGCGGCCGCCTCGGCGCCGGCCATCGTGGTGTAGTAGGGGACCTTCTGCATCAGCGTTGCGCGGCGCAGCGACTTGGAGTCGGAGATCGCCTTGTTGCCGTCCGTCGTATTGATCACGAGCTGGACCTGGCGGTTGCGGATCGCATCTTCGATGTGTGGGCGACCTTCCAGGACCTTGTTGATCTTCGTAGCCGCGATGCCGTTCTCAGCCAGGAAGCGCTGCGTGCCCCCGGTTGCCAGAACCTTGAAGCCTTCGCCGACGAGAACGCGGATGGCCGGCAGAACGCGCGGCTTGTCCTCGTCGCGGACCGATACGAAGACCGTTCCGTCACGCGGCAGTTCAACGCCGGCGCCGAGCTGCGACTTCGCAAACGCCAGCGCGAAATCGGTGTCGAGGCCGATGACTTCGCCGGTCGAGCGCATTTCCGGGCCGAGCAGCGTGTCGACGCCGGGGAAGCGGGCAAACGGGAAGACGGCTTCCTTGACGGCGATATGCTTGAGGTTGCGCGGATCCGGCTTCTGGCCGTAGGTCGAGAACAGCGCGTCGAGCTTCTCGCCGGCCATGGCGCGGGCGGCGATCTTGGCGATTGGGGCGCCGATGGTCTTGGCGACGAAGGGAACGGTACGTGAGGCGCGCGGGTTCACTTCCAGCACGTAGACGGTGCCGTCCTTGATGGCGAACTGTACGTTCATCAGACCAACGACGTTCAGCGCCTTGGCCATCGACTTTGCCTGACGCTCGAGCTCGTCGATCATCTCGTTTGAAAGGGTGCGCGGCGGCAGTGAGCAGGCGCTATCGCCCGAATGGATGCCAGCTTCCTCGATGTGTTCCATGATGCCGGCGATGAAGGCGTCGTTGCCGTCGGAGAGGCAGTCGACGTCGACTTCGATGGCGTTCGAGAGATAGCTGTCAAACAGCAGCGGGTTCTTACCGAGCAGGGTGTTGATCTGGCCGGTCTTGTCGTTCGGGTAGCGCTGTTTGATGTCTTCGGGCACCAGTTCCGGCACGGTGTCGAGCAGGTAGGTCTGCAGCTGGCCTTCCGAATGCAGGATCTGCATGGCGCGGCCGCCGAGAACGTAGGACGGGCGTACGACCAGCGGGAAGCCGATCTCGGTGGCGACCAGGCGAGCCTGTTCGACCGAGTAGGCGATGCCGTTGTTCGGCTGGGTCAGGTCGAGCTTGATCAGGAGCTTCTGGAAGCGGTCGCGGTCTTCGGCAAGGTCGATCATGTCGGGCGCAGTGCCGAGGATCGGGATGCCGTTCTTCTCAAGCGCTTCGGCAAGCTTCAGCGGGGTCTGGCCGCCGAACTGGACGATGACGCCGACGACTTCGCCCTTTTCCTGCTCCCCGCGGAGGATCTCGATCACGTCTTCAGCCGTGAGCGGCTCGAAATAGAGGCGATCCGACGTGTCGTAGTCGGTCGAGACCGTTTCCGGGTTGCAGTTGATCATGATAGCTTCGTAGCCGGCGTCACGCAGCGCGAAGGCGGCATGGCAGCAGCAGTAGTCAAACTCGATGCCCTGGCCGATACGGTTCGGACCGCCGCCGAGGATGACGACCTTCTTGGCGGCCGAGACTTCGGCTTCAGAGCGCAGTTCACCGACAAAAGGCGTTTCGTAGGTCGAGTACATGTAGGCGGTCGGCGAGGCGAACTCGGCAGCGCAGGTATCGATGCGCTTGAAGACCGGGCGGACGTTCAGGCTGTTGCGCAGCTCGGCGACTTCCTTCGGGCGCTTGCCCGTCAGCGTGGCGAGGCGGGCGTCGGAGAAGCCCATTGCCTTCAGCGTGCGCAGGTTCGTGGCGTCTGTCGGCAGGCCATGCTCGCGGATGCGGGCTTCCATATCGACGATCGCCTTGAACTGGGCGATGAACCACGGGTCGATCTTGCAGCCCTCGTGAACCTCTTCGGGGCTCATGCCCTGGCGAAGCGCCTGGGCCACCATGCGCAGGCGATCCGGCGTCGGTGTGCCGATCGCGGCGCGGATGGCGTTCTGGCTGGATTCGCCTTCTTCAACACCGGGGATTTCGATTTCATCGAGGCCGGTCAGGCCGGTTTCGAGGCCGCGCAGCGCCTTCTGTAACGATTCGGCGAAGGTGCGGCCGATCGCCATGACTTCACCGACCGACTTCATGGCGGTGGTGAGAACCGGCGAGGCGCCCGGGAACTTCTCGAAGGCGAAACGCGGGATCTTGGTGACGACGTAGTCGATTGACGGTTCGAAGGAGGCGGGCGTCGCGCCGCCGGTGATGTCGTTGTCGAGCTCGTCGAGCGTGTAGCCGATGGCGAGCTTGGCCGCGACCTTGGCGATCGGGAAGCCGGTGGCCTTCGAGGCAAGCGCCGACGAACGCGAGACGCGCGGGTTCATTTCGATGACGACGAGGCGGCCGTCCTTCGGGTTGACGGCGAACTGGACGTTCGAGCCGCCGGTTTCCACGCCAATCTCGCGCAGGACCGCGATCGAGGCGTTGCGCATCATCTGGTATTCCTTGTCGGTCAGCGTCAAAGCCGGCGCGACGGTGATCGAGTCGCCCGTGTGGACGCCCATCGGGTCGATGTTTTCGATCGAGCAGATGATGATGCAGTTGTCCGCCTTGTCGCGGACGACTTCCATTTCGTATTCCTTCCAGCCGAGAACCGATTCCTCGATCAGAACTTCGGTCGTCGGGGAGGCATCGAGGCCACCGCCGATGATTTCGAAGAACTCCGAGCGGTTGTAGGCAATGCCGCCGCCGGTGCCGCCCATGGTGAAGGAGGGGCGGATGATGGCGGGCAGGCCGACGACGTCGATCGCCTGGGCGGCAATCGCCATGGCGTGGCTGATGTAGCGCTGCTTGCGGTCGGTCTCGCCGAGGTTCCACTGGTTTTCCAGTTCGTCGAGCGCCTTGTCGAGTTCGGCGCCGGAGAGGCTTTCCTTCAGCTTGTTGCGCTCGGCTTCATGCGTCTTGCGGTCGGCATCCTTGATGTCGGTGGCGTTGGCGAGCATCGAGCGCGGGGTTTCGAGGCCGATCTTTTCCATCGCCTCGCGGAACAGGGCGCGGTCTTCGGCCTTGTCGATAGCGGCGGGCTTGGCGCCGATCATTTCGACATTGTAGCGGTCCAGGACGCCCATTCTCTTCAGGGAAAGCGCGGTGTTGAGCGCGGTCTGGCCGCCCATGGTCGGCAGCAGCGCGTCGGGGCGCTCCTTGGCGATGATCTTGGCGACGACTTCGGGGGTGATCGGCTCGACGTAGGTGGCGTCGGCGAGGCCCGGGTCGGTCATGATCGTTGCCGGGTTGGAGTTGACGAGGATGACGCGGTAGCCTTCCTCCTTCAGCGCCTTGCAGGCCTGGGTGCCGGAGTAGTCGAATTCGCAAGCCTGGCCAATGACGATCGGTCCTGCGCCGATGATGAGGATCGATTTGATATCTTGGCGCTTCGGCATGGGCGTTTTCCGTTTCCTAGCTGCGCAGAAAGCCGGCCAGGGTGGGAGGCACCGGCCGGGTCGCGCATATGATGGTCTTTTCAGGCTAGAAGCGGCTTATAGGCAAATGTATTTGTAAACGGAACCCCATAATTTGCGGAATCGACAGGAATTGGCAGCTCTTGTGAGAGCCTAGTCGATGCCCGGTACGACAAGTGCCCGGATCTCGCCTTTCCGGGCGGGATTGGAGATCGCTTCCACGCCCTCCTTGAAACCGATCCGGCGGGAGATCAGTGGCTCGACTTGGATCGTTCCCGACGCGATCAGTTCGGCCGCCCGCCGGTGAGTGAACGGGTTGATAAATGAGCTTACCAGCTTGATCTCTCGGAAGAGGAGATCGAACGGCTCGATTGCGACCTTCACACCCTGCGGCATGACTCCGAGGATCACGACCGTGCCGCCGCGCCGCGCAAGCCCAGGTGCCTGTTCGATCGTTTCCGCTACGCCCGCGCATTCGATGACGACATCGGCGCCTCCCGGCAACAAACCGTCGTGCGCGGTCAAGCGGGACACGATATCGCCGACCGAGGGATCCGCATTCGCGGTCGCTCCCAGCCTTTCGGCGACCCTCCGCTTCTCTTCGCTGCGGGTAACGAGAACAACCTTTGTCGCTCCCGCCAGGCGGGCCAACTGGACGACCAGCAAGCCGATCACGCCGCCGCCAAGGACGACAACCGACGAGCCCGTTCGGATTTCCGCAAGGTCGACACCGTGGATGCAGCAGGCGAGAGGTTCGCAGAAGGCGCCATGCAGAGGCGGCAGTGCCAAGGGCAGCTCGAAAGCCTGCTGCTGCGGGATGCAGACATATTCCGCAAAGCCACCGTCGCGATGGATGCCGGTCGCCTGCAGGTTATGGCAGAGATTGACGCGGCCGCGCTGGCATTCTGGACACTGACCGCATGCGATATTCGGATCGCCGGTGACGCGCATGCCTTCGCGAAAGCCGCTCACGCCATCGCCCACTCTTTCGATGATGCCGCAGAACTCATGGCCGAGCGTAACGGGCGGCTTGGAAGGAAACTCTCCGAGGAACAGATGCCGGTCGGTGCCGCAAATGCCACAAGCCTCCACACGAACCAGCAACTCGCCAACACCCGGGTCGGGACGCTCTACCTCGCGCAGAGCCAGCTTGCCCGTCGCTTCGAGCCGAAGTGCCTTCATGTCTCTCCTCCTCAGACTTCTTTCTCGCAAGGAGGCCCGAATGTCGATGTCTCGTCAAGCTGGTCCACAGTGGTGTACGGGTTCTCTCAGGTTAACTGGAATTTCCCGATCATCGAGATATATACCTACCGATCGAAGGTTTAGCCCAGGGGAACCGTCATGGAGTGGAAAGGCCGGCGTCAGTCCGACAACATCGAGGATCGTCGTGGCGATCCTTCCATGGGCGGATTGGGCAGAGGTGGAGGCTTCGGCTTTCCTACCGGCGGCGGCATGGGCCGGCGCGGCGGCGGCCTGAGCATCGGCACCATCATCTTTCTTGTTGTCATCTATTTTATCCTCAAGGCCATGGGCATAGACCTGCTGCAGGTTATGGATGGCGGCATGACGACCAACGGCCCCGGCTATGAGCAAAGCGAATCGGGAAGTCAGACACCTGCCAACGATGAAATGACCGCATTCGTTCGTACCGTTCTTGCCGAGACCGAGGACACGTGGAACGGGATCTTCCAGTCCCTTGGTCGTCAGTACGAAGAGCCTCGCCTCGTTCTCTTTTCCGGACAGACGCAGTCTGCCTGCGGCTTTGCCTCAGCGGCGACCGGTCCTTTCTACTGCCCGAGCGACCACAAGGTCTATCTCGACACGGCCTTCTTCAACCAGCTCAGCCGCCAGTTCGGCGCCTCCGGCGATTTCGCCGAAGCCTACGTCGTTGCGCATGAAGTCGGCCATCATGTTCAGAACTTGCTGGGCATCCTGCCGAAATTCAACGAGGCGCGTCAGCGGATGAGCGAGGCGGAGGCCAACAAGATGTCCGTCCGCGTTGAACTGCAGGCCGACTGCTTCGCCGGCATCTGGGGCAAATTTACCGATCAGAAGGGCATTCTCGAAGCCGGCGATCTGGAGGAGGCGCTGAACGCAGCCCAGCAGATTGGCGACGACAGGCTGCAGAAGCGCAGCCAGGGCTACGTCGTGCCCGAGAGTTTCAACCACGGCACTTCGGAGCAGCGGGCGCGTTGGTTCAAGCGTGGCTTCGACAGCGGGCAGTTGTCGGCCTGCGATACCTTCTCAGGCCCCGTGTGATTTGAGACAGCCTCTCCTTATGTGGAGAGGCTGGCCAGCATCGCTTTTCACTGTCCATATGTCTGATCTGTGCGTCAGGGTAGCGTGCACCCGCCGCGGCGTCCTTCGGCACGGCGCGTTCGATGGCCGCCATATCCTCGGTGGACAATTGCACAGCGCGCGAACCGAGCGCTTCGGTAAGCTGGTCACGTCGGCGCGCGCCGACGAGGGGCACGATGTCCTGCCCGCGGGCCGCCACCCAGGCGATGGCGATCTGAGCGACAGATACCCGCTTCTCGTCCGCGATCTTTCGCAGTTCCTCGACGAGCGCGAGGTTCTGATCGATGTTGCTGTCCTGGAAGCGCGGGCTCATGCCGCGGAAATCACCGGAGCCGGTTGCCTGTCCCTTATGCCAATGTCCGCTGATCAGGCCGCGGGAGAGAACACCGTAGGCGGTGATTGAAATCCCGAGCTCACGGCAGGTTGGCAGGATCTGGTTCTCGATGCCGCGCGAGATCAGTGAATACTCGATCTGCAGATCGCAAATCGGATGGGCGCTGGCTGCGCGGCGTATGGTATCTGCGCCGACTTCCGAAAGGCCGACATGCCTGACGTACCCTGCCTTGATCATGTCACCGATCGTGCCCACCGTTTCCTCGATGGGAACGTTGGGATCCAGGCGGGCGGGGCGGTAGATGTCGATGTAGTCGACGTCGAGACGCTTCAGCGTGTAGGCGAGGAAGTTCTTGATCGCGGCGGGCCGGGAGTCGTAGCCGCTCCAGTTGCCGGCTGGATCGCGCAGGGCGCCGAACTTGACGCTGATGACGACGTCGTCCCGCTTGCGGCCCTTCAACGCTTCGCCGATCAGCATCTCGTTGTGGCCCATGCCGTAGAAGTCGCCGGTGTCGAGCAGGTTGATGCCGACGTCGAGAGCAGCATGAATCGTGGCAATGCTCTCGCTGCGGTCGGATGGCCCGTACATGCCGGACATGCCCATGCAGCCGAGGCCGATGGCCGATACCATTGGGCCGGTTTCTCCCAAACGATGCTTTTCCATTTCGTTCTCCTTCGTCACGCCGATGTTGATCGCCGGGAATAGTTTTATCGCGCCCGGCCTCGTGCGATAATCCATATGAATGCGAACGAGCTGTACGGGGAAATGCACAATGGAAGACCTTCCTCTCAATGATCTGGATGCCTTCACGGCCATTGCAAGGGAGCGCAGCTTTCGCGCCGCTGCCCGCAAGCGCGGTGTCTCCGCTTCTTCACTGAGCGACTCGCTGCGGCGGCTGGAGGAGCATGTCGGTGTTCGCCTGCTCAACCGGACGACCCGCAGCGTCACGCCGACGGAGGCTGGGGAGCGGCTGCTCCAACGCCTGACACCTGCGCTTAGCGAAATCTCCTTGGCGCTCCAGCAACTCGACGTTTTCCGTGATAGCCCGAGCGGAACCCTCCGCCTCAACGTGCCGATCATCGCCACGCGGCTTTTCCTGCCTGATCTCGCCAGCCGTTTTCTGAAGCGTTACCCGCGGATCTCGCTCGAGATCGTCGGAGAGGATACGTTCGTCGATGTGCTCGCAGCCGGGTATGACGCCGGCATCCGCTATGACGAGCGGCTTGAGCGCGACATGATCGCAGTGCCGATCGGGCCGCGCCGTCAAAGATATGTCACGGCGGCCGCGCCTGACTACCTCGAGCGCCGCGGTATCCCTGGTCACCCGCGCGACCTGCTCGAGCATGAGTGTGTCAGGCATCGTTTCCTCAGCGGAGCTGCGTTGCCCTGGGAGTTCGAGCGGGCAGACGAGACTCTAGTGATTACGCCGAAGGGGCCGATCATCGCCAACACGATCGAAATGCAAGTCTCGGCTGCGGTCGCCGGGCTCGGCATCATCAGGACCTTCGAGGAGGTTCTGATGCCCGCCATCGAGAGGGGAGAATTGGTGCCGATCCTCGATGATTGGGTGACGGAATTCTCAGGTCCGTTTCTCTACTATGCGAGCCGTAAACACATGCCGCCTGCGCTTCGGGCGTTCGTCGACTTCGTCAAAGGCGAACCGCGGAAAGAGGGGTAGAATCCCCGTTTGTTCCGGTTCTCGATCAACTTAACTCGTGAGCCTATCAAAAGATTTGAAATGTTCACGGATTGTTTCGCTAATATACGTGAGCTATGTAACAAATGCCGGCGACGAGATCGTCTTTTCAGAAATAGCCTGCTGTAGAGATGCCTCATGCTTGATCCGAAATTCGTTCGTCGCGGCTTGTTCCTTGTCTTCATGATCCTGTTTCTCGACGTGATCGGGATCGCGATCATCATGCCTGTGCTGCCCGCTTATCTTGAGCAATTGACCGGTGGGTCCGTGAGCGATGCAGCTCTCGATGGTGGCTGGCTGCTTGTCGTCTATGCGGTCATGCAGTTCCTGTTTGCGCCGTTCCTGGGCAATCTCAGCGACCGCTTCGGGCGGCGCCCCATTCTGCTTCTGTCGGTGCTGACCTTTGCGATCGACAACTTCATCTGCGCAGTGGCGACGAGCTTCTGGATGCTTTTTATCGGTCGTGCGCTGGCTGGCTTCAGCGGCGGCAGCTTTGCGACCTGTTCCGCCTACATCGCCGACATCAGCAATGATGACAATCGGGCCAAGAATTTCGGCCTGATCGGCATTGCGTTTGGCGTCGGTTTCACGATCGGCCCTGTCATCGGCGGCTTCCTCGGCGAGTTCGGCCCCCGAGTACCGTTTTTTGGGGCAGCGGCGCTCTCGTTCCTCAATTTCGTTGCCGCCTATTTCATGCTTCCCGAGACATTGGAGGCAAAGAATCGCCGGACGTTTGAGTGGAAGCGTGCCAATCCTCTTGGCGCGCTGAAGCAGATGCGAAACTACCCCGGTATTGGGTCAATCTGTGCGGTCATGTTCCTTTTCTGGCTGGCGCATGCCGTCTATCCGGCGGTCTGGGCCTTCGTATCGACTTTCCGTTATGGCTGGAGCGAGGGCCAGATCGGCCTGTCTCTCGGCATCTACGGCATCGGCGCAGCCTTTGTCATGGGCGTCATTCTGCCGAAGATCGTGCCGGTACTCGGCGAGTGGAAGACAGCAGTGCTGGGCTTGTGTTTTTCCGTCGTCGGACTGACGGGTTACGCCTTCGCCTGGGAGGGCTGGATGGTCTACACGATCATCGTGCTGACGGTGATGGAAAATGTCGCCGATCCGCCGCTGCGAAGCATAGCAGTCGCCAAGGTGCCCCCCTCTGCTCAGGGAGAATTGCAAGGGGCGCTCACCAGCCTCAGCAGCATCACCACGATCGTCGGGCCGCTGATCTTTACGCAGCTGTTCGGCTACTTCACTGGACCCGAGGCGCCGGTGCGTTTCGCTGGGGCGCCATACCTGCTGTCGGCCATCATCATCCTGATCGCGGCCATTGTGTTCTTGACGAAGGTACGCACGGTCAAGGTCGCAGAAGCCGTCGAGCAGCCGGCCGAGTGAGCCATCAGAATTCGTGATGCGATGATGAATTTTTCATCATTTGCCTAGTTTTGAATGGCTCTTTGCGGAGCTTTGATCTAATTCCTCTTGATGTTTTGCCGCAACTTGCGGCCGTCAGCGATTCAATCACAGGACTGGTGTCATGGACACGCCGATCGACGCGCGCAAGCTAGCGCCGAAAAACGATAACCATTGGGCTGCGCATTTCCGCGCCACGCTGGCGCTCGGAGTCCCGTTGATTGGCGCGCAGCTGGCCCAGCTCGGCATCAACACGACCGACGTGATGATTGTCGGCCGTCTCGGTGCTGAAAACCTCGCTGCCATGGTGCTATCGGCGCAGTTCCTGTTCACGATCCTCGTTTTCGGCTCGGGTTTCGCCATCGCGGTCATACCGATGGTTGCGCAGGCCTACGGGAAGGGCGACGTCGTCAGCGTGCGCCGGTCGCTACGCATGGGCCTTTGGGTCGTGCTGGCCTATTGGGTGATCATGCTGCCAGCGTTCTTCAATTCCGAGCGGATCCTGCTTGCCGCTGGACAGAAGCCCGAAGTGGCTGCACTCGCGCATGGCTACATATTGATCGGTCAATTCGGCGTGCTGCCGGGGCTGCTTTACAATGTCATGCGTGCGCTGGTCAGCGCGATCGGCCGCGCGGCGGTCATTCTCAACGTGACGATCGCGATGCTGGTGCTGAACGCCTTCTTCGCATATGCGCTGGTGCTCGGCCATTTCGGCTTCCCGGCAATGGGCCTAGAGGGAGCGGCGATCGTTTCGGTCGTCGTGCAGGCCGCCGGCTTCCTGTTTATCATTGGCTATGTGCAGAGCAGGGCGGAGACGCGGCGCTACGAGATATTCGTCCGGTTCTGGCGTCCTGACTGGAAGGCCTTCTGGGAAGTCGTGCGTCTCGGCCTGCCGATCAGCGTGACGATCCTCGCCGAAGTGAGCCTCTTTACCGTTGCCTCGCTGCTGATGGGGCAAATCGGAACGATCGAGCTCGCCGCTCACGGCATCGCGCTGCAATGGGCGTCGATTGCCTTCATGATCCCGCTTGGCCTGTCGCAGGCGGCCACCGTTCGGGTCGGCGTCGCGCACGGGCAGGGCGACTACACCGCAGTCGTTCGGGCTTCGATCGCTGTCGTCGTCATCGCCTGCCTGATCGCGGCGGCCGGCAGCATTCTGTTTGCTGCCGTTCCCGAGTTCCTGGGAAGCTGGTTCCTTGATACGACCCTGCCGGAGGCACCTCAGGTGCTTGCCTATGCTGGGCCGCTGATCGTTGTGGCAGGGCTCTTCCAGTTGGTCGATGGCTTGCAGGCAATCGCCAATGGCCTGCTGCGCGGCTTGAAGGATGCGCGCGTACCGATGATCCTGGCGCTGATCGCCTATTGGCCGATTGGCTTCTTCCTCGCCTGGGCCTTTGCGTTCCCGCTTGGCTTCGGTGGAATCGGCATCTGGTTCGGCTTCTTGGTCGGGCTGGCGGCGGCAGCCGTGATGCTTTGCGGACGCTTCTACCTGCTTGTCCGCCGCGAAAAGAACATGGCCGGCGTCTAGCCGGCCATTCGGATCAAGCCGCGATCGGCTTGTAGTTGGCAATGTCGGCGCGAATGCCTAGGCGTTCGAACAGCGCCTGCGGATCGAAGTTTCTGGCGCGATGGGCTGCCTGCACCACCGCTTTGACCCGGTCGATCACCTCGGCACTTTCCCATTGCGCGATCGTCACGAAGTTGAACTCGCCAGGCCCTGAAACCTGCTCCAGCACCTGATGGCTGATGAAGCCCTCCTGCGCCTGCAAGACCTCGTGCGTCTTCAGCACGTTCATGAGGAATTCCTCCCGCGCAGCCTCCGGAACAGCAAACTTGTCGATCCGGTAAAACGCTCCGTTCATCCCTGTCTCCTTTGCTTTGGATGTCACAAGCGCGGGTGTAATTCCTCAAGTTAAGTTGAGGTCAATAGGTCGACACAAATGGCCACTGTAGGTGACCCGTGGGTGGTTAGGGCCGGTCTGCCTTGTGCGTAGAGGTTGGAAGGGAGCTCTAATTTGGTCGCACCAACCAAGCGACGTCAGATTGTAAGCAAATTCATTTCTGCGTAGCATCGGTCAGACCGTTGTGAGGAACTTGGGAGGAGGTCCTGCAGCATGTCCAAGCTCGTGTTCGCTTTGAACCAGTCCCTGGATGGTTATGTCGACCATTTAGAATTTGGGCCGCCCGATCCCGTGCTCTTTCGTCATTTCATCGACGACGTGCGCGGCCTTGCCGGAAGCGTATACGGTCGCCGCATGTACGAGGCGATGCGGTATTGGGACGAAGACCATGCCGAATGGGACGAGGCGGAGTGCGACTACGCAGCGGCGTGGCGGCGCCAACCGAAATGGGTCGTGTCGCGCTCGCTGCAATCAGTCGGCCCGAACGCCACGCTTGTCGCGGACGACATCGAAGCGACCATCCGCGGGTTGAAGGCTCAGCTGGACGGAGTGATTGAAGTTTCCGGACCTGAACTGGCGCGAAGTCTTGGTGACCTCGGTCTGGTCGATGAATATCGAATGTATCTCCATCCCGTCGTGCTTGGTCGCGGCAAGCCGTTCTTCGCCGGCCCGCGGCCGCCGCTGCGCCTCGTGGCGAGCGATCGAATTGGCGGGGACGTGATCAGGTTGACATACGTTCTGGCATAGTCGCGCGACCGACCCGCCTCAGTCCGGCGGTGGCCGCGCGCTTATAATCTGCGACCTAGTAATTGTACATCGACATTGGATCGTTGATGCAGGCGTAGTCCAGGAGGCACTGCTTGCCCGTACGGTCACGCAAGCTGGCGGTGCTCAGCTTGTCGCCTGGGCCGCATTGAGCTGGCGGATAGCGAAAGTTGCGGCCTCCGAAGCCGAGGCGGACATAGACCTTCTTGGATTGGCGGATAATCTGCGCGAGCTGTGCGCAGCTGTAGTCTTTCGCATCGACCTTCACAGGCCCGGCGGCAAAGGATACCGTCGGGAGCAAGCACGCAACGACTAGAACCAAGCATCTCATGGCTGGCGGCCTCCTGACCGAAACTCAGTAAATCAGCACTCTCGACGCTATTCAAACGGATATCGCGTGGCGGCAGCCGCGGATGCGCGCAATAGCTAAAACGAGAAAAGCCCGCTGGGAAGCGGGCTTTCGAATTGCGTGAAGGGATCCGTCTCAGCGCTCGGCGAGAGCTTCCTCGCCCTTCTTCGCGCGCACCAGATTGATGAAGCGACGGAAGAGGTAGTGGCTGTCCTGCGGGCCGGGGGAGGCTTCCGGGTGATGCTGCACCGAGAAGATCGGCTTACCAGCGACACGCAGGCCGCAGTTGGTGCCGTCGAAGAGGGAAACGTGAGTCTCTTCAACGCCATGGGGCAGAGACTTCGTGTCGACCGCGAAGCCGTGGTTCATCGAGACGATCTCGACCTTGCCTGTGGTGTGATCCTTGACGGGGTGGTTGGCGCCATGATGGCCCTGGTGCATCTTTTCGGTCTTGGCGCCGAGCGCGAGGCCGAGCATCTGGTGACCGAGGCAGATGCCGAAGACCGGGATGTCGGTCTTGATCAGCTTCTGGATAACAGGAACGGCGTATTCGCCTGTTGCGGCCGGGTCGCCCGGGCCGTTCGACAGGAAGATGCCGTCGGGCTGCATGGCAAGCACATCCTCGGCACTCGTCGTTGCCGGCATGACGGTGACCTTGCAGTCGAGGCCGGCAAAGAGGCGCAGGATGTTGCGCTTGACGCCGTAGTCGAGGCAGACGACGTGATACGTCGCATTTTCTGGGGTAAGCTCGCCGTAACCTTCGTTCCAGATCCACGGGGTCTGCGCCCACTGCGACGTTTGGCCTGACGAAGCGATCTTGGCGAGGTCGAGGCCTTCGAGGCCGCTCCACGCCTTGGCTTCCGCCTTCAGCGTCTCAACGTCGAACACACCGTTGGGGTCATGGGCGATAACGGCGTTCGGCGAGCCGTTTTCGCGGATCCAAGCCGTCAGCGCGCGTGTGTCGACACCGCAGAGGCCGATGATGCCGCGAGCCTTCAGCCAGGCATCGAGGTGCTTGACGGCGCGGTAGTTGGACGGATCGGTTATATCGGCCTTGAAGATGACGCCGACGGCGCCGTGGCGTGCTGCTGGCGTCAGGTCCTCGATGTCTTCGTCGTTGGTGCCGATGTTGCCGATATGCGGGAAGGTAAAGGTGACGATCTGGCCGAGATAGGAGGGGTCCGTCAGAATCTCTTCGTAGCCAGTCAGCGCCGTGTTGAAGACCACCTCAGCCTGGACCTTGCCGGTCGCGCCGATGCCCTTGCCTTCGATGACGGTTCCGTCTGCAAGAACGAGCAGGGCAGTCGGCTTTTCGGTTGTCCAGGGTGCTGTCGCGGTCATCTTCATCCCGTTTCCGGCAGCCACACGTCCTTGGGCAACGTTGGCCGGCCATTTGGTTCGCAAGCATATGCGCGCGGCAAGGCGCGCGCTCTCAGGCCTGATCACGAATTTTGGTGCAGGTGGCGGTAAATAGCCACGCTGTTGCGCGAGGTCAATCTTTGTAGCGCACATTCTGCGGGTTTTCTCGCGCTTTCTGCCGTCATTTTCCGCAATTTATTTGATCCCATGCATTCGCGTGGTTTATGAAGCGGCATTCAAACAGGAGTGATTATGATGTTGCGCGATCAACTCGCCGCCGCCCTCAAGGATGCCATGAAGTCCAAGAATGCCGAGCGGCTCTCGACCGTCCGCCTGATTCAGGCCGCCATCAAGGACCGGGATATTGCCAATCGTGGCGCCGGCAAGGAAGAAGCGAGCGACGACGAAATCCTGCAGATCCTCGCCAAGATGGTGAAGCAGCGCGACGAATCGGCGAAGATCTACGAAGAAAACGCGCGCCCCGAACTGGCCGCTAAAGAGCGTGCCGAAATTGCGGTGCTCCATGATTTCCTGCCGAAACAGCTTTCGGATGCGGAGGTTCGCAGCAACATTACCGCGATCATCGCGGAAATCGGCGCCGCCGGCCCGAAGGACATGGGCAAGGTGATGGCCGTCCTGAAGGAGCGCTATGCCGGCCAGATGGATTTCTCCAAGGCCTCCGGCGCCGTCAAGGAACAGCTGAACTAATCAGCGCAGGCTCGCCATCTTTCTGGCGGCGAGCCCCAGAACCGCTTCTGCGGCAGCATCGACAATGGCGAATTTCGCGGCCTGATAACCCCAATACTCCATGATAAACGCGCGCGAAATCCAGGTATCGCCCTTATAGGGCGGTTGTGTCCAACCCACGCTTCCCATTTCGGATGCCGTCGTCAGCAGGCGCTTCAAATGCGTGTTGGAGATCATGAACTGGTCACGGATTTCCTTGAGCGACACGGGGCCGATGTGGGCCCGTTCCGAGTTGCGATCGAAGTTGTCGATACTGATCATAAGGTAGTCCATGATCAGGCCGCCGGAGTTTGCCCAGTTGAACAGATTGTATGTAGCGCCTGGGTCGCGCACGGCATCGCTATCGATAATCCCCTTGGAGATCAGCGGCTGCATCCTCGAGAAGGCCGAGGGGTCGGCATTCATCCGGTCCAGCCGATTGCCGCCGTCAAGACTGTCGAGAATAAAAAGGTGGGTGGCGAGCCACCTGTAAAAGTGTTCGTGAGCGGTTTCCGTCGGCTCCAACAGGCGCGTGCGCTTGTCGCTGGTACTCAAGACCGGACTAAGGAACCGGTAGGCTAGCATTTCCTGGATAAAGGCTGCGGCGGTATTGCGGCTCGCAATCTTGTTCGCAACGGCAAAGGCGATGAAACGGCGCGAATAAAGGCCGAGCTTCGGTTCGCCGGGATAGCCGAAGTGGAGTGCAAAGCCGGCATGGGCCATCAACCAGCGTTGCTGCGCGGCAAAGATCGATGCGATGCGCGGGCTCTCGCGGTAGATCGTCAGCATTTCGCGGGCGCAGTTCAGCACGGCCACGAAAAAGGCGTCGCTTTCTAAAAAATCCTCAACTCTATGTGGCATTCGATGATCCCGGTAGGATACTTTCATTGGGCATCGAAGGAGAACTGTCAATGCCATCCACTGCCCACAGCGGACATGGAGACATCGAAGATAAAACTTTTAGGTGAAATTATAGAAGGCAGGAGCTGGGGGTGCTCCTGCCTTCTTGCTCTTTGCTTCCGGTGGCGACGCAGGACCGAGATCCAAGCCACCGGTTACTCGCAAAGACACCCTTGCGAGGCGGCGCCGGGGGTAGGGATGGTGCCTCGCTTGGGGATCGCTTCTTTCCCATTGAAGTTATTGCGACGCGGCAACTGATTCAAATTACAAAAAAATAATGATTGGCGACGGGGCTGCCTTAGGTGTGGCAAGCGCGATGGAGGCTACTGCGCGCCGACATGAAATTCGTCGGTCGGAGCAATTCGGAAGCCGTTGTTCCGAAATCGGTTTTTGACGATAGTCAAGAACTGAGACGGTCGGGACGCCTGCTTGCATGCACGCAAAACGTGGGGTTATTGCCGTCAGTGTCGCACCCCCTGTCGCAGGGGCGGTAACGCAATTTTGAACACTCATTTCGGGAGAATTTTGAGCAGGCAATGGTCCTGTGAATAGCGCGGCTTTCGCCCAAATGCCGTGGCATCTGCGTATGAACCTGCTTATATGGACCCAATCAAGAGGTTCACATGCGCTTTTCCAATTCCTTTCTCGACGAGATACGCGATCGCGTGCCGATTTCGGACGTGATTGGCCGTCGTGTGAGCTGGGACAAGCGCAAGACCAACGTGTCGCGCGGCGACTATTGGGCCTGCTGCCCGTTTCACGGCGAGAAGTCGCCGAGCTTCCACTGCGAGGACCGAAAGGGGCGCTACCACTGCTTCGGCTGCGGCGTCACCGGCGATCACTTCCGCTTTCTCACAGATCTGGAAGGGTTGAATTTTCCGGAGGCGGTGCAGCAGATCGCCGACATGGCGGGCGTTGCCATGCCGGTTGCCGATCCGGTTATGGAGAAGCGCGAGAAGGAGCGCACTTCGCTTCTCGACGTGATGGAGCTTGCGACCAAGTACTTTCAGGATCAGTTGCAGACGGCAAACGGCGCGCGGGCGCGGGCTTATCTTCGCGACCGCGGGCTGACGGGACGCACGATCGAGACCTTCCGGCTCGGCTTTGCCCCCGATAGCCGAAACGCACTCAAGGAGTTTCTGGCGGGCAAGGGCATTGCCAAGGAACAGATCGAAGCATGTGGGCTGGTGGTCCATGGTCCCGAGGTGCCGGTCTCCTACGATCGCTTCCGCGACCGCATCATGTTCCCGATCCTGTCATCTCGCGAGAAGGTAATTGCGTTCGGGGGGCGTGCCATGTCGCCGGATGCGCCCGCGAAGTATCTCAATTCCAACGAGACAGAGCTGTTCCACAAAGGCAATGTGCTCTACAATTTCGCACGCGCCCGCCGGGCGACGCAGGGTGCGAACGGCGAGGGCACGATCATCGCCGTCGAAGGCTATATGGACGTGATCGCGCTGCATCAGGCCGGCGTCGAGAATGCCGTGGCGCCGCTCGGCACGGCATTGACCGAGAACCAGCTTGAACTCCTCTGGAAGATAACGCCGCAGCCCGTGCTTTGCTTCGATGGCGACGGCGCCGGCATTCGCGCCGCCAATCGCGCTGCCGATCTGGCGCTTCCGCATATCAAGCCGGGGCGCACCGTGCGCTTTGCCCTGTTGCCCGACGGCAAGGACCCGGACGATTTGGTGCGCAACGAAGGCCGTGCGCCCTTCGACAAGGTGATGAGCCAGGCCAAGCCGCTGGCAGAGATGATCTGGGGCCGTGAGATCAATACCGGGCAGTTCGAGACGCCTGAAGCGAAGGCCGAGCTCGAAGCGCGGTTGAAGCAGCTGGTTGGTGTCATTGCCGATGAGAATGTGCGCCGTCACTACCAGCAGGATATGCGCGACCGCCTGAACGGCTTCTTCCAGCCGCAATTCCAGAATCGCGGCAATGAGCGGCGAAGCTTTGATCGTGGCGGCGGACAATCCCGTGGCCGTGGCAACGAGGGGCCACGCGGCCCGCGCCTTTCCGGCGGAGGCATTTCCGATCGGCTCGCCCGCTCCGGTCTGGTTCGAGGCCACCAGGAGACGCCTGCCTTGCGCGAGAGCGTTCTGGCGCTGACAGTTATCAATCATCCGGCCTTGATGCAGGACGAGTACGACGAAATCGCCTCGATCGACTACGACAATCGCGAGCTTCAGCGGCTCTGGTCTGTCATGCTCGGCGCCGCCGCGGCCGTGGCCGGCCCGCACCTCACGCGAGAGCACCTGCTGGAGCGCATGGAAGAGCAAGGCTTCGGCTCATTGCTGCAGGGGCTCGAGCAGCAGATCCGCAATGCCCGCCTTTGGATCGCTACATCGGAGGCTGCGATGGAGGATGCGCGCGAAGGCTACCGGCAGGCGCTCGCCTTCCACAAACGCGCCAAAGCGCTGCGTTTCCAGAAGATCGAGCTCGAACGCGAGATCGCCGAGGCAACCGAGGCCGGCAACGGCGAGGTGATCGATCAGTTGATGCGCGCATTGCAGGAGGTTCATTTCGAGGGGCTTCGCTTAGAGAACCAGGAAGCGATCATCGATGGATTCGGCGTGCTCTCCGGCCGCGTCAAGGGAGCGGCTAGCCATTGAGGGATTCTACAGAGCAACTTTCTGCCGGCGATGCGCTGTTCGGCGCGGAGCGCTCGCCTCTTGGCATTCTTAACCGTGTCTATGGCTATCCGGCCTTCCGCGGCAAGCAGCAGCAGGTGGTGGAGCATGTCGTCGCCGGCGGCGATGCCGTCGTTCTCTTTCCGACGGGGGCCGGCAAATCGCTCTGCTTCCAGATTCCGGCGCTCTGCCGCGAAGGTGTCGGCATTGTCGTTTCGCCGCTGATTGCGCTGATGCGCGATCAGGTGGAGGCGATGAAGCAGCTCGGCATCAGGGCCGCGGCACTGAACTCGGCGCTGTCACGCGAGGAGTTCATCGAGGTTCGTCGCGCGATTGCCGCAGGCAAGCTCGATCTCCTTTACGTGACGCCGGAGCGCATTCTCATGGATGGCTTCCGCGACACGATCGGTAACGCGCGGATCTCGCTCTTCGCGATCGACGAGGCGCATTGTGTTTCCCAATGGGGCCATGACTTCCGCCCCGAGTATCGCGAGCTTGGCAAGCTGGCGGAGCACTACCCGGGTGTGCCGCGCATTGCGCTGACGGCGACGGCCGACTCGCACACCCGCGACGATATCGTCGAACGGTTGGCGCTGAACAATGCCCAGGTCTTTACGACCAGCTTCGATCGCCCGAACATTTCCTACGAAATCGTCGAGCGCGATCAGCCGCGCCAGCAGTTGCTGCGGTTTCTTTCCGGACACAAAGGCAACAGCGGTATCGTCTACTGTCTGTCCCGCGCCAAGGTCGAGGATACGGCCGAGTGGCTGAACGGGCAGGGCATTCGGGCGCTTCCCTATCACGCCGGCATGGACAGGGTGCTTCGCGATGCAAATCAGGATGCCTTTCTGAAAGAGGATGAGCTTTGCCTTGTCGCCACCGTCGCCTTCGGCATGGGGATCGACAAGCCGAATGTGCGCTACGTCGCGCATCTCGATCTGCCGGGCTCGGTCGAGGCGTACTACCAGGAGACGGGCCGCGCCGGGCGCGACGGCCTGCCTTCCGAAGTCTGGATGGCCTACGGCATGGCCGACGTCATCCAGCGCCGCCGGATGATCGACGACGGTGGTGCGGCCGACGAGATCAAACGCGTTGAGCGCTCCAAGCTGAACGCGCTGCTGGCGATCTGCGAAACCGCCTCGTGCCGCCGTCAGGCAATCCTTGCGCATTTCGGCGAGGCGCATGCCGGCAAGTGCGGTGGCTGCGATACCTGCCTGAAGCCGGTCGAGACCTGGGACGGGACGGAGGCAGCCATCAAGGCGCTTGCCGCGATCTACCGGACCGGCGAGCGGTTCGGCACCGGGCATGTCGTGGATGTGCTGCTCGGCAACGTCAACGAGAAGACTGAACGCTTCGGCCACACGACAATGCCGGTCTTTGGCGCCGGAAATGATCTGCCGGCCCGCACGTGGCAATCGGTATTCCGGCAATTGCTTGCGATGGGATTGGTCCGCGTCGACAATGAAGCGTTCGGCGCCCTGAAGCTCGAGGCGGAGGCCCGCGCCGTCTTCAAGCGCGAACGCCCGGTTTTCTTCCGCAAGGATCGTCCGGTTGCGGAACGACGTTCGAAACGAACGGCGCAGGTCGAGCGGCGCTCCGTTCTTTCAGGCGGAGACGGCGTGCTCTTCGAAGCCTTGCGCGCGGAGCGGACGGCGATCGCGCGCTCGCTCGGCGTGCCGCCCTATGTTGTCTTCCCCGATACGACACTCATCGCCTTCGCGACCGAGCGGCCGCGGACGCACAAGGAGATGCTCAACATCTCGGGGGTAGGCCAGTCGAAGCTCGAGCGCTACGGTGATGCGTTTCTGGATGTGATCCTCGGTCACGATGACTAGGCTGCGCCGAGGGTGACGGTTGGATCGGGCATGACATGCTGACGCTTTCAAGGTCTTTAGGATCCAAAGCCCCCCGTCTCGAGCCACGCGTTTTACCAAACTTTACCGAGATAGAAACATCGGAACGGTGCTGTCTTTCAGCATGGACTGTGTTACGCCACCGAAGAGGCGTTGCTGCAGGCGTGGGTGGTTATAGGCACCCATCACGATGAGATCTGCCGCGACATCGAGGGCGTGCTGCCTCAATGCCTCGTCCACCCGCCGTCCGCCGCTGGGCACGCGGTCAACTTCGACATTGATCCCATGCCGCGCAAGATAGGCCGCGATGTCGGCTCCAGGTTCCTCACCGTTTGCTGTTGCTGAAGAGACCGGATCAATAAGTGTCACGTGAACCGTGTCGCTGGCTTTCAGGAAATCCAGGGATTGCCGCGCCGCACGGGCGGCTTCGTTGCTGGAGTCCCAAGCAAGCAATACCGACTTCGGAGACGTCGTCATCGATCTCTTGGCGGGATTGATCAAAATCGGGGTCGGCGATTGAAAGAGTGCTCCGTCGATAACGCGTTTTCGCAGGGGCTCGTTGCGCGCCGTCTGAGCCTCGACAAGAACCAGGTCCGCATAAAGGGAACGTTCGGCGATGTCGTCATCGACCCAGGCGAACTCTGTGTAGATTTCCTGCACATCGCTTGAAAGATCGGCGTTCCGCAGTTCCGCTTTGACTGCCGCAGCTTCTTCGCCGAGGTGTTCGATTTCGCGCTGCTGCTCGTCGAGCCACGCTGTGGAGATCGCCTGGTATGTTGCGATCGCGGGCACGGCACCCATGCTCATCACAAGCGCTGTCAGATGTGCGTCGTGACCCTCGCAGAACTTCACGGCGTTGCTGAGGTCGTCGGCCCAATGGTCGACGCCGAGAACAGCTAGAACGGTTTTGATCGTCATTTTGACCCGCCTTTCTGTTGGATGAAGCTGATTCTACTCCTTTCGCGCCGACCTGCATTGATCTCTGTCAAAATCGTACCGCGGATATGCTTTGGCGAACTATGGCGGCGAAATCCGGCGTTGACGACGGCAAGACAGGCTCTTGGCTATGTGCTAGTGCAGGGCATCGGGAAACATCACAAGAAGGGCATTCAATGACCTCGGAATTCCTCTCCTACCTCCGCACCGAACTTGCCGCACTGAAGGATGCCGGACTTTACAAGTCCGAGCGCGTCATCACCTCCAAGCAGGCAGGCGAGATTGCCGTTGCCTCCGGCGAGCGCGTGCTGAACTTCTGCGCCAACAACTATCTCGGGCTCGCTGATAATGAGGAGCTTGTCGAAGCGGGGAAGAAGGCGCTCGACCGCTATGGCTACGGCATGGCGTCGGTGCGCTTTATCTGCGGTACACAGGAAGAGCACAAACAGCTCGAGGCCCGCATTTCCTCCTTCCTCGGCATGGAAGACACGATCCTCTATTCCTCTTGTTTCGACGCCAATGGCGGTCTCTTCGAGACGCTGCTCGGCGAGGAGGATGCAATCATCTCCGACGCGCTGAACCACGCCTCGATCATCGATGGCGTGCGTCTCTCCAAGGCGAAGCGCTTCCGCTATGCCAACAACGACATGACGGCGCTGGAGGAAGAGCTGAAGAAGGCGGAAGGCAGCCGCTTCAAGCTGATCGCTACTGATGGTGTCTTCTCGATGGACGGCATTATTGCCAACCTGCAGGGCGTCTGCGACCTCGCCGAGAAATATGGTGCGATGGTCATGGTCGACGACAGCCACGCCGTCGGCTTCGTCGGGAAGCATGGGCGCGGGTCAGCCGAGCATTGCGGGGTTGAGGGCCGGGTCGACATCATCACCGGCACGCTCGGGAAGGCGCTCGGCGGTGCCTCCGGCGGCTATACTTCGGCAAAGGCGGAAATCGTCGACTGGCTGCGGCAGCGGTCGCGCCCCTATCTGTTCTCGAACACGCTGGCACCGGTAATTGCGGCTGCGTCGCTCAAGGTCTTCGATCTCATCGAGAACGGTGATGCGCTGCGCGAGCGGTTGGCAGCCAATGCGGCGCTGTTCCGCTCCGAAATGACGAAGCTCGGCTTCACCTTGGCGGGCGAGGGGCATCCGATCATTCCTGTCATGCTTGGCGACGCCAAGCTGGCGCAGGACATGGCGGCGCTCATGTTGAAGAAGGGCGTCTATGTGATCGGCTTCTCCTTCCCTGTCGTGCCAAAGGGACAGGCGCGCATCCGCACGCAGATGTCGGCGGCGCATTCACGTGCAGATGTCGAGCGGACGATTGCGGCCTTTGCCGAAGCCGGCCGCGAACTCGGTGTCATTTAAAGGGTTTGGGAGAGTTAGATCATGTCGAACATGATGAAGGCGCTGGTCAAGGCGAAGCCGGAGGTGGGGCTTTGGATGGAACATGTCCCGGTTCCCGAGGTCGGACCGAACGACGTGTTGATCAAGGTGAAGAAATCCGCGATCTGCGGTACCGATGTCCATATCTGGAACTGGGACCAGTGGGCGCAGAAGACCATTCCTGTGCCGATGGTCGTCGGCCATGAATTCTGCGGCGAGATCGCTGAGATCGGCTCGGCGGTTACGAAATACCATGTCGGTGAACGTGTTTCCGGCGAGGGGCATATCGTCTGCGGCAAGTGCCGCAACTGTCGTGCGGGCAGGGGCCACCTCTGCCGCAACACGCTCGGCGTCGGCGTCAACCGCCCCGGCTCGTTCGGAGAGTTCGTCTGCATTCCCGAGGCGAATGTGGTGCCGATTCCGGACGATATTTCCGATGAGATCGCCGCGATCTTCGACCCGTTTGGCAACGCGGTGCATACAGCTCTTTCCTTCGATCTCGTCGGCGAGGATGTGCTTGTCACCGGCGCGGGCCCGATCGGCATCATGGGGGCGCTGGTCGCCAAGCGATCGGGCGCCCGCAAGGTGGTCATAACAGACATCAACCCGCATCGGCTTGATCTCGCCCGCAAGCTCGGCATCGATTATGTCGTCGATGCCTCGAAGGAGAACCTCACCGACGTGATGAAGTCGATCGGAATGACCGAGGGCTTCGACGTCGGGCTTGAAATGTCCGGCGCTGCGCCGGCCTTTCGCGACATGATCGACAAGATGAACAATGGCGGCAAGATCGCGATCCTCGGCATTGCGCCTGCCGGCTTCGAGATCGACTGGAACAAAGTCATCTTCAAGATGCTTAACCTGAAGGGCATCTACGGTCGCGAGATGTTCGAGACTTGGTACAAGATGATTGCTTTCGTGCAGGGCGGGCTGGATTTGTCGCCCGTTATCACGCACCGGATCGGGATCGATGAGTTCCGGGAGGGATTCGAGGCGATGCGCTCGGGCAATTCAGGCAAGGTGGTTATGGACTGGAACTGAGGAGGATCGATGCAGTACGAAGGAAGCTGCCATTGCGGCAACATCGCATTTGAGGTGGAGGGGAGTTCACCTCCGCCCTTGATTGCAATTGTTCGCTATGCCGACGGCGCGGAGGGCTGCTCGCCTTCGTTCCCCGCGACAAGTTCACCCTGAGAACGCCGCGTGAGAAGCTGTCCACCTATACGTTCAATACCCACACGATCCAGCACCGCTTTTGCGGCACTTGCGGCATCGCTCCCTTCGCGGAAGCTAAGATGCCTGACGGTGCTGAGATGGCCTGCATCAACGTTCGCTGCATTCCCGCTGTTGATCTTGCAAGTCTGGAGATCCAGCCCTGGGATGGGCAGTCGCATTAAGCTTCGACGGAGGTCGAACAAAACAAACGGCGGGCACGTCGAATCTTGGCGGCGACTTGGCTGTTCAGGAAGAATGCCTGCTGCCCTTGTCTTCTCGTGGTGACATCCTATTTATGGTTGGCAATCGCTTGGGCGGTTCCGGGCCTGTGGATAAGGCTTTTTCCGGGTTTTGTGAGGCTTTTTTGCTAGAAAAGCTTGACGAGAACAAAAAATGTGGGAATCACCGTTCGACTTGGAAAGCGGTGAACTGGGTCAAGGGCGGATCGCACAACCATGGCCGGACATTTGATGACAATGAAGCTCTGTCGTCCGGCGCCGGCAATCGTGGTTAATCAGGCATTAAATCTCATCCCGTTAGGTGAGACTAGGTGATTCGAGACGGTCGTTTGCGGCGTATCGGCTGCGTGCGGCCGTTCACTGCGACGAGTTTGAATAGCGTCAGGAAGGCGACGACATAAATGGCAACCAAGGTCAAAGAAAACGAAGAAGCGGAAGTCGAACGCGACGGCGGCACCGACGGCCCTCTTCTCGATCTTTCCGATGACGCGGTCAAGAAGATGATCAAGGCCGCGAAGAAGCGCGGCTATGTAACGATGGACGAGTTGAACGCCGTCCTGCCGTCAGAAGAAGTGACGTCCGAGCAGATCGAAGACACGATGTCGATGTTGTCGGACATGGGCATCAACGTCATCGAAGACGAAGAAGCCGAGGAAGCCACGGCCGGCGGCGACGATGATGATTCCGGCTCCGACGACGAGAGCGAAGGCGGCGAGCTCGCACCTTCCGGCGGCACTGCCCTTGCGACCGCCAAGAAGAAGGAACCGACCGACCGCACCGACGATCCGGTTCGCATGTATCTGCGCGAAATGGGCTCGGTGGAGCTGCTGTCGCGCGAAGGCGAAATTGCGATCGCAAAGCGCATCGAGGCCGGCCGCGAAACCATGATCGGCGGCCTCTGCGAAAGCCCGCTGACGTTCCAGGCGCTGATCATCTGGCGCGATGAGCTCAACGAAGGCACGACGCTGCTTCGCGAGATCATCGACCTCGAAACCACCTATTCCGGCCCGGAAGCCAAGGCTGCACCGCAGTTCCAAAGCCCCGAGAAGATCGAGGCTGACCGCAAGGCCGCCGAAGAGAAGGAAAAGACGCGCCGCGTCCGTTCTGGCGACGACGACATCACCAATGTCGGCGGCGAAGGCCTTCCTCCGGAAGAGGAAGAAGAAGACGAAGACGAGTCCAACCTGTCGCTCGCCGCTATGGAAGCGGAACTGCGCCCGCAGGTCATGGAAACGCTCGACATCATCGCCGAGACCTACAAGAAGCTGCGCAAGCTTCAGGACCAGCAGGTCGAGCAGCGGCTCGCTGCCACCGGCACGCTGTCGTCTGCCCAGGAGCGCCGGTACAAGGAGCTCAAGGATGAGCTCATCAAGGCCGTCAAGTCTCTGTCGCTGAACCAGAACCGCATCGACGCCCTCGTCGAGCAGCTTTACGACATTAACAAGCGCCTCGTTCAGAACGAAGGCCGCCTGCTGCGTCTCGCTGAATCCTACGGCGTCAAGCGCGACTCGTTCCTCGAGCAGTATCAGGGCGCCGAACTCGATCCGAACTGGATGAAGTCGATCGGCAATCTGGCGGCACGCGGCTGGAAGGAATTCGCCAAGGGCGAAAACACGACGATCCGCGACATCCGCCAGGAGATCCAGAATCTCGCAACGGAAACCGGCATCTCGATCTCGGAATTCCGCCGCATCGTGCACATGGTGCAGAAGGGCGAGCGCGAAGCCCGCATCGCCAAGAAGGAAATGGTCGAAGCGAACCTTCGCCTCGTCATCTCCATCGCCAAGAAGTACACGAACCGTGGTCTGCAGTTCCTCGACCTCATTCAGGAGGGCAACATCGGCCTGATGAAGGCGGTCGACAAGTTCGAATACCGCCGCGGCTACAAGTTCTCGACTTACGCGACGTGGTGGATCCGTCAGGCGATCACCCGTTCCATCGCCGACCAGGCCCGCACGATCCGTATTCCGGTGCATATGATCGAAACGATCAACAAGATCGTCCGCACGTCGCGCCAGATGCTGCACGAAATCGGTCGCGAGCCGACGCCGGAAGAACTGGCCGAAAAGCTTGCCATGCCGCTCGAAAAGGTCCGCAAGGTCCTGAAGATCGCCAAGGAGCCGATCTCGCTCGAAACCCCTGTCGGTGACGAAGAGGATTCACACCTCGGCGATTTCATCGAGGACAAGAACGCGCTGCTGCCGATCGACGCCGCCATCCAGGCGAATCTGCGCGAAACGACGACCCGCGTTCTGGCATCACTGACGCCGCGCGAAGAGCGCGTGCTGCGCATGCGTTTCGGCATCGGCATGAACACCGACCATACGCTCGAGGAAGTCGGTCAGCAGTTCTCGGTTACCCGCGAACGTATCCGTCAGATCGAAGCGAAGGCGCTGCGCAAGCTGAAGCACCCGAGCCGTTCGAGAAAGCTTCGCAGCTTCCTGGACAGCTAAGCTTCCACCTTCGACTGGAAACATCCAAGAGCCGGGCCCTGTGCCCGGCTTTTGCTTTTCTGGCACCCTTGCGGGCCGTGGCATTTCTTGTTGTCGCATGGGGACAGGAGTAAGGTAGACACTACGGGGGACAGGACCGACCACAGCGCGTGAGCGAAGGTCGCCATAGCCTGTTGCGTAGGGCCAAGACCCTCCGGTGGGAGGTGTGCAATGACCACTTACATCGTGCTTATTAATTGGACGGATCAGGGAATTCGCAACGTTCGCGACTCGGCAAAGCGCCTGGACGCGGCAAAGAAGCTGCTTGGCGACATGGGCGGCTCCTTCCAGAATTTCTTCCTTACCTTGGGCGATCACGACATGGTTGCTGTCTGCGAGGCGCCTGACGATGCTGTCATGGCGCGCTTCGGGCTGTCGCTTGGGATGGCGGGTAATGTGCGCACCAAGACTTTAAAGGCGTTTCCGGAGGCTGCCTATCGCGAGATCATAGGCTCGCTCGGATAGCCCTTGACCTTCTCGCAGAGGCGAATACGCGCAAACATGTGGAGGACGTGCCGCGCGAAAACGGTTGCGGTTGCGTGACACGAGGCTTTTTTGTTTTACGGCTTGATGATGCCTTCTTAAAAGGCCACATCGGTAGCGTGGCGCAGGGCATCGTTCGTAGGCATGCAACAGACTTCGGGAAAGAAATGGGGAGCATTCGGCTGGGGCATCTTTGCCTCCGTTCTGCTGCACCTTGCCGTCGTCGGCTTCTTTCTCGTGAAGCTGCCCGTACCTGCGCCTCAGCCGGAGGAGGAAACCGTCAGCGTCGACCTCGTGCCACCGCCAGAAGAAAAGAAACCAGAGGAAAAGAAACCCGAGGAGAAGCCGCCGGAATTGAAGATGCCGGAAGAGCCCAAGCCAGAGGAGCCGAAACCCGAGGAGAAGAAGGCGGAGGAAAAGCCGGCCGAGAAGCCGCCGGAACCGCCGAAGCAAGAGAAGGCCGAGCAGCCGCCGCCTCCGCCACCACCGCCTCCGCCGCCGGAGCAGGCAAAGGCGCCGGAAGAGAAACCGCCGGAAAAGCCACCGGAAGCAGCAGCTGCAGAGGATGCCAAGTCCAAGGAGCAGTCTGGCAAGGGGCAGCCGCTGCCGGTGCTGCGCCCGGTGACGGAATTTGGCGACAAGGATACCGGCCCGGAGAAATCGACCGAGGGGGATGCTTCCGTCGCGGGTGTAAAGTCTGATACGCCGAAGCCTTCACCTGAACCCAAGCCTGAAACCCAGGAAGATCAGGTGAAACCGGAGCAAACAACAGAGGCAGCCAAGACACCTGAAAGCAAGGAACCGCCGGCCAATCCGGTCCCTGATGATGTCGACCTGCCGCGGGTCGACCTGGCGGAAAGCCATGCCGAGAAGAACGGTCCAGCCGCCGGCGCCGAAAGCGAGGCCAAGACCAGCTTTGAGCAGGGCAAACCGCCCAATGCAACGAAGCCCGATGCGACGGCAACCGCACAGGCGGACAAGCCCGTCGAGCTGACGGAGGCGAAGACATTGTTCTCGCAGAATATGACGAATGATCCAGTGGCGAGAACCGCAATGGGCGATCTGCCGCGGAGTGTTCGTGTCGACCAACTCTGCGGCACGGAGCTTCGGCAGCAGCTGATGCATGGTTCCCCGTCATATCGGCCGGAACTCCTGCCATCCTACCGCTTGTCAAAGGGCACCGTTCTCCAGGTCCGGAAAGGCGCATTTCGGGCTGCGGGCCGCTGGTATGATGTCAGTTTCCGTTGCGAGGTGGACGATGGGGCCACGAAAATCCAATCGTTCAGCTTTGCCGTCGGCAATCCGGTTCCAAGGAGCGAATGGGCGAGCCGCCGTTTCCCGATGGACTAGCGTTCACCAGTTCGGCGCAAGACAGTCCCTTTAACCCTTTCCCATCGCCACATGTCGGTGGCGCGTGAAAGGACAATGAGATGTCGAACGAAATCGAGCGCTTCTTCGAACTGCAGGATGAAGCGACCAAGGCTGCCTTTTTCGAGAATCGCGGAGACGAGCTCACCGATATCCTGGTTGCCGCGCTCGATGATGTCTGGGCGATTCTGGCAGACAAGGATCTGGGCGAAACGCTCCATTGAGCACTTTGGCCAGCATGATCGCTTGAGGCGATGGGCAGCGAGGGGTGTCGCTTGCCGTTGTTTTCGGTGGCTTCGGCTGGCACTATGCGGCTTCATCTCTGAAAGCCCACTCATGGCCCGCAGTCAATTTCGCATGTTCAGGTCGGCGGTTGCCGGCATTGAGGCCGTGGCTGCCAGTAGCGGCCGGAGCTTCGCGCGCCATACTCATGAGCAGTTCGGCATCGGGCTGGTTTCGTCAGGTGCGCAGAAATCGCTGAGCGGGCGTGGGATGGTCGAGGCTGGTGCCGGCGACATCATCACGGTCAATCCGAACGAAGTGCATGATGGCACGCCGATCGGTGAGGGCAGGTCGTGGCGAATCCTCTACTTCGACCCTGCGGTGATCACTGCCAACCTCTCCGAAGTTACAGGGGGACGACGATCGGCGGTCGAGATTGCGCATCCGGTGCTGCATGACAAGGCGATCGCGGCGCACTTCGAGGCAGTTTTTGCGCTCTTGACCAACGAGGGAGGGCGGCAACTGCAGCTGGAGCAAGCCCTGCTTGAACTCGTCGCCCGCGTCTTTGCGGAGGCCGTCCCGAACGATCGGCCGGGTGCACCCCAGGCCATTCGGACCGCGCAGGAAATGATCGACTGCGATCCTACAGCGGCAATCTCTCTGTCCGACCTGGCCCGTGCGAGCCGGCTCAGCCGGTTTCAGGTATTGCGGGGTTTCGCGAAAGCAACCGGCATGACGCCACATGCCTATCTGGTCCAGCGCCGCATCCATCTTGCGCGGCGTCTGATCGCGGGCGGCGCACCCTTGGCGGAGGCCGCCATTGCCAGCGGCTTCGTCGACCAAAGCCACATGACGCGCGTGTTTGTGCGGAAGTATGGGGTCTCTCCGCGCGCCTATGCCAATGCGGTCGCCTAACTGCGCTGCAATTTCATACAAGATCGCTAGATAATTATGGTCTTTCTTCTGCGCAAACAGGAGAAGGCGATGCAGCGACATTTGCAAGGTTACCTCTATCTGACTCTGGCGATGATCACGGTTGGCAGCACCGTTATCGCAAGCCGGGTCATTGCGTCAGGCATGCCGCCGTTCACGGCGACAGCTCTGCGCTTCGCCGCTGCCTTCCCGTTCTTCCTACTTTTGATGGGTATGACCGGGACCCGCCTGCCAAGCTTGCCGCTTCGCGACTGGATCATCGTCTTCGTTCAGGCCGGTGCGGGCAGTGTTGGCTACACGACCTTGCTGATCTCAGGCCTGAAGCTGACCACCGCGGCCGACGCGGGCGTCATCATCGGGACGTTGCCGGTTGTCGCCGGGGCGCTTTCCGTCGTTGTTCTGCGCGAAAAGCCTCGTTCGTCGATGGTGCTGGCAATCGTGCTGGCGACAACCGGCGTTTTGTTCATCGCGCTTTCACCCGATGCCGGAAGTGGATCCCTGCCTGGCAACGCACTGGTTTTCGGAGCCGTGATCTGCGAAAGCCTGTTCATACTCCTGAACAAGAACCTCAGCACACCGATCTCGGCGCTGACGCAGTCTGCATTGATGACGGGGATTGGCTTCGGCGTCGCCATGGTGGCGGCCGTCTTGGCAGAAGGTGTGCCACGGGAATTCTCGGCAGGTGCGATGTCGGCAGTGATCTACTACGCGCTGGTGCCGACCGTTGTCGGTTTCATCCTTTGGTATGCCGGGGCGGAGCGTGTGAGCGGCGTCGAGGCGTCGCTTTTCACCGCAGTCGCACCGGTTTCCGCGTTATTGATGGCCTTCGTGATACTCGGTGAGCCGCTGCATTCCAACCAAGTTGCCGGCGTCGGCTGCGTGCTGGCGGCTGTCCTAGGACTCGGCTTGTTTCAGCGACGGGCGATGGCGGCAAAGTAGCGTTGTTTGCCGGTGCCGTTCACGGGCGGCGGAAGCGAGGACCCGCCACGGCCGCTCCTGCAATTTGATGGCGCGGCTCCTATATCTGAGTTCTGGCCGAAGGAGCTGCCGATGTCTGCACAATCGATGAAGATACCCGGTCCCGATCACCCGATTACCGTCACGCCCAATCCTGCGCGCGTCGTCATAAAGCTGCGCGGGCAGGCTATTGCCGATAGTCGCAATGCGTTGTCGCTGAAGGAAGCGTCCTATCCTGCCGTTCAGTACATACCGCGCGCTGATGTCGATATGGCGCTTCTCACCCGGAGTGATCACCATACCTACTGCCCGTATAAGGGCGAGGCGTCGTATTTCAACATTGTTTTGGGCGGTGCGGAGGTCGTGAATGCGATCTGGACCTATGAAAGTCCGTATGCCGCTGTCAGCGAGATCAAGGAGCACCTCGCTTTCTATCCCGATCGGGTCGACTCGGTTGAGGAGTTTCCGGGCTAGTGCAGCTCATGGGCGAAACGCCGAATAAGGTAGTGTTCGCCGCGGAGCCGCGGATTCTTGGGAGGAAACAAGGACGGTCCGGCAGGGAAACCGGACCAGTCCCCGTAACTGATCGGAGGTCAATCGGATCAGAAAACGCAGTACCAGGCGGCGCCCTAGGTTGATCCAGGGCGCCGGGGAGTTTGATTAGAACGCGCGCTGCAGGCGGAAGAAGCCCTTCGTTACTTCGTCAGCGTCGTCCGGATCGGTGTAGTCGACGGTTGCCTTGGCATAGAGATTGTCGACGATCTGGTAGTCGACCGTGATGCCGACCTTCCAGGCATCGCCGAGGCCGTCGAACGAGTTGCCGTGGAAGGTGTCGAGATCGGGAACGTAGTTGCCGAAGTACTGGGCCATCGGGGTGATGGTCCACTTGTCGGTCGCCTTGATCGCGTATTCTGCCGCAACAGTCCATTCC
Organism: Rhizobium sp. RHZ02; assembly: GCF_014851575.1. Lineage (NCBI taxonomy): Bacteria > Pseudomonadati > Pseudomonadota > Alphaproteobacteria > Hyphomicrobiales > Rhizobiaceae > Rhizobium > Rhizobium sp. RHZ02. The sequence goes on from NZ_JACUZX010000008.1 coordinate 45,461, forward strand.
GACTGAGAGTAGTAGGAGTTCGGACCAGATGCATAGACACCTGCCAGGCCGAGGGTGCCAGGGCCGATATCAGCGAAGATCATGCCTCGAACAGCGCCTTCTTCGTTGTCGGTGTCGTAGCCGCCGATGAGCTGGTAGCTGACTACGCCAGCCTTGCCGCCAACGCCGAGGGCGACGCCAACGTTGTTCGGGTTTTCACCGTCCTTGAAGTAGCCGTCTTCCAGTTCGTCTACGCTGATGCCGGCGTAGAAATCGCCGTTTTCATACTGGTAGCGAATGGAGTTGTGCAGGGTTTCAAAGCTGGAGAGAACGTCCGGCTCGCCGGAAAGGTCGTCATCCCACCAGCTGTAGAACAGACCAGCGCGGAAGCCGGCGATGTCGATATATGCCGAGTCCAGGGTCGAGTTGGTCGAAGCGTTGTCGCCGTTGTTACGGAGAACGATAACGCCGGTGAGCGGACCATACTCGGTGTCGCTCTTGGCGGTGAACTGAACCTGAGCGCGCGTACGGGCGTTCCAGTCCGAGGTGCCCTTCTGATCCGGGCCGCCATAGACTTCAAAACGCAGGTAACCGCTGACCTTGAGGCAGGTTTCGGTGCCCGGGATGTAGAAGTAGCCCGTGCCGTACGCGTCGCAGACGCGGACGTATTCAACTGGCTCGGGTTCAGCTGCGACGATTGCGTCAGCAGCAAAGACCGGCGTGGACGCAGCAGCAAATGCTGCGGCGGAGGTCAGCAAAGCCATCCGTATGTTCATTTGAAAATCCATTTCCTTTTCGAGTGAACTGCCACCGTGGGAGACGGGGCGGTTCCGATAGTCTGCCTTTCGGCTGGCGGATCAGCGAACCGCCGAAGCCTTAATTTCATCCTTGATTAAATCTATCAATTCTCCCGGTATGAAAATCCCTCGTTGAGACAGCCGTTTGGCTCTTTGTGTGGTTTTTATGTAACAATATCAATCACTTAGGCGCAAAGACACCTTGCGCCGCAACTCTGCGGGGCATCGCGGTGGCCGGTGCTGTTTTCGGAGGCTCGTGGGAGCGCGTCTGGCGCCATCATTGCAATGGCGCCAAAGGAAATCTCCCCGCAGATAGTCCCGCCGCCGGTCGAACTGAAGGGCGCTGATTGGAACGCAGTGTTCCAAATTTGGAACGAAATCTTGTTCGTGGCGGTTGGCATCATCTGCCGGGACAGGTAAGCGATAACGGGCCGCCGGCCTGTCGTGCTTACTGAAAGGGGTGCCCCATGCTCAATGCAGAGGGTGTTTTCCAGGATCTGAACGATTTCGTCTATTTTGCCGCAGTTGTTCGTCACAACGGCTTTTCCGCCGCCGGGCGGGTGCTGAACATGCCGAAATCAAAGCTCAGCCGGCACATCACTGCGCTGGAGACGCGGCTTGGTGTCAGGCTGCTCGAGCGAACGGTCAACCGGTTCCGGGTGACGGAAATCGGACGCGCCTTCTACAATCACTGCGAAAACATGCTGCGCGAAGCCGATCGCGCCGCCAAGGCGATCAACGATGCAACCGGCGAGCCACAGGGGCAAATCCGCATAAGCGTGCCGCACGGATTGCTGGACGGCTCTCTTGGCACCATGATCCCGGAGTTTCTCAATAGATACCCCAAGGTGCAGCTGCAGATACTCACCACGGATCGGCGAGTCGACATCATCGATGAGCGCCTTGATCTTGCAGTTCGGGCGCAATTGACCGAGGAGACCGATTCTGAACTGACGATGCGAGTGCTCAGCAAGGTGGATTTGATCCTTGTGGCCAACCAGAAGGTTGCGAGCTCGCTGCCGTCGATCGAAGGCGTCGAATGTCTTGCCGATGCACCAACGGTATCGTTTGCCGGGCCGATGACGGAGTGGCAGGATTTGGATGTCTGGGAATTCACCGGACCGGATGGCACTCGATACCGGCACCAGCACAAGCCACGCATGAGTTGCCGCAGCGTGTCGGCGATTCTAGAGGCTATCTATGCCGGGGTCGGGGTAGGGCTTTTGCCCGACCACATCTGCGCCGAGGGGATACGCGACGGCCGGTTGGTCCGCCTTCTGCCGGATTACCGGATGTCGCAGGCCACGATCTATCTCGTCTTTACGGCCTCTCGAGGACTGCCGACTGCGGTTCGGGCGCTCGTCGACTTTCTCGTGGAACAGTTCCGAACGCTGCGCGTCACCACGCAGTGCCAGGAGGCCGACATGCAGGCGCAGCGGCTTATCGAGTTGTCCGGCGCTTAGCCCGCGCCCGAGCGCAGCGACGCCGATCTTCGCCATTCGCCGCGCCCTAGAGAAGCTGTCGACAGTCGGCTCGAAATTATTCCCGGCGGCAATTCTCTTGCCTATCGCCGATCCTGCCTAATCTTAAGTTGAAGAGGGATGTCGGTCCAAGCCGCCTCCGTTCGTCCTTGGACGCGCAACAACGCTAAGGGAGAAAAACATGTCCTATGTCGATGGGTTCGTCGTGGCTGTGCCGCAGAAGAACATCGAGGCGTACAAGGCCTTTTCCGCCACCACCGGCGCAGTCTGGAAGTCCTATGGGGCCAAGGAATATGTCGAATGCATCGCCGATGATGTGCCATATGGGGAACTGACCTCGTTTCCCCGTGCGGTCCAGGCGGCAGATGATGAAGTCGTGATCTTTTCCTGGATCGTCTATAGCTCACGCCAGGACCGGGACGACATCATGAAGAAGGTGATGGCAGACCCGCGCCTTCAAGGCGACGCGTGGAAGTCCATCTTCGATGGCAAACGGATGATTTTCGGTGGATTCGTTCCCTTCCTGCAGCTTTGAGAGTTCGGAGGAAATGCGGTACTGACATAAGGTCAGCCGAACGTCTCGTCTCGCAAGAGATATGCAAGTGGAACATCGTTCATGCCCCAGAAGATCATCAGCATTTCCACCAGGGGGCAAGGATTTTACGAGTTTACAGCAGAAGCAGCATCTTTCGTTCGCGCCACTGGCGCGGCCGAAGGGCTGCTGACGGTTTTCGTGCGCCACACCTCATGCTCGCTGCTCATCCAGGAAAACGCCGACCCGGATGTTCGCACCGACCTCGACGGATTCTTCCGTCGATTGGTGCCACCCAGTTCCGATCCTTCGATGCGTTGGATTGTCCATACGACGGAGGGTCCCGACGATATGCCCGCGCATATCAAAGCCGCGTTGACGCAGGTTTCCATCGGCGTTCCGGTTATCGGCGGTCGGCTCGCACTCGGCACATGGCAAGGAATCTACCTGTTCGAACACCGCGACAGGCCGCATCGGCGCGAGATCGTGCTGCATCTCGGCGGCTGAACCTGAACTGAACGGCCAGTTCGAAGATCATTCATTTTCATAGGGTTATGGTCTGCACAATCCCGTACGGGAGATGTAAGCAACCATTTAGAGAGTCGTATCATGACCCATTTCATCACCAAGGCTTCCTTTGCCGCTCTTATCGCATTGGCCTCGATTCCGTTCGCTACGCCGAATGCCTCGGCTTCGGAATGGGGACGTCCACCAGTCCATGTTCAGCACCGTCCAATGCATGCCTGCTCGCCCGTGCAGGCGGTTCAGAAGGCACGTTGGTCGGGTCTGCGCTCAGCGCGCGTCACCAACGTTACGCCGCGCCGTGTCGTCGTTTCGGGCCGCGACCATCGCGGCTGGGACCAGATGGTCTTCGCCAACGTTCGCGGTTGCCCCGTGATCCGCCGCTAAATGACTTCGTCCACAATGGCGCCCTCGGCTTGCCTTGCCCGCGCCATTTTCGGCCTGCTCTGTGCGAATCGCATATGAATGCGCAAATCCGGAAGGGTTGGACCTGACCTTGCCGGCAAGAGTGTAGCGAATGGGGAAGGCCTTTGCCGTACCCGAGGGAGAATTTCGATGATGCAATTTCTGGCCAAGGCCGGCCTTGCGACGTTGCTCGTTGTCGGCACGGTTGCCGGGGTGACTGCGCCGGCTTCCGCCCAGGTAGACGTCTATATTGGTAGTGGCCGCCCGCCACCGCCTCCGGGTTACTACCGCCCGCCACCGCCCGACTATAACCGCCCGCCGCCGCGTGGCCGCGGCTGTGACCCGCGGCTGGCAGAAGACATCGCACGTGACTACGGCTTCCGTCGTGCACGTGTGGTCGACGTCACGCCTCGCCGTGTGATCGTCGAGGGCTGGACGCGCCGCGGCGCGGACGAAATCAGCTTCGCCAACGCCCGCGGCTGCCCGGTCCTGCGCCGCTGACGGCGACGATCGCCAGACCCTGAGAAAATAGAAAACCGCCTTCGCAAACGTCTTTCGACTTCGGCAAGGGCGGTTTCTTTTTAGGCTTGAGGAATCGCGTGCGAAGCCGTTTGAGCCGGTTGCTCAATGTCGCCGGTCTCGTCGGTTGAGGTCGCAAGCGACGCCTGATTGTCAGCGGAAACGACCGCCCGCGGCAGCGGCGTGCCGCGTTTCTTTTCACGAGCCAGCGTCAGCAAGCCCGAGCAGATGATGAGAACGATGCCGGCAGCCATAGCAAGGTCGATGGCGTCGTCGAAGATCAAATATCCGAACGCGATGGCCCAAAGCATCTGGCTATACTGCGGAGGGGCAACGAGATTGGCCGGCGCTAGCCGGGCCGCGGTCATCAGCATGACGTTGCCCGCCCCACCGAGCAGGCCGTAGCTTGCAATGAACAGCCATTGGCGCGGAGTTGGAACGACCATCTCCGAGAGCATCAATATGCCGCTGACGGCAAGTGTGCCAAGCAGCGCTGCACCGTACAGCGACAGGCGCTTTTCGGCGGGCCCCATCTTTCGCATGATGACGATCGAGATTGCCGCAACCAGGCCGCCGATTGCCGCCGCAAGGTGACCAGCGGACAACTCGCGAAAACCCGGACGCAGCACGATCAGAACGCCGATGAAACCGACGACCACGGCCGCCCAGCGCTGCCAGCGCACATCTTCGCCGAGAAAGATGACTGACAGAATAGTTACGAAGGACGGCAGAAGAAACAGCAGACAGAAAGCCTCGGCCATCGGGAGCTTTGTGAATGTAATGATCGAAGCTATTGCTCCTATCGCGCCGCAAAAGAATCTCATCAGCCACAGAGTACGGTTCGTGCTCCGGACGATATCGAGCCAGGAATCGTCCCTGCCTTTGATGAAGGGGAGCGCGGCGCAACCGAACAGCGCGCCGATGAAGGCGATCTGATAGGCGGGTACGCCGCCATGCAGGATCTTGATCGATGCGTCACTGAACGCGAACACGGCATAGGCGCCAAACGCGATGAGAACACCGCGCGTTGCTGAAGAGAGGGCTGTCATGAATCAGATTCGTCCGGGAGGAGAGTCTTCCAACTTTTACGGACAGCTGGCGGCAAAGCGATTGCCGATTGCGAATAGCTGCCATGCGCAATCGCAAGCCCAGGCTCTCACCGGCCTTCAGGTCGCATATACCTCCAGCGGGCTCTGCAACCGCCGTCGAAGGAAATCCGCGAGCAGCGGTTGCTGCCCTTTCAGGATCTTTTGCTCCGCATCCGGTAGTGTGAACCATTCGGCTCGGTCGACTTCGGGAAATTCCGCCATCACGCCGGAGCGCGGCGGCCACTCCATCTGAAAGTGATTGCTGGCAATGGCTTTGAGATCGGTGTCGGCCTCGATGGCCCAGGCGACGACAATCTTGCCACCGGGTTGTTTGTATTCCCCGAGATGGTGAAAACTGCCTTCGACGTCTACGCCCAACTCCTCGCGGGTTTCACGTCTTGCGGCATCAAGCTCATCTTCGTCCTCTTCCACGAGGCCCTTGGGGATCGACCACGCGCCGATGTCCTTCTTAGCCCAGTAGGGGCCTCCGGGATGAACCAGGAGGACCTCGTAGCTACCATCGCGGAGGCGGTAGATCAGCAGGCCTGCACTCCGCTTGGCCATCTCGACTGCATCCTTTTGCTCTGGGAGGAACGCTGGGCGTGAAGGCCCAGCGTCCTGCTTTTAATTTGGGGTCTGGCGAAGGGCCACGCCATAGTCGCGGTAAACGCTCAGGCAATCGGTATAGCTAAGCGAGCCGTTCTCGCCGTAAATGACATGGGCGCTGGACGCGCTGGTTGCCGCTTCCTCCGATACGAAAAGGATCGCCTCGCCAAGTGATTTTCCCGTGATCGGGAGTTCGGTGCCATCTTCCTGCATGATACCTTCAATGATTGCCGCTATCTGGCGGTGGCTAAAGACCGCCCGTCTGTCTTCCGGTGTCATCGTTCTTACCTCTGCTTGAAATCAATGGATCTATCTGCCCAGCCGAAGCGGTTTCATGACTTCGTGCGCAGCTCTGGTCGACATAGCTGCTCCGCTCGTCGGAATGCCCTAACAATGAGGGGCGGCAGGCGCGTTACCTGACCATCGCCCGATATCGCCGTGTGCGCAAACCGCAGCTGCCGGCCGACTTGGGTCACGACCGCAATAGGTCGTGATAGGAACTAGATAGAGTCGGATCATCGACCGACAAGGTGGCTGGCGATAACTATCACCATCTAGTGACACAGTGCTCCGTCCCGGCCATCACGATTGCGTTTGGCAATCGGCATGCGTGTCACTATATCGACGCTCACCACAAAAACAGAAGCGACACGGACATGTTTCAAGCTGCGACCATTAATTCCGCCAACAAGGCCGATTTTTACGGGGAGCTCAGCCAGCAACTGAAGGGCTTGCTGCACGGTGAAAGCGATACGATCGCCAACGCCGCGAACACCTCGGCTCTCATGTTCGAAATGATGCCGGATCTGAATTGGGCTGGCTTTTACTTCCTGAAGTCGGACAGCGAGCTGGTCCTCGGGCCGTTCCAGGGTAAGGCGGCATGTGTCCGCATTGCCGTTGGCCGGGGAGTTTGCGGGTCGGCTGTGGAGAAGGGGACTTCGATCCTCGTGGAGGACGTGCATGCATTTCCCGGGCATATCGCCTGCGATGCTGCGTCCCGTTCGGAACTCGTCGTGCCGCTCCATCACAACGGCAAGATCCTCGGTGTCATCGACCTCGACAGCCCGACTGCGTCCCGCTTCGACGCTGAAGATCAGGCCGGTGTCGAGGCTATAGCGCGGATTTTCGTCGAGGCGAGCTACTGAACCCTTTCGGGCTCAGTGATATTTCTCCCGCTCGCGAACGAGGATTGCCGGAGCATTCAGCCCGGCAATCGATTGGTTGACATCCGCCGGGATATCTCCTGTCAGCTGGAGATCGAGGTAACGCGCGCAGCACACCCTCAGGAAAGACGTGAAGTTCCCGAGATCGTGGCCGGCATCGATGGATTCGTGATGCAACCTGGTAATCAGCTGCGTAACGTTCATGCGGTCTCGCCTGGCGATCTCTTCCAGTTTCGACCAGAAGAAGTTTTCCAGTCGAACGCTTGTCACCATGCCATCAATCCGCAACGATCGAGTCGTGCTCTCCCAGAGCTTCGCGTCCGCCTTGATGAACAGCTCGCACATCTCGTCTCTCCCTCCGTCTCCTCAGGCGGCGTCCGTTTGTAGCAGCGCCGATGCGTCCAGCACAGCCATGAATTGCCGTAACCAGGAGGGATGTGCCGGCCATGCCGGTGCGGTGACGAGGTTGCTGTCCGAGACCGCGTCGCTGATGGCGATATCCGCGTAAATGCCGCCGGCGAGTTCGACTTCCGGGCGGCAAGCGGGATAGGCCGAGCAGGTGCGGCCCTTGAGGACACCGGCTGCGGCAAGGAGCTGAGCGCCGTGGCAGATCGCCGCTACAGGCTTGCCGGCCTCGAAGAAGTGCCGGACGGCTTTGATGACATCAGGGTTGAGGCGCAGATACTCGGGCGCGCGACCGCCAGGGATCACGAGCGCGTCGTAATCTTCAGCGCGAATACTGGAGAAGGTTGCGTTGAGCGCGAAGTTGTGACCGCGCTTCTCGGAATAGGTCTGATCGCCTTCGAAATCATGGATAGCGGTCGCGACTGTCTCGCCGGCATTCTTGCCGGGGCACGTAGCGTGAACCGTATAGCCGCAGGCGAGCAGCGTCTGGAATGGGACCATCGTTTCATAGTCCTCGGTGAAGTCGCCGGTAATCATCAGAATCTTCGAAGCTGGCATCTGTTTCCTCCCAAAACCAACGGGAGGAGCTTAGCAAGGCAGGCGAGCGAACGGGTACTAAGGGAATACTACAGCCGAGATTCCGATGAGGCCGCGCGCGCAAAAAGCAAAGGGGAAGCACCGGTCGAGCGCGTCCCCGTCTGTTCTATTGCCAGGCAGACAAAAAAAGTCGCTATTGCTTCTTCTTTTTTGCCTCGTCGTCCATCAGTTCATACCACATGGCGTTGAGGACGGCGAAGGCGGCGGCCAGAGGCAAGCCGAGGATCCATGCGAAGTACCACATCGTCTTTCTCCTTTAATAAGCGTGGCCGCTCTTGTCGTTGACCGTCCCTTCATCGACCTTGCCCCAGAGAACTTTGTAGACCCAGGAAGTGTAGGCGATGATTATCGGTAGAAAAATCAGCGACACGACAAGCATGACGAATAGCGTCGTGTGGCTCGACGAGGCATCCCACACCGTCAGGCTCGAGTTTGGCTCGAGCGAGGAGGGCAGGATGAACGGGAACATCGAGAGACCGACGGTCGAGATGATTCCGAAGATCGAGAGCTTGCTGAAAAGCAGCGTTGCGACTTCCCACTTCGCCCGCATGGCGACAAAGGCTGCCGCGGCTCCAAGGAAGCCCAGGACCGGCGCAATCATCATCCACGGATAGGTGCCGTAGTTGGCCAGCCACGAGCCGTCATGCGCTGCCGTCTTGAGGAGCGGATTCGACGGACCGGCCGGATCGATCTCGCTGGTGATACTGTAGCCGTTTACACCAAGCGCCAAAAAAACTCCGCCGAGCGCGAAGAGGGCGAGCACGCCAAGCGCGGCCAGGCTGCCGTAGCTTCTTGCACGCCCCGCGACCGGACCGCTGGCTTTCAGGACCAGCCAGGCTGCACCGTGCATGACGAGCATGGCGACCGAAAGCAGGCCGCAAAGCAGCGCGTATGGGTTCAGCAACCCGAAGAACGACCCCTCGTAGAAGATGCGCATGTCAGCCGGATCGAAGCGGAAGGGTACGCCCTGCAGCACGTTGCCGACGGCTACGCCGAAGATTAGCGACGGAACGAAACCGCCGATGAACAGCGCCCAGTCCCAGTTGTTGCGCCAGCGGGCGCTCTCGCGCTTCGAGCGATATTTGAAGCCGACCGGCCTCAGGATGAGCGCGAGGAGGATCGCGAACATCGCGAGGTAAAAGCCGGAGAACGAGACCGCGTAAAGCGGCGGCCAGGCAGCGAAGATCGCGCCGCCGCCGAGGATCAGCCAGACCTGGTTTCCTTCCCAGACAGGGCCGATCGTGTTGATGGCGATACGGCGCTCCGTATCCGTCTTTGCGACGAAGGGCAGCAACGTGCCGACGCCAAGGTCGAAGCCATCCGTGGCGGCAAAGCCGATCAGGATCACGCCGAGAAGCAGCCACCAGATCAAGCGCAGGATTTCGTAGTCTATGAGTTCGTGCAGGATCATGATCGTTACTCCGCGGCTGGAACGAGGGTTTCGGAGATCAGCTCGGCTTCCGGCTCATTGTCCGGCTCAGGTCCCTTTTGGATGGCTCTGATCATCAGCGTCATCTCGACGACGATCAGCACTGTATAGAGCGCGGCAAAGCCGCAGATCGTCAGCAGAACCGTGCTTGCGCCAAGGCTCGACACGGCCATTGCGGTCGGCAGCACACCTTCAATGACCCATGGCTGGCGGCCGATCTCGGCGACGACCCAGCCTGCTTCAATGGCAAGCCAGGGAAGCGGGATGGCGAAGACAGCGATCATCAGCAGCAGTGGATACTTATCCAGGTGGCGCCGTGCCGACAGCCAGAAGAAGGTCGCCGTCAGGACGATGAAGAACATGCCGAGCCCGACCATGACGCGGAACGACCAGAAGAGCGTCGGCACATGCGGAACGGTGTCGCGCGCGGCCTGGGTGATCTGGGCATCAGTCGCATGGCGCGGATCGTCGACATAGCGCTTCAGAAGAAGGGCATAGCCAAGCTCATGCCCCAGTTCCTCGAAAGAGGTGCGGAGTTGAAGTGCAACCGCGTCCGGCGTTGCGGCGGCACGGATCTGCATCAGCGCGTCGTAAGCCTTGATGCCGTCGCGGATACGCCCTTCAGCCTCCCGTTCCAGCTGGTCGATACCGGGTATTTCCGTCGTCAGCGAGCGTGTGCCGATCAGACCCATGACCCAGGGAATGTGAACGGCGAAATGTGTCTCGCGCGCGTCCTGATCGGGGAAGCCGAAGGCGGTGAAGGCGGCAGGCGCCGGTTCCGTCTTCCACATTGCCTCGATGGCGGCGAGCTTCATCTTCTGGTTTTCGGTTGCGAGGTAACCGCTTTCATCGCCGAGGACGACGACCGACAGTGCCGAGGCAAGGCCGAAGGACGCGGCAACCGTCATAGAGCGCTTCGCCATTTCGAGGTGGCGGCCCTTGAGGACGTACCAGGCCGAAACACCGAGAACGAAGATCGACGCGCAGACATAGCCGGCCGAGACGGTATGGACGAACTTCGCCTGGGCGACGGGGTTGAAGACCACGTCGAAGAAGCTGGTGATTTCCATGCGCATTGTCTGCGGATTGAGCGCCGAGCCGACCGGGTTCTGCATCCAGCCGTTGGCGACGAGAATCCATAGCGCCGAGAAATTGGAACCGAGTGCCACACACCATGTCGCCATTAGGTGACCGACCCTCGACAGCTTGTCCCATCCGAAGAAAAACAGGCCAACGAAGGTTGCCTCAAGGAAGAAGGCCATCAGCCCCTCGATTGCGAGCGGGGCACCAAAGATATCGCCGACATAGTAGCTGTAATAGCTCCAGTTCATCCCAAACTGGAATTCCATGACGATGCCGGTGGCGACACCGATCGCGAAGTTGATGCCGAAGAGTATGCCCCAGAACTTCGTCATCTGTCGCCAGATGTGGCGGCCCGTCATGACGTAGACGGTCTCCATGATGGCGAGCAGCACGGAGAGTCCGAGCGTCAAGGGTACGAATAAAAAGTGGTAAAGCGCGGTCAGCGCGAATTGGAAGCGCGATAGCGCGACGATGTCTAGTTCCATTGTTTTTCTCCCACGGCCCCATGGGGTATGAAGAGTTTCCGCCAAACCGGATTGCCTGGCGGCCATGTCGTGTGACTCAGTCCGGTCTCAGCCGGTTCAAAGCCTTTTCGAACGCCGTCTCTCCACGGCGTGAAACTTCTGTGATGCGACCATCCTCCATGACCGCGATGGCATCGGCTATCGCGGCTTCGCGACGGATATGTGTGGCGATGACGAGCGAGCGTCCGTTCGCCTTCTCCACCAGACGGCGGATGACGTCGCGCGCGGTGGCGCCATCGAGACCTTCCGTCGGCTCATCCAGCAGCCAGAGCGGCGTGTCGCGCAGGAAGAGGCGGGCGAGGGCAAGGCGGCGCGACTGACCACCCGAGAGCCCCATGCCGCCTTCGCCAAGCGGCGTGTCGAGGCCGCGCGGCAAAGCTGCGACATCCTGCAAGAGGCCCGCCGCGGCGAGCGCCTCGCGCAGGGCGGTGTCTGGTGCATCGGGGCTTGCAAGCAGGAGATTGCCGCGAAGGCTATCTTGGAAAAGCTCCGTTCGCTGCGTCAGCAGGGTGGCGTCGAGGCACTCGACGCTTCCTTGGCTGGCGCGCATTTCGGCTGCGAGGAGGGAAAGAAGTGTTGATTTTCCGGCGCCGCTGGTGCCAACTAGGGTGAGCTTCTCCCCCAATTGCAGATCGAGATCGATATTGTGAAGCACGGGTGTTTCCGTGTCGTGTCCCGCGCTGACGCGGCTCAGGCGAAGCGCAAAGCCGGGAAGTGGCGCGGCGCTGTGGTGTAGTTCTTCATCATCTGCCGACAGGCGGGGCGCGATGCGGCGGGCAGCCATAAGCGTACGGCCAAGTTCCATCGCCCCACGGCGCAAGGCACCAAAGGGCTCGACAGCGGCGAAGGCGATCAGGATTCCAAGCACGGCGACTGGTGGGCTGACTGCGCCCCCATGGGCCAATGCCGCGACTGCCAGCAGCGCACCGGTCAGCAACGCAGTGGCGGTGAAACCGAGGCCGATTGTGATGCCGGCTTCGATGCGGTTTAGGCGGTCGTCGGCGGCCGCGGCGTAGTGGTCGGCATCGGCAATCGCCGTACGCTGCGCGTCGAGGCGTCCGGCCATCAGCAAGTCGGTCTGCCCGGCAACGAGATCGATGGTGCGGGCGCGAATGGCTTCGATGCCGTGGGTGCGTCGACGGACGTGCTTCGTTGCCCGGCGTCCAGCAAACAGCGGAATGCCGAGACCTGCGACGAGCAAGACACTGCCGGCAGCCAGTCCAAAAAGCCGATCCATGAGACCAAGCGCGACGCTTGTTGCAAACGCTGCGACAATAGCGACGCCCGCGGGTACCAGCACGCGTAGGTAAAGGGAATCGAGTGCATCAATGTCGCCCGTCAGGCGGAAGAGCAGGCGGGCCGGTCGGCGTGCGAGCTCGCGTGCGGCACCGGGCGCGGCCCATCCACGGAACAGCCGTTCGCGCAGAGCTGCGAGGACGCTCAGCGTTGCGTCATGAGTGGCCAGCCGTTCGCCGTAGCGTGAGGCGGTTCGGCCGAGTGCAAGCAGGCGAATGCCGGCCGATGGCATGAAGATGTCGAAGGCGGCAATCGTTGCGGCCGAAAGTCCGGCGATGCCGGTTGCGGTGATGAACCAGCCGGAGAGGCCGAGCAGGGCAATCCCCGCGGAAACGGTGGTCGCGGAAAGTGCGGCCCCAAGAAGCAGACCGCGGCGGCGTGCGGTCAGGAAAAGCCTAACGATCGGCTTGAGGCTGGAAAGCGATGTGCTCACTCGGCGGCCTCCCGTGCAATTTCGCGATCAAGGACGACCGTCCGGCCCATGCGTGCGGCAAGCTGTGGGTCATGGGTTGCGACGACAAGGGTGCGGCCCTTGGCCAGAGCGAGCAGGCTCTCGGTGATGTCGCGTGCGGTTTCGGCGTCGAGATGGGCGGTCGGCTCGTCCGCAAGTACGATGCAGCCCTCCGCATTACAGGCGGCGCGGGCGATGGCGATGCGCAGGGCTTCGCCGCCGGACACTCCCGTGCCTCCATCGCCAAGCGGACCGCGAGCGTGGCTGCGGGCGAAGCGGCCGAGCTTTGCGAGATCAAGGGCTCTTGCCACGGCCTGCATGGAGACGCCGGGCCGGCCGAGCGAAATGTTACCGGCGACCGTGCCGGCAAAAATATGCGGCTTCTGGCCGACCCAGGAGATCTTGGCCTGAAGGGCGGGGCTGGCTGGTTGTCCGTCGAGGGTGACGCCGCCGGTCTCACAGGCGGCGTGGCCGGCGATCAGTGCGAGCAGGGTCGATTTGCCGGAGCCGCTGGCGCCGAGCAAAGCAACATGCTCGCCGGGGCGAATGCTCAAATTGAAGGTATCGATGGCGGCGTTGCTGCCCTCGCTGTAGCGGAAGCCGATATTCTCCAGGCGGATGGCACCAGCTGCAGTTTGGGGTGCGGATTTATCGCTTACGATGGGCAGTTGGAGTCCATCCGCACTCAGCGCTTCGATCGCCTTGGTCGCCGCTTCGCCGGCGGCACGGTCATGCCAGACAGCCGAGAGCTCGCGCAGCGGCTCGAAGAAGGCGGGTGCAAGCAGCAACACGAAGAGACCGCTCGTCAGGTCGAAACCACTGGCCCAGGCACCGAAACGGATCTCGCCGAGCAGGGAGAAGCCGACATAGACGGCGACCAGCGCGACGCCCAGCGCAGCGAAAAGCTCGAGAACCGCCGACGACAGGAAGGCGATTTTCAGAACGGCCATGGTGCGGGCCTTCAGCGAGTCTGCATCGGCTCTGAGCCTCGTCGCGGTGGCATCGACGGCACGAAGCGAACGGATCGTGGCCATGCCACGCAGGCGATCGAGGAGGAAACCGTTAAGGCCGCCAGTCGCCGCCAACTGCTTCTCACTCGCCGCCTGCGCACGCCAGCCGATCAATGCCATGAAGATCGGGATCAGCGGCATGGCAAAAAGGAGAATGAGAGCTGCAATCCAGGAAATGGGGAACACGCAGGCAAGGATGACAAGCGGCACTGCACTCGCCTTGAAGCGGGCGGGTTGGAAGCGCGAGAGATAGGGAACGATCATATCGGCTTGCTCGCCGATGATGCTTGCGGCTTCGCCGGAGCTAGGTCTTTTGCTGTCGATCGGCGAGCGTCGGGCGAGGGCTGCGACGGCCAGTTCACGCCGCATCGACAATTCGGCGCGCGCTGCGCGAAATGCCATACGGCCACCGGTGGCCTCGAGGCAGCTTTTTACTATCCCGAGCAGTGCAATATAGATGGCGAGCCACAAGACGTCGTTGAAGCCGCCACCGTTCGCGATGCGGCCGACTGCCGTTGCGAGAAGCGCTGCCTGCGGGATCCAGATGAGCGATGCCAGGGTCTGGACAGCCGCTGCCTTGCGTAGCCCACCATGTCTGGGCACAGGTTTCGACGGCTTGCCGAAAGCCTGCTTTCCGTTTGCGTCTAAGCAAGCACTTGCCATAGCGCTAACTCTTGTTCGCAGGATTGGGCCGGCGGCCGCGGCCGAGCGAAACGACTCGGTCCTTGGCCTCTAGCAGCTTCGTCACTTTCGCACCTAAGGAGAGTAACGTTGCAAGCCGCTCTGTTTCAAGTTGTTTTACGTCTTCGTACCAATGCGTTAGCTGCTCGATCAGGGCGTGCATCTCGCTCATGCGCTCTTGGGCATGGCGCTCGGCATCGCTTGCCGGGCGCTGCATCAGGATTTCCCGCAGCACCGAGAGCGTCGGATCGACCTCGCGTTTCTTGCGCTCTTCCGCCAGCGTTCGCAGGATCTGCCAAACGTCGTCCGGGGTGGTGAAGAAGTCGCGCCGGTCATCCGGCTTGTGTTTCAGCAGGACGAGGTTCCAAGTCTGCAGTTCGCGCAGGCTCATCGAGACGTTCGAGCGCGAAATGCTGAGGGCATCGGCAATTTCCTCGGCACAGAGCGGTGAAGGCGACACGTAGAGCAGGGCGTAGATCTGGCCGACCGTGCGGTTGATGCCCCAGCGCGAGCCCATTTCACCGAAATGCAGAACAAAGGATTGAACCAGCGGTGGGAGATTCATATCGGTCTCCGTAATGTCTGTAATTTCAGAAATTTCTGAAATCACTATAATCCGGTCGGCTGTCTGGGCAATCGGCAAGTGAGGCCTGCGGCAATTTGGTGCCTCGATAGGGGTCAGGAAGCAGAAGCCGGCCGATCGCTGGGGAACGGCGTAGCGCGCCGCTGCATCGTGACACTTTGACCACGATCAAGAAATTGCTGTTCTCTCGCCATGGCCGTGGTCTATGCTTTTGCGCGGAGCTGATTTTGATGCGCAAAGACATACATAATTCAAACATACCAGTGCGTTGCATGAGCTGTGAGATCCGCCACAAGGGCGTGTGCGGTGCGCTCAGCGCTGAGGAGCTGCTGATGCTTTCCGCGCATACACGCCTGGTCAATTATCAATCCGGCGACGAGCTCGCCGGCGAGAAGATGCCGGCCGAATCCTATGCCACCGTGATCCGCGGCGTCGTGAAGCTTACTAAGAGGCTGGAAGACGGACGACAGCAGATCGTCGGCCTGCAGTTCGCTCCTGACCTTCTCGGCAGGCTCAATGCGAATGAGAATGCCGTGTCGGTGGAGGCTGCCTCCGACGTCAACCTCTGTCGCATTCCGAAGGCCGCGCTGGAGCGCATGGTCAAGAGTAATCCCGCACTGGCCGAGCGGCTGATGGCGCAGGCGCTGCGTGAGCTGGACGAAGCGCGGGACTGGATGGTAACGCTCGGACGCAAGACGGCCGCCGAGAAGGTTGCTAGTTTCCTGTTGCTGATCGCCACCCATCTCGATCCCGAAACTGTCGGCGAAAAGCGCCGGTTCGAGCTGCCTTTGTCGCGGGCCGACATTGCCGACTTCCTGGGGCTGACCGTCGAAACGGTTTCCCGCCAGCTGTCGAAGCTGAGAACCGACGGCGTGATCTCGATCGTCGCCAACAGGCATATCGAGGTGCCGAAGCTGTCAAAGCTCAAGGCCTGTTGCGGCTCCTGACGATCCCTGTGCGGCATTCTTGAATGCAGGTTGCCGAGCAAGCCCATTCCGTGCAGGAGTGATGGTTCACCTCGTTCGAGAAGAGATCTGCATGTCTGCCTTGGCCAATCCGCTTGTTTCCCGCCTGTCTCCGCCACCCATTCCCTCGGTTCTCGCCTGGGCTCGCGAATACAAGGGCGGCAAAGGTCCACTGGTCGATCTCTCGCAGGCGGTGCCCGGTTATCCAGCCCATCCCGAAATGTTGCGGCTGCTCGGCGAAGCGGCATCTTCGCCGAAGACGACGGGCTATGGGCCGATCGAGGGCGAGGGCGTGCTGAGAGACGCCTATGCCCGGCATATGTCTGACGTCTATGGGGCGTCCGTTGCTGCCGCCAATATCCATATCACTGCGGGCTGCAACCAGGCCTTCATGTCGGTGGCCATCGCGCTCGTCGGTTCCGGCGATACCGTGGCGCTGACCAACCCGTTCTATTTCAATCAGGAGACGACGCTGTCGATGCTCGGCATCAAGCGCGTTCTCGTCGACTGCAATACGGAAAATGGCTTCCTGCCTGAGGTGCAGCCGGCCGAAAAGGCGCTCGCGGCCGGCGCCAAGGTCTTGGCGGTGGTCACGCCGAACAATCCGACGGGCGCTGTCTATCCGCATGAATTGCTGCTGGAACTGTTTAACCTCTGCCGCAAGCATGGGGCGTGGCTGATCGTCGACGAAACCTATCGCGACTTCCTTCCCGAAGGCTATGGCGCCCCGCATCCGTTGCTTGGCATCCCCGGCTGGGAAGACACGCTGATCCTGCTCTACAGCTTCTCGAAGTCCTTCTGCATTCCCGGCCATCGTCTCGGAGCGATCACCGCCGGCGTTAACGTCGTTGCCGAGATTACCAAGGTCATGGACAACATGCAGATCTGCGCGCCGCGCGCTGCGCAGGTTGCCGTTGCCGAGGCAATGCCGATCCTTGCGGACTGGCGGGCGGGAAATCGCCTGGAGATTGCGCGCCGCGCGGATGCGTTGCGAGCCGTCATGTCCAGATTGCCTGGCTGGGAGATCGGTGCGCTTGGCGCCTATTTCGCGTTCATTCGCCACCCGTTCGCGGAGCTCAGCTCAGCCGCTGTCGCAGAGCGTCTGGCGAAGGAGGCCGGTGTTGTTTGCCTACCTGGGAGCTATTTCGGGGAGGGGCAGGAGCACTATCTCCGCCTGGCTTTCGCCAATGCCGATGCGGCTTCGATCGGTTTGCTCGCGGATCGTCTTCGGTAGTTTTGAAATGATGAAGGCCCGCGCTAGCGGGCCTGCATTGTTCAACTCCTGTGGCGTATCGAAGCGGATGTCCCATCCGTCGTCACCCCGGCCCATGAGCCAGGGTCCAGCGCGCGCAAGTCCTTGCGCGCGAAAGATCTTTTCGCACCGCGGACGCCGTGCGGCTGGATGCCGGCTCAAGGCCGGCATGACGGAGACAGTCGTATGAATGTCCGCATCAAGGTGCCTGGCTTTTTCGCAGGTGCCTTTGTCAGACCACGACGGTCAGCGGCGGTATCCGCTTGTCTGCCGGGCTATCCTGCTCGGAGGCCTCCAGCAGATTGAGCTCCCGCCGCTCCTTCTCCGACACGATCGCAAGGTCGAGGACCTTCTGCAGATTGGCGGCGTGGCGGAAGGTCGGGTCGTCCTGCTTTCCGGTTCTGACGGCTTCCGCAAAGCGCTGATAGTTGGTCAGAACAGCCGGGACCTCGATGTCGCGCCAGGTGGCGGTCTCGATATCCTCGCCGAAGCAGCCGCGCAGTTCGGAACCGTCAGGGCGATGGATGACCTCAAGGCTGCCCTTTTCGCCATAGACGCGAAGTTTCAGCTCATTGAGATGGCCGGTTGCCCAGCGGGTCGCATGGATGACGCCGAGTGCACCATTGGTGAAATCGACCGACATGGTGAAGCTGTCGTTGGCATCCAGCAGGTACTCGCCGATCTGGCCGCCCGGTGCCTTGTTAAAGGTCTTAAGGCGGGCAAAGACGTGGTCGATATCGGTCGCCGCGCCATAGGCGGCGAAGTCGAGGATGTGGATGCCGACGTCGCCGAGCACGCCGTTCGAGCCGTGACCGGTCGACAGGCGCCACAGCCAGCGCGATTCCGTGCGCCAGTCGCCCCAGGCGCGCGAGACCAGCCAGCTTTGCAGGTAGGAGGCCTCGACGTGCCTGATGGTGCCGAGTTCTCCCGCCAATACCATTTCGCGGGCCCGCTGCAGCGGAGCGACGTTGCGATAGGTGAGGTTGACCATGTTGATGACGCCGGCAGCCTCTGCCGCTTCCGTCATCTCCAAGGCGTGGTCGTAATGCTCGGCTAGCGGCTTTTCGCAGAAGACGTGCTTGCCGGCTGATATCAGCGCCAGGCTCGTCGCGTGGTGGATGCGATCAGGCGTGACGTTGGTGGCCGCGTCGAATTCACCCCATGCGATCGCTTCCTCGAGCGTCTGGAAGCGCTTCTCGATGTGGAAGTGATCGGCAAATTCGGTGAGGCGCGCCGGGTCGGTATCGACGGCGCCGACAACTTCCACGCCGTCGATGGCGAGGAAGTTGGCAACCTGGTTTCTGGCCATCGAGCCGGTGCCAAGAACGAGTAGTCGCATATGTGTGCTCCTCAGCGGTAACCGGCTTCGCCGGCCTGATGCAGTCGCGGGCCGCGTTCGACGATCGGCTCGAGAGCCTTTTCGACCGGAACATTCGGGGCATCGGTGATGCTCTTCAGATCGCCCTGTGGGTTATAAGCCCATTTCACGCCGTTGATGAGTACCTTCTGAACGTTGGCATCATGATAGGTCGGATAGGTTTCGTGGCCAGGGCGGAAGTAGAAAATGTTACCGGCGCCACGACGCCAGGTAAGTCCCGAACGGAAGACTTCGCCGCCCTGGAACCAGGAGATGAAGACGGTTTCCAGCGGCTCCGGCACGGAGAACTGCTCGCCGTACATTTCCTCGTTCTCGAGAACGAAGTTTTCGTCGATGCCGGCTGCGATCGGGTGGCGCGGGTTGATCGTCCACAGACGCTCGCGCTCGCCGGCTTCGCGCCACTTCAGCGCGCAGGGGGTGCCCATCAGACGCTTGAAGATCTTCGAGAAGTGGCCGGAGTGCAGGACGAGAAGGCCCATGCCTTCCCAGACGCGCTTGGCGACGCGCTCGACGACAACGTCGGAGACCGCGCCGTGATCCTTGTGGCCCCACCAGGTGAGGACATCGGTTTCGGCAAGGCGGGCTTCCGTCAGGCCGTGCTCGGGCTCCTGCAGCGTGGCCGTCGTCGCCTGGATCGCCGGATCGGTATTCAGCGCGTTGGCGATGGTGGTGTGCATGCCTTCGGGATAGATGCCCCGAACGATGGCATTGGTGGTCTCGTGGATGTTTTCACCCCAGACAATGGTGCGAATAGGCAAGGTCTTGCTCCTTCATGCAGATGGTGGATCGACCTCGATGGGAGGCGAGGCGGATCCTGTGGTTTTGGGTAGATGTCAGGCCGCGCCTTTAAGGAACACCCTCTCGAGCGCGCGTCCGGATTGGTCGAAGCGATGAACACGGTCAGCCATCGGGGAAACCCCGAGTTTCTGGCCGGGCTGGTGGCCGGAGACGCCCGTTTCCCGCACGACAAGCGGCTCTGATGTGCCGATGTCGAGATAAACGAAGCTGTCGGAGCCGAGAATTTCGGAATGAATGACGGTGCCGCGCCAGGCGGCGTCCTGCTGAACGATCTCCATATGCTCGGCGCGAACGCCGATGGTGTGGGCATTGTAGGGTGCCGAGAACTCACCGGTCAGGAAGTTCATCTTCGGCGAACCGATGAAGCCGGCGACGAAAACAGAATTCGGCGTCTCGTAGAGTTCGAGTGGCGTGCCGACTTGTTCGACGACGCCGTCCCGCAGAACGCAGATGCGGTCGGCGAGCGTCATCGCCTCGACCTGGTCGTGGGTGACGTAGATCATCGTCGTGCCGTGCATGCTGCGGTGAAGCTTGGCGATCTCCAAACGCGTCGCGACGCGGAGGGCTGCGTCGAGGTTCGACAGCGGCTCGTCGAACAGGAACACCTTGGGATCGCGGACGATGGCGCGACCGATCGCGACACGCTGGCGCTGGCCGCCCGACAGTTGGCGTGGCAGACGCTCCAGGTAGGGCGACAGCTGCAGCATGCCGGCTGCTTGTTCGACACGAGCCTTGCACTCTTCCTTCGTGCGTCCCGAGAGCTTCATTCCGAAGGCCATGTTTTCGAACACGGTCATGTGCGGATAGAGCGCATAGGATTGGAAGACCATGGCGATGCCGCGCTTCGACGGCGCGTAGCGGTTGACCGCCTCGCCATCGAAGGAAAGCGTGCCCGAGGTGATGTCCTCCAGCCCGGAGATCAACCGCAGCAGTGTGGACTTACCGCAGCCGGACGGGCCGACGAAGACCATGAACTCGCCCTTGCGGATATCGAGCGAGACGCCCCTGATGACTTCAAGCGCACCGAAGCTCTTGCGGATATTGTCGAGTCGAATCTGTGCCATATCGTGCTTTCTTCAACCTTTGACGCCGCCGGCGGTCAGGCCGGAAATGATGCGCCGCTGGAATATCAGGACCAGGACAACGACAGGGACCGTAACAATGACGGATGCTGCCATGATGTTGCCCCACGGGATTTCGAACTGGCTGCCGCCCGAAAGCAGGGCAATGGCAACCGGCACCGTTCGCTGAGCGTCCGATGAGGTGAATGTTAGGGCGAAGAGGAATTCGTTCCAGGCTGTAATGAAGGCAAGCAGACCGGTCGTGACTAGAGCCGGCCACATCAGCGGCATGAAAACCTGGGTGATGATGACCCACGGTGAGGCGCCGTCGACGATCGCCGCTTCCTCGATTTCGATCGGCAGATCGCGCATGAAGGTGGTCAGAACCCAGACCGTGAAGGGCAGGGTGAAGATCATATAGGAGAAGATCAGCGCGAAGGGCGTGTTGAAGATGCCGATCCAACGGATCAGCTCGAACAGGCCAGCGAGCACGGCGATCTGCGGGAACATCGAGACCGACAGGATCGTCAGCATCAGCAGCGCGCGGCCGCGGAAATTGACGCGGGCAAGCGCATAGGATGCTGTGACGGCCAGCAGCAGCGAGGCTGCGACAACGAGGATGGCGACGAGCAGCGAGTTTCCGAGGCTGCGGATGAAGCTGCCGGTGGTCAGCACCGACGTGTAGTTGGTGAGCGAGATCGAGGTCGGCCAGTAGTTGACCTCGAAAAGGGCAGTGCCGGCTTTGAAGCTCGTCAGGATCGCATAGTAGAACGGGAAAACCGCGATTATGACGATGACGGTGACGAGCAGATAGAAGAGCGTGTTCTTGGTCAGGGTCAGCAGCATCAGCGGTCGCTCCCACCGAGTTTGACGCGACCGAGCCACATGTAGAGCACGGTGATCGTCGCGATGATAAGGAAGAGCACGGTCGACGCCGTCGCCCCATAGGCGAACTTGTCGAAGTCGAAGAGGTTTTCGCGCGCCATGACGGACATGGTCTTGGTCTGAGCATTGTTCGGCGTCAGCACATAGATCAGGTCGAAGATGCGCAGAGCGTCGAGCATGCGAAAGATCACGGCGACCATGATGGCCGGGCGGACCAGCGGCAGGGTCAGGCGCCAGAATACCTTGATCGGATTGATGCCGTCGATCTTTGCCGCCTCGTAAATATCGGCAGGTACCATCTGCAGACCGGCGAGGATGAGAAGCGCCATGAAAGGCGTCGTCTTCCAGATGTCGACGATCAGCACCGCGATCATTGCCGTCTCGGGATTGGCGGTCCAGGCGATCTTCTGGCTGATCAGGCCCATGCCGAGCAGGATGTCGTTGAGGATGCCGAACTGGTCGTTGAGCATCCAGGCCCACATCTTGGCGGAAACGATTGTCGGGATTGCCCAGGGAATGAGGATGGCGGCCCGGACGATGCCACGGCCAGGGAAATTCGCGTTCAGTACCAGGGCGACGATGAGGCCGAGGATGGTTTCGATGGTCACCGACAGGAACGCGAATTTCATCGTGTTCCAGACCGCCTTCCACCAATTCGGGTCGGCGAGCAGGCCGCTATAGACCGTGCGCCCGCTCTTCAGCGTGATCCAGGAGAGGTAGTTCTTGAAGCCGACGAACTCGGCGCCGCTGAGGTTGGTGAGCGATGCGTTCGTGAAGCTGAAATAGATCGTCCTGAAAAGGGGCCATCCGGCGACGACGGCAAGAATGAACAGGGTGGGGGCCAGGAATATCCAGGCGGAACGGATGCGCTCGGCGCGCAAGTCCGACGAGGTATTGACGGCGCGCGCTCGCGATCCGACGCTTTGGGAAACTGCGGCTTCAGTCATGTGGTACCCGCTTCTTGAGGCGATTGACGGTGGCGTCTCAGGGAAGGGCAGCGGCGGAACGTCCGCCGCTGCCGATGCCTTCGATTACCAGTTCTCGCCCTTCAGCGATGTCAGGTCGGCCTCGAGAAGCTCGAGGTTTTCTGCGGACGTGCCGTTGCCCGAAAGCGAGTTGTGAACGGCGGTCCAGAACTTCGAGGAGACTTCGTTGTACTTGACCTTGGCGGATGCCGACGGACGCGGAACGGCGTTCTGGAAGATTGGTTTCCAGTTCGGCATGAACGGCTGTGCCGTGGCGATGTCCTTGTCGTCATAGAGCGCCGACAGCGTCGGCAGGTTGGAGAGCTCGATCGCCCGCTGTTTCTGGCTCTCCTTGGAGGTCAGGAACTTGGCGAGCGCGATCGCGGCGTCCTGGTTCTCAGAGTATTTGGAGACTGCGAGATTCCAGCCGCCGAGCGTCGATGACGGCGAGTCGCCTTGCTTGGCAACCGGAAGCGTCGTTACATCGAACTTGCCCTTGACGGCACTGTCTGCGCCATTGCCGAGGGAATAGGCATATGGCCAGTTGCGCATGAAGACGGCATTGCCGGTCTGCCAGACGCCGCGGGACTCTTCTTCCTGATAGGCGAGGACGCCGCCGGGCGAGATCGTCCCGATCCATCCCTTGGCGCGGTCAAGCGCTGCCGCGGCATTCTCGTTGTTAATGGAGATCGTGCCGTCCGGTTCGATGATCTGGCCACCGCCCGACGACTTCACCCATTCGAGCGCGTTGCAGGTCAGGCCTTCGTAGGCATTGCCCTGGAAAACATAACCCCAGAGGTCTTTCTGGCCGGCGGCGCGTTCCTTTTCCTGGATTTCCTTGGCGGTTGCCGCCATTTCGTCCCAGGTCTTCGGCGGCTGCTTGCCGTATTTGGCGAGCAGGTCCTTGCGGTAGTAGAGCGCCGGCGCGTCGGTGTAGAGCGGTAGCGCCACGAGGCGACCGTTCACGGTCTGCGAAGCGATGATTGACGGGAAGAAGTCGCCGACGACATCCTTGGCGGCATCCTTCAGGTCGACGAACTGATCCGCCAGCTGCGGCGCCCAGATGACGTCGGTCTGATAGATGTCGACGTCCTTGTTGCCGGCGGCGAGCCACAGGCGGTACTGCGAGAACTGCTCGGTCGAGGAGGACGGCATGGTCACGATGCTGACCTTGTTGCCGGTCTCCTTCTCGAAGGCGTCGAGCTGCTTGCGGAGGAGCTCCAGGTTCTTGCCTGTGGAGCTGGCGGAAATGCTGATATTTGCGGCGAAGGACGGTTGTGCGACGCCAATCAACGCGGCCGCGACGGCGACCGCTGTGAAACGAAACTTCATATCTTCCTCCCAAAAGAACCAAACATTGGAAAAATTGAAAACGGTTTGGCTGGAAAAAGTTGTCAGAAGGTCGATATTGAGTCAAGCGGGCACTCGTGCCAAAGTCGCACAACCGCGATCACATATTGATAACAAAGCAAAATCATAGAGATGCTGCTCAATTTGGTTGTGGGTAAAGGTCGAAATACCTCTTCGGGGAATATCCAAAATTGAAAACGGTTTGGTTGCTTGTAAGCTGCTATGCTTAGTCCATAAGCAAGACCAGCACTTGGCGGCGATCAGCCAGATGGACCAGCACGAAAGACGCAATGTTGAATGAAGCTTAAAGAGTTCGCGAAACAGGTCGGATTGTCTCCAACGACAGTCAGTCGTGCGCTGAGTGGTTATCCTGAGGTGAGCGAGACCACGCGTGCACGCGTTGCGGAAGCCGCCGTCAGACTGGGCTACAGCCCGAACGTCAACGCGGTGCGGCTGAAGACGGGTCGGGCGGGCGCGATCGGCGTGGTGATGGGGCGTGCCGGCGAGTTCCACTTCGCCGAATTCATGGCCGGCATGGCGGAGCGGCTGGTGGCGGAAGAAACCGACATTCTCGTCATCCCGATGGCGGATCCGAACCAGGAAGACGAGATGCAGCTTTACCGCCGACTTGTGGAGAGCCGGCGCGTCGACGCGATCATCGTGCATTCGCCGAAACCGAATGACGAGCGCATCGCGCTGCTCCACGAGCTCGGCATGCCCTTCCTCGTGCATGGCCGGTCGGCCATTGACGTGCCGCACGCCTGGCTTGATATCGATAACGAAGCTGCGATCATGCGCGCGACCTCGCACCTGATCGATCTCGGCCATCGGCGAATTGCGATGATAAACGGTCGGCCGGGCGCGACCTATGCCCTTCACCGGGACAGCGGCTTCCGCAAGGCTCTTCAAAGCCATGGCATCGAGCCCGATCCGCAGCTGATGGCGAGCGGGAATTTCACCGACGAGCTTGGCTTCCGCTTCGCTCGATCTTTCCTCGAACAACCCAACCCGCCAACTGCCTTCGTCGCCGGATCCATGATGACGGCGCTCGGCGTCTATCGGGCGGCCCGCTCGCTCGGGCTGCAGATCGGCCGGGACGTTTCGGTCATCGCTCACGACGACGTCTTTCCGTATCTGACGGCGGACAACATGGTGCCGTCGCTTTCGGCAACGCGGTCTTCGATGCGCGCGGCAGGAACGCGATGCGCCGATCTTGTCCTGCAATTGCTGTCAGGACGGTCTCCGCTGGAGATCCACGAATTGTGGCCCGTCGAACTGATCCTGCGCGAGTCGACGGGGCCGGCCAGGCAGTCTACGTCCTGACGTCATAACTACGGATGCCGCTTCCCCCGGGACGGTTGCTGGTAGAATATCGCGCGTTTTTCCAAAACGATGGAAAGATGATTTCCGCCTCAGCGGAATTTCGGTGCCTCGTTGATTGAGCGGACGGCGCCAAAATCGCATATTGACGGCAGTTGCTCACGCATGTCGACCATCCTCCCGGTCGATGGGCAACTGTTCCCTCTGGAGGTTTTGACCTTCGAACTCCCAGCCACCGTGAATAGCGGTGGCTTTTTTTTGCCTATCGCGCCGTCGACGTGCCTCGGAACATTCGGTTGCGGCCGCTCGTTTCCTCCGGAAGAAGAGTTGAAGGAGAGCGTCATGCAGGTCGTCGGCACGCAGGTCATTCCCGAGAAGGGTGGCAAACTCGGTTTCACAATTGAATTCGTGGGCGATGGAGGGGAGATCGTTTCCGTCCAATTGCGCAATGACGAGAAGCAAACCCTCAACTCAAGGAACGCGGTTGAACGAGCCCAGGCTGTCATGGCGGAGATGGCTACGGCCGACACGGAAGAGGCCAGCGTCGGCCGATTGAAGGCACGGCCGAGCGCTCGTGCCGCCGGCGATCAGACCGCAATGGAAGAACAGCTGGACGAGGGATTGGAAGGCACATTTCCAGCCAGCGACCCAGTCTCGGCAACTGGTTCCAGCATTCCGACCAGATCGGCAAAACACTGAGGACAGCGCCTGAAGGGCGTCGGCGGTTCCGCTTTGGCCCGATCAGGTTGCAAACGAGGAAAAAATCTGGCGCTCGCGGCGGTGCGCCGGAACTTTTTCGCTTCCAATCCATTGAATCCCTTCGTTGCCGAAGCAGGCGGGTGATCAGGTGCCTCAGATCCGGAAAATTGATCGCAAGAGCAAGCAGGTGGATGCCCGGGATAGGCTGATCATCGCGCTTTATGCTCAGCTCAAGGCCGAGCGTCAGACTCGCGAGACGCTGGAATGGGTTATTCGGAATGGGGGACTCTCGGACGAAGTCCTGGAGGCGATCGCGTCCGATCCGGTTCCAGTCGTCACCAGCGACGACATCGCCTCCGTCGAGAAGATCATAGCCATTGACCAGCGACGCAAACGCAAACTGCAAAACGACAACTGAGGGGGAATGTCATGGCAGCGCGGGCAAGCTGGAAAGGCCATCTCAAGGTCGGAGACCTTGTCTGCAGCGTAGGATTATATACGGCGGTTTCGACCTCGGACCGCATCTCGTTCAATATCATCAACCGGAAGACCGGCCATCGGGTGGAACGGCAGTTCGTCGATAGCGAGACGGGCAAGGCGGTTGAGCGGGATGACCAGGTCAAGGGATACCAGCTGGACAATGGCGAATACATCGTCATCGAGGGCGAGGAGATGGCTGGCGTCATGCCGGAAAGCGACAAGGTCCTCAACGTCCAGAATTTCGTACCCTACAGCGAGATCAACAAGCTCTATTTCGACAAGCCCTACTACCTGGCGCCCGTCAGCGAGGATGATGAGGAGGCGCTCGGTCTGATCGCCCGCGCCATGCGCGATCAGAAGGTCGCCGCGATCGCGGAAGCAGTGCTCTTCCGCCGCAACCGTACCGTCCTGATCCGGCCGCAGGACGACTATATCATCGCAACGACGCTGAGCTTCGATTACGAGGTGCGCAAGCCGGAGACGGTCTTCAAGGACATTCCGGAGATGAAATTCGACAAGGAAATGCTCGAACTGGCCGGGCACATCATCGGCACAAAGAAAGGCACCTTCGTTCCACAGGAATACGAGGATCGATACGAGATGGCGCTCTCGGAGCTGGTCAAGGCGAAGATCGAGGGCAGGGAGCTACCGAAGGCCAAGCCGAAGCCGCAGGGCAAGGTCATCGATCTCATGGACGCTCTGCGCCAGAGCGCCAAGCTGAGCGCCAAGCCGCGAGCCGGAAAGGCAGCGCGGGCAGATAGCGGACAGACGAAGGCGAGCTGACGATGGCTCTGCAGGCCTATCAAGCCAAACGCAATTTCAAGGTAACACCGGAGCCGCGCGGGAGCAGGCGTGTCGGCAAGCCTCCAGCGCAGGCCGCGCTCCGTTTTGTCATTCAGAAGCACGACGCGTCGAGGCTCCACTATGACTTCCGGCTCGAGCTCGACGGCGTGCTGAAAAGCTGGGCCGTTACGCGCGGTCCAAGCCTCAACCCCGATGAAAAGCGCCTTGCCGTCCATGTCGAGGACCACCCGCTTGATTATGGCGACTTCGAAGGCATCATCCCGAAAGGCCAGTACGGAGGCGGCACGGTGCTGGTTTGGGATCGCGGCACATGGACGCCAAATGGCGATCCGCACAGGGGCTATAAGAAGGGCCATCTCGAATTCGACCTTGACGGCGAGAAACTGAGCGGCCGCTGGCATCTGGTCCGCATGCATGGCAAGCCGGGTGAACGCCAGGAAAACTGGTTGCTGATCAAGGCTGAGGATGCCGAGGCCAGCCACAAGGGCGACATTCTCAAGCAGCGACCTGAATCGGTGAAAACGGGCCGCAAGATCGAGGATGTGGCGAAGCACCCTGACGCCACCTGGAACTCCCATCCCAAGGGAGCGTTAAAGTCCGCCTCTTCAAAGCCCGCAGCGAATCAAGCAAGACCGAAACGTCAGGTGTGGCCGAAGGGGGCCGAGAAGGCGGCGTTGCCTGCCTTCATCGAGCCTGAACTTGCCAAGCTCAAGGCCAAGCCTCCGTCGGGAGAAGGGTGGATTCACGAGATCAAGTTCGATGGGTACCGGTTGCAGGTTCGGCTTGAGAAGGGCAAAGCCACTCTGCTGACCCGCAGCGGGCTCGACTGGACCGACAAATTTGGCCCGGAAATCGTCGCGGCCTTCACGGCACTGCCGGCGAAGGCGGCGATCCTCGACGGTGAAATCGTCGTCGAGCGTGAAACCGGCGCCTCGGACTTTTCGGCCTTGCAGAATGACCTTAGCAAAGCCCGGCACGATCGGTTCGTGTTCTATGCCTTCGATCTGCTTTACCTCGATGGATACGACCTGCAGCAAGTGTCACTGACCAATCGCAAGGCCTTGCTCGCGGACCTGCTCGCCGACGTCGACGCGCGACTTCGCTATAGCGAGCATTTTACCGAGAAGGGTGCCGTTGTGCTGGAACACGCGCGCCAGCTCGGGCTCGAAGGCATTGTCTCGAAACTGGCTGACAGCGAGTACGTGTCGGGACGTACCAGCGACTGGGTCAAATCGAAATGCCTGCAACGGCAGGAGCTGGTGATCGGCGGCTATGTGCCTTCGAGTGCGATGAACAACGCGATTGGCTCGCTGGCAATGGGCGTTTACCGCAAGGGAAAGCTGGAGCATGTTGGCCGGGTCGGAACGGGCTTCAGCGTCAATGTCGCGCACGAACTCTATGACACGCTGTCGGCGATGGAGCAGACGGAGAGTTCTTTCGACGACGAGCTCACCCCCGAGGAGCGTCGCGGGCTGGTCTATGTGAAACCGAAGCTTGTTGCCGAGGTTGAGTTTCAGGCATGGTCGGCGGACAACAATTTGCGGCACGCCGCGTTTCGCGGGTTGAGAGAAGACAAGGCGCCAGAAGAAGTTATGCCCGAAGCAACAACGACGACTGCGCAGGAACTGCCTCAATCCAGCGTCACGCTCACCCATCCCGATCGGATCTATTGGCCGGAGGAGGGGATCACCAAACAGGGACTGGTCAGCTATTACGCACGGGTATGGCGCTTCATTGAGCCCTATGTGACCAAGCGCCCATTGGCATTATTGCGTTGCCCCGACGGCATTGCCGGCCATCAGCGGTTTTTCCAGAAGCATGCCTGGAAAGGCATGAACGCCAATATCGAGCAGATCACCGATCCGAAGGACAGGGGCGGCGAGAAGTTGCTGCGCATCACCGACTTCGACGGGATGGTCGCGCTCGTCCAATCGGCCGTGCTGGAGATCCATCCCTGGGGGGCGACGACGGCGAGTTGGGAGCGACCGGACATGATCACGATGGACCTTGACCCGGCCGAAGACGTTAGCTGGGCCGAGGTGATCGCCGCTGCCTACGAATTGAAGGAGCATTTGGAAGCCGCGGGCCTGGCGGCCTTTGTCAAAACCTCCGGCGGCAAGGGGCTGCACGTCGTAAGCCCGCTCAAACCGAAGGCCGGCTGGGCGCCGGTCAAGGCTTTCGCCAAGGCGCTGGCCGACGGCATGTCCAGGGATCACCCCGACAAGTATCTCGCGACCGCCACGAAGGCGAAGCGGAACGGCAAGATCTTCATCGATTATCTGCGCAACGGTCGCGGCAACACGGCCGTCGCCGCCTATTCGACGCGTGCGCGGCCCGGCGCTGCTGTTTCGATGCCGCTTGAGTGGAACGAACTGACCGATGAAATCGGTCCGGCCTATTTCACGGTCGACAACGCTCCGGCACGTCTCGATGCCTTGCGCAGCGATCCATGGGCGGATTTCTTTGCCGCCGCCGTTCCCCTTGAGAAGCGAAAGTAGCGGAGGCGGCTGCGGTCTCTCAATGAGATTTCGGGCGTCCCGTTTCCTTGGCGAGGCTCTTTTTCAGGGCGTCCATGATGTTGACGACATTGCCCGTCGGCTTGGATGCCGGCCGCTTGGATGAAGGCGGTGTGGCTTTGACAAGGCTCTTCTGCTTCGCACGGATCATGGCTCGCAAGCGCTTCTGGATCGGATCCTGCACCATGGCGGGCTGCCAATCCTCCGTTCGATCCTTGACCAGCTTCTTCATCATGGAGAGCACCGTGTCATCCACTTTGCCGTGGCTATCAAGTGTCGCGGCCGGCGGGCGAACTTCGTCGCCGAAATGCAGTGTCCAGAGGATGATGCCCTTGCCCTGTGGCTCCAGGAGGACGGCGCGCTCACGTCGGTAGAGAACAAGTCGCGCAACGCCGACGACATCGTTTGCCTTCATCGATTCGCGGATCACGCAGAAGGCTTCGGTGCCGACCTTGTCCTCCGGCGTCAGAAAATGTGGTTTGTCGTACCAGATCCAATCGATCGAGCCGCGCGGCACGAAAGTGTCGATGTCGATCGTCTTCGTGCTTTCGAGCCCGACTTCATCGAGTTCCTTGTCCTCGAGAATCACATAGTCGTCCTCGCCACGCGGATAACCTCGGGCCTGATCCTTGTCGGCGATCGGCTTGCGGGTGACGCTGTCGACGTAGCGGCTTTCGACGCGGTTCTTCGTCTTTCGGTTCAGGACGTGAAATCGAAGCTGGTTGCTATCCGTCGTCGCCGGTGTCAGGGACACTGCGGCCGTGACGAGTGACAGTTTGAGATAACCCTTCCAATACGTCTGACGTGCCATTCGCGCCCTGGCGCCCTGGCGCCATCTCCCGTGGCCGCATTCGCGGCAATCCTCCATAACGGTGTGAGCAGCCGTTTGGTTCCATTGCGCGCGGACAGATAGAGTCAGTGCCCATTGAGCGCCTTGAGCCAGCGGAGCACGGCGATCTCCTCCTGATTCATCCAGCGCAGCAGTCGCACGCTTCGGCTCGGTCGGGCGTTGGCGAGACTGGCAAGGTCGCCGGTCTCAAAGCTTTCGAATATCTTTGGATGGATATAGGACGACCGGCATACTGCGCGCGTGTTGACCAGGCGCGCGGCAATTGCGTCGATGACTTCATTCACCTGCCGGGCGCGCCCTCGCTGGCTTTCGTGTGGTTCAAGCGAAGCCAGCCCGGTCGCAGCCATTTGCGTTGCTCCCCAAGTGCGGAATTGGCGGGACGTGAAATCGGCTCCGGATGCTTGCCGTATGTAGCTGTTGACGTCCTGTGATTGGATGGGGTGGCAGACACCATCGTCATCGATGTACTGGAAAAGCTGTTGCCCGGGCAGCTCCTGGAGCATCTGCACGGCGCGCGTGATGCGACGGTCGCTATGACTGAGGCGCCATTCCTTTCCTGACTTGCCCTTGAAGCGGAAGTGAATGCTCGACCCTGATATTTTCACATGCTTGTTGCGCAGCGTCGTCAGGCCATAGGAAGCGTTCTCCGCGGCGTAGCTCGCATTGCCGACGCGGATGAAGAGATTATCGAGCAGCCAGACGATTGTTGCGAGCGCCTTGTCGATGTTGGGTGCCCGGCGTCGGAGGTCTGAATCCACCTTCTTCCGGATCGCGGGAAGCGCCGAGCCGAAGTCGGCAAGCCGCTCGAATTTGCTCTTTTCCCGCTCGGCAGTCCATTTGGGATGGTAGCGGTATTGCTTGCGGCCGCGAGCGTCGCGGCCAGTGGCCTGCAGGTGGGAATGGGGGTCGGCAGAAATCAGGACCTCGGTATAGGCCGGGGGAATGGCAAGCGCGGAGATGCGATCGAGCTCCGATGGCTCCGTGATACGGATGCCACCGGCGTCGTAATAGACAAATCCCTTTTTGCCCGCCTGCCTGCTGATGCCGGTCTCCAGGCTCGCTGTGAAAACCAAGCCGTCGGCAGTCGACGCCCCATTAAGTTGCGACGTCGCCGGTTCGTTGCGGGGTTGCGATTTATGAGTCGTTCTCTGATCCACAGTGAGCACGAAACGTCGTTGTCGTCGCTAGGTTCCGCTGCCGGCTAGGTAAGACGGCGGAACGGCGGCGAACGCGGCATTGAGTGAAGGTGGCGCGCTTGGCCCGGATTACCAATAGGACTTGGTATCTGGCTATAATCTCCCTCTACTTTCAAGGGCTTCGGTGCGACGGGTGTGACCGACGCGCGGCACTGCCGATTCGATTCGCAAGATGGCGGCGAATTCGTCAGACCTAAGTCCAACTACCCAAGCATTGGGCCAGCGCTAACTGACCCTTGTCCTTCTGCCCCGAAGGATGAGGGAGGCTTTAGGATGTCGCGGACCAACCCTCCTGCAGCCTCCCTCCTTCCGATCGAACCTTGGTCCAACTTTCCAAGCGGGCATGCTCTGTCTAAGTTGTTCTCGTCCTTCCGCCAAAAAGGACACGCAAGGGCGCCTTCGGGCTCCCCGAGGGCTCGAGAGGATCACCAACGGGTAGGCTGACCTCTCGGCTCTCCCGTGTGAGGCAAGAGCTTCCTGCTTGACCCGGCCTGATGGCATTTGAGACTGGTGGGCAGGAGGGAAGACCCCGATGACGCCACGCAGCACGAGATTGTGCTTAGGTACCCACTCGCCTCGTCGGTTCTCCCGCACACGGCCTTGTCGAAGCGCCCAGCGACGGCCGCTACGTGATTGAGCACCCAACCGGCGACATGGAGGTGTTCCTCGATCTAGGCCCAGACGGCAGAGTGAAGGGCGCAGGGACGATCAGGACGTCAAGGAAGCTTTTTGACGGCATTGTCTTCCCCAGTTGATACTGACAAGCTTCGAAGAAGGCCGCCCTACGGTAAACCCAGACACCAGACGGTGAGCGGAAAACCGCGATGACTCTTGCGCGCCCTTCTTTAGCCGAAGCCAAGAACACGGCGGATCGAGCATCAAAACCCTCATGAACTTAACTAACGTGCCAACCTTGGCGCTCGCCATTTATTGCGTCAGCTAAAGGGTTTTGGCTGGTTTGCTTGTAGCCCAACCCGATTAAGAGCCCGACAAACAAGGGAGCTAGCGTATCGGCGATAGACCGGCCGACAACGTGCCTAACGGAATTTCTTTACGACCTCGTACTTCCCGGCTTCCCAAGCTCTCATCTCGCCACCTTCGCAAGAGTAGTTTTCGTCAGTCTCCGCTATCCCGATCCCAATGCCCTCAACCTGGGGATCGTCGAAGGTGACGTATATGTCCGCCTTCTTGATCTTCCGCTCTTGAAAGTCCTCCAAGATTTCCTTGTAGCACGCGACATTGGGTTTCAGATTGTCGCGTAGAATTCGGGCTTCGGTTTTCTTGGTTATCTCTGAGAGCGGGCGTGTCTCAGCGAGAGCAGTAGGAGAAACTGACAGCGCCAACAACAAAGTAGGCGCAAGGGCCAAAAGAAGCTTGCTCATCTCATCGTCCGTTTGACGTCACAAAGCTGGGCATAAGGGCCGCGTCCATGAAGTGAGCCGCGCGGCGATTGTGCATATCATCACAGAGATAGGTAGGGTAGTGCATAGCCAAGCCGCGCAAGAACGAGACATCGGTCTGGTGCACGACGGATGCTGGCCTTGCGGTAGCCGTTCAGTCTACTGCGCGCCGATCACGATGTCGTCGCGGATCAGGTCCGAAAGTTCCCGTTCATCCGTGACGCCGAGTTCGATCCATTGGAGCAGGCTGTTTGCCTTTCGGCGTGCTTCAACACTTCCGGTGTGATGTCCATGTTCGTCGCACCAGCACTCCAGGATGCGATCGATCAGGTCGGTAATTTTCGATGTCAGCATCGGTCGGTGCCACGAAATCCATTGCATCGGCCCGTCTCCCTTCGAGACTGGAGCCTATGTGCAGCTGCATCGGCGTGGCAACCTCTCTAATATAAGAATCCACTCATATTGCACTCCTAAACGCCGCTGCGTTGCAAAATGGCAATAGTCGGTGCGTCGGACTAGCGCCGAAAAGGATCAAATTTCGGCTCTCCGAGGCTCGGAAACGTCGTTGAAATCGAAGCCAACGGTGTGCGATTGTGGAAGGGAGATATGTCGGCGGATGGGATCGGAAGATGCCCGACCTGAGAGATAGGTGACGTTTTGTACCGGAGACATGGGTAACACTTTTCGCTTTTGGCGGGAGGTGTTGATGCCGTGGAGAGAGACTTCGGTGATGGAGGAACGTCTACGATTTGTCGCCCGCCTGCTGGAGGGCGAAGGCATGAGCGATGTGTGCCGGGAGTTCGGCATCTCGCGCAAGACCGGCTACAAAATCTTCAATCGCTACGAGGACGACGGCCTGGAGGCGCTGACGGATCGGTCTCGACGGCCGGTGCGTTACGCCAACCAGTTGCCCGAGCCGGTCGAGGCAATGATCGTGCGGCTCAAGAAGGAGAAGCCGCATCGGGGTGCCAGGAAGAGCAGAGAACTGCTGGTGAAGCGTCTGGCCGACGATGTGCGCGTGCCGTCGAAGAGCGGTGCTTGACCGGCACGGGCTGGTCGCTCATGCCCGCCAGCGGCACCGTTATCGGGCAGAAGGAACGGCCTTATCACAGGCCCTTTCGCCGAACGACCTGTGGTGCGCCGACTTCAAGGGCGAGTTCAAACTCGGCGATGGCCGCTACTGTTACCCGCTGACGGTCACCGACCAGACGCCACGCTACCTGCTTGCCTGTGAAGCCTTCGAATCGACAAAGGAGGTGGGGGTGTTCGAGGCGTTCCGCCGATTGTTTGCCGAACATGGCCTGCCAAGCGCGATCCGCAGTGACAACGGCCTGCCGTTCGCCAACCCCAACGGCCTCTACAATCTGTCGAAGCTGTCAGTCTGGTGGCTGCGGCTCGGCATCGCGCTCGAGCGCATCAGGCCGGGCCATCCGCAAGAGAATGGCCGGCATGAGCGCATGCACCTGACGCTGAAGAAAGAGGCGACCAGGCCACCTGGCAGAAATATCCTGCAGCAACAGGCCCGCTTCGATGCGTTCGTCAGCGAATTCAATACCGAGCGGCCGCATGAAGCCCTGGCGATGAAGGTGCCGCTCGATCTCTACACGCCATCGGCGCGCCGATATAACGGGCTGCCGGAGATCAATTATCCGTTCCACGACCGTGACGCGCTGGTGACCCATTGCGGCCGCATCTGCATCTACCGCAAGACGATCAACATCTCGACCGTGCTGGCCGGACAGAAACTGGGAATCAAGGAGGTCGACGACGGCATTTGGCTCGTCAGCTTCATGCACTATGATCTCGGATATATCGACCTCGAGCAGAGGACCTTGCAAACCATCGGCAACCCGTTCGGCACGAGGTTGTCACCCATGTGGTAGGTACGTTTTGTTACCTATGTCTCCGGGCTGGACAAGAAAGAACTGGTGGGCCCGGAGGGACTCGAACCCCCAACCAAGCGGTTATGAGCCGCCGGCTCTAACCATTGAGCTACAGGCCCGGCGACAGCATGGCTGCCGTGTCCGGCGCAATGGTTCCCCGGAACGGGTTTCGCTCTAACGCAATTCTTGAGCGCTCACAAGGGACTGCCGCAATAGCTTCACAATCAATCGGCAAGACGGCAATCGAGACTTCACAATCAGGGAGTTAAACACCGTGCTGCCGAACACCAGAACCATTGCCTTCAGCCTTTTGCTTGGCCTTCCGATCGCCACCATGGCGTTGCCGACACTGGCTGCTGATTCGCAGCCGCGCGAGGCCGTGATCTCCGTCAGTGGCGAGGGACAGGCGAGCGTCGCGCCCGACATGGCGGTGCTCAACCTTTCCGTCGTGAAGCAGGCAAAGACCGCACGCGAAGCGCTCGACGAAAACAACAAGTCGATGACTGATGTCCTGGCGGCGCTGAAAAAGGCAGGCATCGCCGAGCGCGATCTCCAGACGTCGGGCTTTTCAGTGCAGCCGCAATTCACCTACCCGCAATCCAACGATGGTCAGCCACAGCAGCCGCAGTTGGTCGCTTACCAGGTCTCCAACTCCCTGAGCGTGCGCGTCCGCGACCTGTCCAAGCTGGGCGCCATCCTCGACGAAGCCGTCACGCTCGGTGTCAATCAGGGTGGCGACATTCAATTCACCAACGACAAGCCGGAAAAGGTGATGGAGGAGGCTCGCAAGAATGCCGTCGCCAATGCCATCGAGAAGGCGAAGACGCTGGCCGGGGCAGCTGACGTGAAGCTCGGGCGCGTGATCGAGATCAGCGAGACGTCGCCGCGTCCACAGCCGGTGCCGGTCGCTCGGGCCGCCATGATGAAGGCCGCGGCAGACTCAGCCGTCCCGGTCCAGGGCGGTGAAACCAGCTACAACATCACCGTCAACATGACGTTCTCGATCACGCAGTGATCCTCCAACAGTTCAGAAATCTCTAATTTTGACGCCGGGTGGCCATTGATATTCTCTGCAATATCAATGGCCTGTTTGTTTCTTGTCGGGCGCGGTGGAGCCGATGCGCCGATAAAGGGCTTTATCACGCGTATATTACACTATAACATCGATCGTGTTTTCGGCCTCGCAGGGGAATCTTGAGTTCTGTTTCCCGAGCTCTGCCGGCCGAAGAGGAGGAATGGCACTAGCCCCC
Source organism: Rhizobium sp. RHZ02 (assembly GCF_014851575.1). Taxonomy (NCBI): domain Bacteria; kingdom Pseudomonadati; phylum Pseudomonadota; class Alphaproteobacteria; order Hyphomicrobiales; family Rhizobiaceae; genus Rhizobium; species Rhizobium sp. RHZ02. The sequence continues at coordinate 81,664 of NZ_JACUZX010000008.1, forward strand.
AAAGAGGAGACAGACATGACGAATGCCTTGCCGCCGCTTCACGATGGACATGCCCCGTTCACCCTTCAGGAACTCTTCCGCGAAGCACTCTACGCCTTCGAAGAGTGGGATACGGAGCTCACCGAGCCGATTGTCACTTTCGAGGGACGTGTTGTTCCCATCAGCCAGGTCTTCGAGGCGATGCGCCACTGCGACGACATCGTTCCGATGAACATCGTCGGAGCCGTCACAGAACGGCTTACCAAACCCTGGGAGGGCGAAGGACCGCTCGACCAGATGAGTTTTTCGACGGCTGCCCGCGTCATGGGCGTCCTCGTCCGCAAGCGTCTGCTTGCCAATGGCACGGCTGACATTGTCGCCGTTGCAGAACAGCCAGCCGAGCGCCGCTCCGGCAACTGAACGGTTGGATTGCGGTCGTAGGGCCGCAATCCCGCTTCCCGTATAAAACTTGCTATGGTTCGAAGGCTTCCTTGAGGCCGACGCTCTTGCGTTCGCGCAGGTCGAGATCGGCCTCGATATGCGCAATGTGGTGCAGCATCAGCCTGCATGCCTCGTCGAGATCGCTCCGCTCGATCGCGACGAGGATGTCGCCGTGCTCGGAATGGCCGCAACTCGATATGGTCGATTGGCCGTAGAGGGCGATCACTAGCGATGAGCGGGCAACAAGCTCATCCATGAAACGCTGCATGATGGCGTTGCCGGATATGGCAGCAAGCGTCAGATGGAAGTCGCCTGATGCCTTGATCTCGGCACGCCGGGCCGTCTGGCCGCGCTCGCCCATCAGGCGGCCTTCCTCGAGCAGCAATTGCTTCAGATGCTGGATTTGCGAAGGCGTGACTCTGGCCGCGGCCTCCCGCAAGATCCCGGGCTCCACGAGACGGCGGGCGGCAAAGATCTGGCGCGCCTCATCGGGCGAGGGGTAGGCGACGAAGGCGCCACGATTCTTTTCGACGCTGACCAGACCTTCATAGGAAAGAGCCTGCAAGGCGGCGCGCGCAAGCGTGCGACTGACATTGAACAAGTTGCCGACATCGCTTTCAGACAGCTTCGTTCCCGGTGACAGACGCCGCTCGACGATCGCATCGCGGATCGCGTCGCGGATTTGTTGTGTGCCTGTATCGGCTGGATCCTCTGCAGTCTGCAGGGCCGTTGCGGTGGGCTTCATGAACACAAATACCTTTTGACCGGGAAATGATATCTGCGTTTCCCGTAAAAGTTAAACGGAATTTGCGCGCAAAGTGAAGGCTAAATTGTATACGATATTTTGCACGAATTGCAGACGATGGCCTATTTTGTGTGCATGTGACGCCGCTGCCTGAATTTTGATATATGACGTTGCATCGATCGGAAGTCTTTGATTTCCTGACGTTTTGTGCGCCGCAAAAGAAACTGGCACGGCAGATGCATTGTCTTTCTCAAACAGGGGAAGACCAATGTCGAAAGCCGCAGAGATCGATATCGTATCCGTTTCCAAGGTGTATGGCGCCACGACGGCGGTCCATTCCATCAGCCTGAAGATTCCGGCCGGCTCCTACTGCTGCTTTCTCGGGCCTTCCGGCTGCGGCAAGACCTCGACGCTGCGCATGATCGCCGGGCACGAAAGCATTTCCTCAGGCGATATCAGGCTCGGGAATACCGTCGTCACCGATTTTCCGCCGGCCAAGCGCGGTACCGCGATGATGTTCCAGTCCTATGCGCTCTTCCCGCATCTTGATCTCATCGACAACGTCGCCTTCAGCCTGAAAATGAAGGGCGTCGAGAAGGAGGACCGGCGCGCCAAGGCGCTTGACATGTTGAAGCTGATGCAGATGGACGCCTATGCGACGAGGCGACCGGCACAGCTCTCTGGCGGCCAGCAACAGCGCGTGGCGCTGGCGCGCGCGCTGATCACAGATCCCGAAGCGCTGCTGCTCGATGAACCGCTCTCAGCCCTCGATCCCTTCCTGAAGATCCGCATGCGTGCGGAGCTGAAGAAGCTGCAGAAGAGTCTCGGCATCACCTTTGTGCACGTGACGCACAGCCAGGAAGAGGCGATGGCGCTCGCCGATATCATCGTCATCATGAACGACGGCAAGATCGAGCAGGCGGCAACGCCGCGCAAGGTCTTCGAGGAGCCGGCCACCGCCTTCGTCGCTCGCTTCATGGGCGATCACAATGTTCTTTCCGGCCGCGTTGTGTCTTCAAATGGCGGTGTCACTACGCTCGAGGTTCCGGAAGGGCAGACCTTCTCGGTGCGCGGCAACGGCAAGCATGCCGGCGAGAGCGTCGATATCGGCGTCCGCACGGATCGTGTGCGCCTCGAAAAGGCTTCCGACAAGACGCTCGGCTTCAACGGTGTCGTCTCCAATATCGAATATCGCGGCGCCTCGGTGAAGCTCACGGTGGCCGGCGCGGGCAGTGACGACTTCACTGTTATCGCGAGTGACGGCGATTATTTCGCCAAACCCGTATCGGTCGGCGATGCGGTGTCTCTGAGATGGGCTCTGGAGGACGCGGTCCTCCTCGGCCGTGCATGAACCTCACCAGCAAAAAGAAGGGGAACTGACATGACAACTGAAAAGAAGACGACCAAGACTGAGGTCGGGATTTCCCGCCGCAGCCTGCTGAAAACTGGCGCCGCCGCGCTCGGCGCTGCTGCAGGCTCGGGCCTCATCACCGGCTTCCCGACGATCTGGGCGCAGTCCAACATCACGCTACGCCAGTTCGGCACGGGTGTTTCCAACATCAACGCCATTGCCGAGCAGTGCAAGAAGGACCTCGGCATCACGCTGGAGATGACGGCGACCGATTCCGACGCCGCCGCCCAGCGCGCCGTGACGCAGCCTGACAGCTATGACATCGCCGACATCGAATACTGGATCCTGAAGAAGGTTTACCCGACCGGCGTCATCCAGCCGATGGATGTGAAGAAGCTGAAGTACTACGACAAGGTCGTTCCGTTGTTCAAGAACGGCAAGCTGAAGCCGGACAGCGTCATCGCGCAGGGCACGGCGCCGCACACGGTCGGCTATGTCGAGAGCGCGGACGCCAAGACCTTCGCCAAGGGCGAAACCGAGCTCTTCACCATGATGCCGACGATCTACAATGCCGATACGCTCGGCATTCGTCCGGATCTCGTCGGTCGCGATATCACCACTTGGGCCGATATCATGGACCCGAAGTTCAAGGGCAAGACCTCGATCCTCAACATTCCGTCGATCGGCATCATGGATGCCGCGATGATCATGGAAGCGCTCGGCAACATCAAATACGCTGACAAGGGCAACATGACCAAGGAAGAGATCGACAAGACGATCGAGTTCCTCATCAAGGCCAAGCAGGACGGCCAGTTCCGCGCCTTCTGGAAGAGCTTCGACGAGTCGGTCAACCTGATGGCCTCCGGCGAAGTCGTCATCCAGTCCATGTGGTCGCCGGCTGTCGCGGCCGTCCGCTCCAAGGGCATCGCCTGCAAGTATCAGCCGCTCAAGGAAGGCTACCGCTCGTGGGGCGGCGGTCTCGGCCTTGCCTCGCACCTCAAGGGCGCGCAGCTCGACGCGGCCTATGAATACATCAACTGGTACACGTCGGGCTGGGTCGGCGGCTACCTCAACCGCCAGGGCTACTACTCGGCCTGCATGGACACCGCCAAGAACTTCATGACGGCTGACGAGTGGGGCTACTGGATCGAAGGCAAGGCCGCCCAGGGCGATATCCTCTCGCCTGAGGGCAAGGTCATGGAGAAGGCCGGCGCCGTTCGCGACGGTGGTTCGTTCGAAGAGCGCATGGGTCATGTGGCGTGCTGGAACTCCGTCATGGACGAAGACCGCTACATGGTTCGCCGCTGGAACGAGTTCATCGCTGCCTAAGGCAACCGCTTCTGCCAGGCCCTCTCCCCAGTTCCTTTGGGGGGAGGGCGTCTATAACGGAGAGACCGGAAACATGGCGACGATCGCGTCTTCGCAGGCCGAGCACCAATCGGAACAGACAAGCCGCCGACGGATCGGATGGCCGACATGGGCAGCCTCTTATCTGCAGGCGACGCCGCTAATCCTCATTCTCGGTTTCTTCTTCATCCTGCCGATCGCCATGATCGCCGTCGTTAGTTTCTGGGACTACGACTTCGCCGGTCTCTACCCTGATTTCCTGACCATGAACTACACCGACACGCTCGGTTCATGGGTCACCTGGAAGACCTATCTCAACACCTTGAAATTCACGGTGATCGTCTGGAGCCTGACACTCTTCATCGGCTTCTGGGTCGCCTATTTCCTCGCCTTTCATATCCGGCGCACGTCGACGCAGATGATCCTGTTTCTGGTCTGCACAGTGCCGTTCATGACCTCCAACATCATCCGCATGATCTCGTGGATCCCGGTGCTCGGCCGCAACGGTCTGGTCAACTCCGCGCTGGTGCAGATGGGCATCGTGCCGCAGCCGATCGAATGGCTGCTCTATTCCGATTTCGCCGTGGTTCTCGCCATGGTGCATCTCTACACACTCTTCATGGTGACGCCGATCTTCAACACGCTGATGCGCATCGACCGGTCGCTGTTCGAGGCGGCGCGAGACGCCGGGGCCACCGGCTGGCAGATCCTCTGGAATGTCGTGTTGCCGCTGGCAAAGCCCGGTATCGCGATCGGTTCGATCTTCGTCGTCACCCTCGTCATGGCCGACTTTTCGACCGTGCAGGTCATGTCCGGTGGCCAGAGCGCTTCGGTCGCGCTGATGATGAAGAACCAGATGTCGCTGCTGCAGTATCCGGCCGCTGCCGCGAATGCCGTCGTGCTTCTGATCGTTGTCCTGATGATGGTCGCCGCCATCCTGCGCGTCGTCGATATTCGTAAGGAGCTTTGAGATGAACCACGAGAAGCGCACCTTTGAATTCTACGTGCTCGCTGCCTTCTTCCTTGTCTTCGTGCTGTTCCTCTACGGACCACTCTCGGCGATCCTGATCCTGTCCTTCCAGGGGCCCGACGGGGGCCTAACATTCCCGCTGAATGGCGTTTCCGTTCACTGGTTCTACAATCTCTTCGAGAAGCAGGCAGTCGGGGATTTCGGCGCATCCTTCCGCCGCTCGTTCACGCTCGGGCTGATGGTGATGGTGGTCACCGTAGTCGTCTCGCTGTTGGCCGGCCTGGCGTTCCGCCGCCGCTTCCGGGGCGCGACCGTGCTTTTCTACGCAACGGTCGCGAGCCTGGTGGTTCCGTCGATCATCATTTCGCTCGGGATCGGCGTGGTCTTCCAGCAGGGCGGCCTTAAGCCTGCCTGGTACTCGTCCGCCTTCGGCGCGCACCTGACATGGACGCTGCCCTTTGGCGTGCTGATCATGTTTGCCGTCTTCAACCGGTTTTCGCCAGCCTACGAAGAAGCTGCGCGCGATCTTGGCGCGAATTCGTGGCAGACCTTTCGTCATGTCGTGTTGCCGATGATTGCCCCCAGCCTGATCGGTGTCGGCCTGTTCGGGTTCACGCTCTCTTACGACGAGTTCGCCCGCACGCTGATGACGTCAGGAAGTTACAACACGTTGCCGCTCGAAATCTACGGCATGACCACCAACGTCACCACGCCGGTGCTCTATGCGCTCGGCACGGTCACGACGTTGTTTTCCTTCACCATCATCCTCGTCGCGCTCGGCATCATGCTCATGCTGCGTCGGCGCCAGGCAAAGGTAAGCTAACCCCTAATGCGCATTCTTCTGGTCAATCCCAATACGACTGAAACCATGACCGACAAGGCCGCCTTTGCTGCCCGCGCGGTCGCGGCGTCCGGCACCGCCATCATTGCCGCCACCTCACGCATGGGGCCGGTATCGATCGAAGGACATTATGACGGAGCGCTCGCAATCCCGGGACTTCTCAGCGAACTCAAGGAGCGGGCTGGCGAATACGATGCCGCCATCATCGCCTGCTTCGACGACACGGGACTAGATGCGGCGCGCAGCTTTGCCGACGTGCCGGTGCTTGGGCTCTGCGAATCTGCGGTCGCCACCGCAGGCTTCCTGGCGCAGCGATTTACCGTCGTGACGACGCTGGAGCGTTCGCGCGTCCTGATCGACAACCTCGTGCGGCGCTACGGCATGGGAGGCCGCGCGAAGGTGCGCGCCTCCGATATTCCGGTTCTTCAGCTCGAAGATCCCGCCTCGGGTGCTATCGGCAAGCTCCGGGCCGAGATCGAGCGTGCTCTTGCTGAGGATGGCGCCGAAGCGATCGTGCTTGGTTGCGCCGGGATGACTGATCTGGCTCGCGAGCTGCAGGATATCTACGGGGTGCCCGTTGTCGACGGCGTAGCCGCGGCGGTGAAGCAGGCGGAAGCGCTGGTGTCACTTGGGCTGTCGACCAGCAAGCGCGGCTCCTACGCGTCGCCGCTGGCCAAGCCCTTTACAGGCGCGATGAGTGTTTTTGCGCCGATGCGGGCAGCAGGCTGACCTGTGACGGCGATACCTGTTCGACGATCCGTGACCGTTTCGAAATGCTGACGCCCCAATTGTAAGCTTCCGGGCAGCGCCACGATTCCGCTTTACTTTTCACCTCCGCTTGCATTTGTTCAAACAAAAGCATTGCAGGAGAGGAAGCACACGTGACCATGCCGGACGACGACCTTAAGCGGATTGCAGAACAGGAGAAGGTGCTGAGTTTCGACACCTTCGATCTCACGACAGCATGGCAGCTCGGCAGGCTCCTGCAGGAACTTGGAACCGAGCGCGGCCACGGGATCGCGATCGACATTACGCTGCATTCGATGCCCGTCTTCTATGCGGCACTGCCCGGTGTCACGCCCGACAACGTCCAGTGGGTGCGGCGCAAGCGTAATCTGGTGCTGCGCTACTTCAAGAGCAGCTACGCGATCGGTCTCGATCTTAAGGAGAAGGGCAAGACGGTTGCCGACAATGGTCTTTCGGATGCCGACTATGCGCCGCATGGCGGCAGCTTTCCGATCAATGTGAAGGGCACCGGCTGCATTGGCGCGGTCACCGTATCCGGCTTGCCGCAGCGAGACGACCACAATCTTGCGGTCGAGGCGCTGGCATTGATGCTGGCGAAAGACATCGACGCCCTTCGCCTGGCGTGATTGCTGTTTCACCTGGCGTGTCTTGGCACGCCAGGTTTACGCTGCGAGCGATCGGATGGGGAGGACGGCTTCAGCTGGACCCAATCGAGGTATGCGAAGCCCCCATCAACGGCAGCCGCTCAGTTCGAGCCGAAGACAACGTCTTCCAACCACGGGTTAGAGAACCTCCGTTCCGGATCCATCCTGTCGCGAAGACGGACAAACTCGGCAAGCTTTTCATATTTGGCGCCGATGTTGCGCTCCGTAAAGACCTTGCCCCAATGCGGCAGGGCTGCGAAGGGCGAGAGTGCCTGCTCGATATGCCCCACGGCCGCATTCACGGCCTCCTGATCCCGAACCCAGGTAAAGTGGAACGACAGCGTATCGCGGTGATACTGAGGACTGAGCCATAGCTCGTCCGCCGCGACAGTCCGGAGTTCGCCCGCTTGCACCAAGTGGGCAAATTTATCGCGGATCGACAGCAGCGCTTCGATCGCTGCCGCGCCGTGTTTGCGTGGAAGGTGGAACTCGGACTGTATCTCTTCGCCATTGCTGGGCGTGAAGCCCATCTTGAAGTGCGGGAGCCTGTCGGACCAGCGGCCATATTGCCCCAACTGATCCGTGGAGTTTTGCGCGTCCAATTCGCTTATGGGGTGCCTGTTGACCATCGCGCGTGTTGCGCCGTGGATGTCGGCCGGCCAGTCCTCGGCGGACGCAGTTCTCTTGACCCAAATCGATCCTGCTTGTTGACCCCATTGCGTGAACACGCTGACGCTGTAGCCCAAGGCCATGATCTCATCGAGGTTGGCCAAAAGCTTGTCCCAGGCCAATCCTTCGTAGACGCACTGTGCGACCTGAAACTCCGGCTGAACGTCAAGCGTCACGCGCGTTACGACGCCAAGCGCGCCCAAATGCACCACCATGCCCGCGAAATCGGCATCGCCGCGGGTCACCTTCACGAGGCGGCCGTCGCCTGAGACGATTTCCAATCCCGAGACCGCTGTCGCCAGATTGCCGTTCCGGTCGCCTGAGCCATGCGTTGCCGTGGCAATCGCGCCAGCAATGGAGATGTGGGGTAGGGAGGCTAGATTGTGTACGGCAAGACCATGGCCATGGAGGAAAAGCGCAAGCTCGCCATAGGTGCAATGACCGCCAACGGAAACCTGTCTCCCATCGCCTTCGATGACGGGGTCGATTGGCACATCGGCAAGCGCCAGGGCAACTTCGCCATCGGCAATCGCATTGAATGAGTGGCTTGACCCCACCGTCTTTATCTTTGGCGCTCGCATCACGACTTCGCGGACCGCTTCCACCGAAGACGGATAGAGGCAGTCTCGAAAGCCATAGTGAAAGCTTCCCGCCCAGTTAGCCTTTGGAACCCGCGTCATAACAAAACCTCGCGCTTCTCTATCGCACAGCCATTCCAACGACGTACTTTGCGACGCTGTGCCGGGTCTCAGCTCAAGTTACGGCGTCGACGCGACGCCACTTGATGATCGAGCGCCACTGAAGCGGCGCTCGCTCTATATCAGATCTTGCCGCCCGCCTCGGGAATGACCTTGGTTAGGCTTCCGGTTGCGGGGAAGAGGGGGATCAGGCAGGCCTGCAGGGCGTGGTAGATGTCGCCCTTGCCGGGGAACAGGCTGTGTGAGGGTACCAGATTTTCCGTCAGCTCCTCGTGCCAACCGCCATTCTTGTGGTCGATGAAGGCGCGTTCGATCACGTTCCAGATCCTGCGGTAATGTTCCTCGTGGTAGTCGCTTGGCAGGTGCTCATTGAGGAAGTGCGCGGCGGCAGCGCCCTCGCAGGCCGGCCACCACAGCTTGTTGCGCTTGGCCGGCTTGTCTTCCCAGTCGAGTGTATAGAAGAAGCCGCCCTTGTCGTCGTCCCAACCGAGGGCGATCGACTGCGAGAACAGGCTCTTCGCCGCATCTGGCATCCACTCCTGCTTCTTGCCGCCAAGCACCCAGAGCTGGAGAAGGAGGCGCGCCCACTCCAGCCAATGACCAGGAGTAGTGCCTGCCGGGCGGAACATTTCGTTCGGATGATAGTAATCCTTGTCGAGGCCCCAATCGGTGGTGAAGTGCTCGGCAACGCGCCAACCGACGGAGCCGGCGGCTCGACGAATGACGAGATCAGCAATGCTTTCAGCCTTGGCGAGATAGTCGCGGTCGCCGGTTGCCTCGAAGGCCGCCATCAGCGCTTCGGTCAAATGCATGTTGGAGTTCTGGCCACGGTAGTTGCCGCCGTCGAGAGCCTGCCAGTCGGCGGTGAACTCTTCGGCAATGGCGCCGTGCTTGGCTTCCCAGAACTTGGTATTCAGGACCTCGGCAATATCGGCAAGCATGCCGTCGGCAAGCGGATGGCCGACCGTCTTGGCGGAGGACGCTGCGAGCAGGACGAAGGCGTGGCCATAACCCTGCTTGTTTGAATCGACGGGGCCCTTGTCATCGAGCGACCAGAAGTAACCGCCGTTCTTGGTGTCACGGTGATGGTTCCAGATGTACTGCATGCCATGATCCACGACGTCGGAGGCACCGGGACGGCCGAGCAGCGTGCCGATCGCAAAGCAATGAACGGCGCGTGAGGCTATGTGGATCGGACGGACCTGACCGGCGGCATTGAGCGGTTTGCCGGCATCGTCGAGATCGAAGAAGCCGCCTTTCGGGTTGACGGAGTTGTGCTGGAAGAAATCGAAAAGGCCGTTTGCCTGTGCGAGAAGCCAATTGCGGTGGTAGGCGCGGGTGGTCCAGTTTCCAAGCGCGGCGTCGCCGATTGCTAGTACCATGATACTCCTCCAATTTCGTGCACAAAGCCTTCGTAACCGCCTATATAGGGGTCGCCCGAGTCTGTCATCTGCCCAGCGCCGCAAAGGCGCCACATGATGGGCATATATTGACATAAAGATATCTTTATGTGATTTGACCAATTGGCCTGTAACGACGTCAAGGAGTCCGCCCGTGTTTGATACTCTGTTTAGTCCCGAAGGGACAAAGCGCGACGGTAGCGAAGTGTTTGCGGCGCTCAAGAAAGCTGCCAGTGAACGTATCCTCGTTCTTGACGGCGCCATGGGCACGCAGATCCAGGGGCTTGGCTTCGACGAAGACCATTTTCGTGGTGATCGCTTCATCGGTTGTGCCTGCCATCAGAAGGGCAACAACGACCTGCTGATCCTGACGCAGCCGGATGCGATCGAAGAGATCCATTACAAATACGCAAAGGCCGGCGCCGATATTCTGGAGACCAACACCTTTTCGTCGACCCGCATCGCACAGGCCGACTATGCGATGGAAGGCGAAGTCTATGCGCTTAACAAGGAGGGCGCCGAGATCGTGCGCCGCGCCGCGATCCGTGCTGAGCGCGAGGACGGCCGTCGTCGTTTCGTCGCCGGTGCCATCGGCCCGACGAACCGCACCGCGTCGATTTCGCCCGACGTCAACAATCCGGGCTTCCGCGCCGTCAGCTTCGACGACCTGCGCATCGCTTATGGCGAGCAGATCGACGGCCTGATCGATGGTGGCGCCGATATCATCCTCATCGAGACGATCTTCGACACCTTGAATGCGAAGGCCGCGATCTTTGCCTGCGAGGAGCGCTTCGAGGCGAAGGGCATCCGCCTGCCGGTCATGATCTCCGGCACGATCACCGATCTTTCCGGCCGTACCCTGTCCGGCCAGACGCCGTCGGCGTTCTGGAACTCGGTGCGGCACGCCAACCCGTTTACGATCGGCCTGAATTGCGCACTCGGCGCCAACGCCATGCGTCCGCACTTGCAGGAGCTGTCGGGCGTTGCCGATACCTTCATCTGCGCCTATCCGAATGCTGGCCTGCCGAACGAGTTCGGCCAGTATGACGAGACGCCGGAACTGATGGCGGCGCAGATCGACGAGTTTGCACGCGAAGGCCTCGTCAACATCGTTGGCGGCTGCTGCGGCTCGACGCCTGAACATATCAAGGCGATCGCTGAGGTGGTGGCGAAGTACAAGCCACGCCCGATTCCCGAGCATCGCCCCTTCATGTCGCTGTCGGGTCTCGAACCGTTCGAGCTGACCAAGGACATTCCCTTCGTCAACGTCGGTGAGCGCACCAACGTCACGGGCTCCGCCAAGTTCCGCAAGCTGATCACCAATGCCGACTACACGGCAGCGCTCGATGTGGCACGCGACCAAGTTGAAAACGGCGCGCAGATCATCGACATCAACATGGACGAGGGCTTGATCGATTCCGAAAAGGCGATGATCGAGTTTCTGAACCTGATCGCCGCCGAACCGGATATCGCTCGCGTGCCTGTGATGATCGACTCCTCGAAGTTCTCGATCATCGAGTCCGGCCTGAAGCGTGTCCAGGGTAAGCCGATCGTCAACTCGATCTCGCTCAAGGAAGGCGAAGAGAACTTCCTGGCGCAGGCGAAGCTGCTGCACGCTTATGGCGCGGCCGTCGTGGTCATGGCCTTCGATGAGACGGGGCAGGCAGACAGCTACGAGCGCAAGGTCGAGATCTGCACGCGCGCCTACAAGATCCTGACTGAAAAGGCGGGCTTCCCGCCTGAGGACATCATCTTCGATCCGAACGTCTTTGCTGTCGCGACCGGCATCGAGGAGCACAACAACTATGGCGTCGACTTCATCGAGGCGACGCGGACGATCCGTAAGACGATGCCGCTGGTGCATATTTCGGGCGGCGTCTCGAACCTGTCCTTCTCGTTCCGCGGCAACGAGCCGGTGCGCGAGGCGATGCACGCCGTGTTCCTTTACCACGCCATCCAGGCGGGGATGGACATGGGCATCGTCAATGCCGGTCAGCTGGCGGTCTATGACAATATCGACCCGGAGCTGCGCGAAGCCTGCGAAGACGTCGTGCTGAACCGCCGCGCCGACGCGACCGAGCGGCTGCTTGAAGTGGCAGAGCGTTATCGTGGTGCCGGCACCCGGGAAGCGAAGGTGCAGGATCTCACCTGGCGCGAATGGCCGGTCGCAAAGCGGCTGGAGCATGCGCTGGTCAACGGTATCACCGAATATATCGAAGCCGACACCGAGGAAGCCCGTCAGCAAGCGGAGCGGCCGTTGCATGTCATCGAAGGCCCGCTGATGGCCGGCATGAACGTGGTCGGCGATCTCTTCGGCTCCGGCAAGATGTTCCTGCCGCAGGTCGTCAAGTCGGCGCGCGTGATGAAACAGGCGGTCGCGGTACTCCTTCCCTACATGGAAGAGGAGAAGCGACTGAACGGCGGCGACGAGCGCAAGGCTGCCGGCAAGATCCTGATGGCGACCGTGAAGGGCGACGTCCACGATATCGGCAAGAACATCGTCGGTGTCGTTCTCGCCTGCAACAATTACGAGATCATCGATCTCGGTGTCATGGTGCCAGCAACGAAGATCCTCGAGACTGCCGTCGCCGAGCAGGTGGATGTCATCGGCCTCTCCGGCCTGATTACCCCGTCGCTCGACGAAATGGTGCATGTCGCCGCTGAAATGGAACGTCAGGGACTGGACCTGCCGCTCTTGATCGGTGGCGCGACGACCAGCCGTGTCCACACGGCAGTCAAGATCCACCCGGGCTACAACAAGGGCCAGACCGTCTATGTGACGGATGCCAGCCGCGCGGTCGGCGTCGTTTCCTCGCTGTTGTCACCTGAAGGTCGCGACGGTTATGTGGCCGACATCCGCGCCGAATATGCGAAGGTCGCTGCAGCGCACGCCCGCAGCGAGGCGGAGAAGGTGCGCCTGCCGCTGGCACGTGCCCGTGAAAATGCCGCTGCGGTCGACTGGGCGGCCTACAAGCCGACAAAGCCGAGCTTCCTCGGCACCAAGGTATTCGACGGCTACGATCTTGCCGAGATCGCCAAGTACATCGACTGGACGCCGTTCTTCCAGACCTGGGAGCTGCGTGGGCGGTTCCCGGCAATTCTCGAAGACGAAAAGCAGGGCGAGGCGGCTCGCGCGCTGTGGGCCGACGCGCAGGCCATGCTGAAGAAGATCATCGACGAGAAGTGGTTCAACCCGCGCGCCGTCATCGGCTTCTGGCCGGCGAACGCGGTCGGCGACGATATCCGGCTGTTCAAGGACGATAGCCGCAAGGAGGAGCTTGCCACCTTCTTTACGCTGCGCCAGCAGCTTTCGAAGCGCGATGGCCGGCCGAACGTCGCATTGTCGGACTTCGTGGCGCCAGCCGACAGCGGCATTCACGACTATGTCGGCGGCTTCGTCGTTTCAGCCGGTATCGAAGAGATCGCTATCGCGGAACGCTTCGAACGTGCGAACGACGACTATTCGTCGATCCTCCTGAAGGCGCTGGCCGATCGCTTCGCGGAGGCCTTTGCGGAATGCATGCACGAGCAGGTTCGTCGCGAATATTGGGGTTATGCCAAGGATGAGCATCTCTCCAACGAGCAGCTGATCAGCGAGGAATATGCCGGTATCCGTCCGGCGCCGGGCTATCCGGCGCAGCCCGATCACACCGAGAAGAAGACGCTGTTTGCTCTGCTCGATGCCGAAAAGGCTGCCGGCGTGCAGCTCACCGAGAGTTATGCGATGTGGCCGGGTTCGTCGGTCTCCGGCATCTACATCGGCCATCCCGAATCCTACTACTTCGGCGTCGCCAAGGTGGAGCGGGACCAGGTCGAGGACTACGCAGCCCGGAAGGGCATGGACGTAGCCGAGGTCGAACGTTGGCTTGGACCGGTCCTCAACTACGTACCGCGCAAGCGTGACGAGGAAATCGAGGACGCTGCCTGATCGGCGGCGTCTTCAGTATTTGATTCAAGGACCAGAGGGATTGATTTAGCTCTTGGTCGCAACGCACTGAATCTGAATCGAAAATCGCCTCAGGCGCTGGGTGTCAACTCGACAAGCAACGCCGTGGTGTCGTCGCTCTGCTTGTAGCGTGGATAGCGGAGCCCTTCGGGATCAATCTCGCGTTCGAAGCGCCGAAGTTCGTCGAGCATCGGCCGCAGACCCTTGGCGAGTGCAGTGCGCACCAAGCTTGTAGAATCATAGGTCGCGTAAAGGACCGCGAGGTCTGAAAAACCGTCGCTGCAGACGATGGCGTGCGCTTTGCCCCTGATATCCAGCCGCTCTGAAACCAGATGATCGGCCGCCTCCGGCACGAGGCCGAGGGTCCAGACGCCGCTTGCCGGCGTGTTCTGGCGCTCTCGGTGCTGGCGCAATAGGGCGAGCGTTTCGGAATTGCCGAGCGCGCCACCTTCCTTGGTAATGCCGCCCGTGCGTGCAATGTGCTTTCGCGCCTGGTTCTGTTCATACTCATAGGCACCGGGAATAGCCATGTGCATCGCTGCCGAGCCGTCTTCCTGCAACAGAAAGAGGCAGGAGTCGCCAAGGCCGACGAAGTGGAAACCGTCGCGCGTGTGGTGCAACATGGCAAAGGCGGTCAGCGGCCACGCGTAGCGCGGGACGCTCTCGTTGTGGGCTAAGAACTCCGTGCGGGCTGCCAGAGACAGGCTGCGAGCAATCTCCGAGACGCTGCTGTCACGGGTAATCCGATCCTGAAAGCCACGGGCGAAGTGCTGGGCGATCCAGGCGGCGTCGCTACCTCCCTCATCCATATATTGGCGATCGCCGAGGCCCGTCGCACCGTCGATTACGAAGGCGCAGGCGTCGTTATGGCCGAAGCTGTCGTCGTTCGGCTTTGCGGGATTGCCGGGATCGGAGATGGTGTCGAGGATAGTGATGCGACTTGTCATGGGTGCCATCAATAGACGGGCATTGCCGTCCATTCAATGCGACAAGGAATCACGACGGACCGATCGTCAGTTCGGCGACAAAATCATAGGCATCCCCGCGGTAGAGCGAGCGGGTGAATTCGACCGCGCGTCCCGAACCAAGGTATGAAATACGCTCGATCGACAGCCCTGCGGCGCCGACGGGAACGCCGAGAAGATGGGCATCGACCTCTTTCATGTTGGTCGCCGAAATTCTCTGCACCGCGCGGACGGGCCGGACCTGGCGACGCTCGAGCTCCTCATAGAGCGACGTTGTCACCACGAAAGGATCGGGCAGGAACTCGCCGGAAACACTGGCATTTTCGATGGCCAGCGGCTGGTCGTCGGCGATGCGCAATCGGCTGAGGCGTGAGACCCTGACATCGGTCGCGAGACCGAGAATCATCATTTCGTCGGGAGAGGGCGTGTGGATACCCTTGTGCAGCCATTCGGAGCGGGAGGTCATGCCGCGACGGGCCATATCCTCCGTAAAGGAGGTGAGCTGCGAGAGGCGCTGTTCGACCTTCGATACCGGCTTTGTCACGAAGGTGCCGGAACCGTGGCGGCGGATGAGCAACCCGTCCGCGACAAGCTCATCGATCGCTTTGCGCACGGTCACCCGGCTGACGGTCGCCAGTTCCGCGATGTCGCGCTCAGGCGGCAGGGCATCGCCATGACTGAGCGTGCCAGTGCGAATGGCATCTTCCAGCGTGCGGCGCAGCTTTACATAAAGCGGGCCTGTGCCGCCGGCTTGAAGACGTTCGGGGGAAAGGAGGCTTGCAAAATCGTCGGTCATGCCGCGCCTCTTCCTTCCTCGTGGAGAAACTTCACTGCGAGATCAATGGCGCCCTGCAGGACGTCGCCCTTCGGCTCACGCAGCAGGACAGCGTGACGTTCAGCAAGCCATGGACGATAGGCCTTTGCCAGTCCGCCCAACAGGCAGATCACCTCGCATTCCAGCCAGAGCAACGCATCCAGGCTCTCGCCGATCGAGGCTGCTGCGTTCTGCACGATCGCCGTCGCGACCGAGTCGCCCTTGGCAGCGGCCTCGAACACAACGGGCGCGTAGCGGGCGAAGTCATTCGGGCGGGAGACGTGGGCGAACTCGACGACGCGCTCAGGATCGTCGCCATATTCAGCCATGACGGTCTGGGTGACCGGGGAGGAGGGGCGCACCCCGTCATGGGCCAGCAAAGACTGCTCCAGCAGGTCCCGGCCGAGGCGAGCGCCACTGGCCTGGTCGCCGACGACGAATCCCCAGCCGCCAATGCCGTAGAGCTTTCCGTTGCGGCGCGCATTGTAGACCGAGCCCGTTCCGAACGCTCCAATCACACCGTCGGAATCGCCGAGCGCTCCTTGGAGTGCCGTCGTCGCATCTGTTACGACACGGCGCCGGGCAAAAGGCAGGGCACGCTCGATGCGTTCGGCATAGTCGCCCACATTCGCGCCGGCGACGCCGACGACGGCAGAGACGCTGGAAACGGTTTCAGAGGAAAGGCCGGCGTCATTCAACGCGTTTTCGGCTGACGCTACGATATTGAGCAGCGAGTTTTCGAGGTCGGACAGGATGTTCGACGGGCCGGCCGTGCCACGGCCCAGAATGCGCCCTGTCGCATCCGTGACTGCGGCGCGGCAGCTGGAGCCTCCGCCGTCAATGCCGATCGCAAGTTCTGTCATTGAACCACCAAATCCGCCCATTCCCCTTGTTTTCACTACAATACCAAAAAAATACCATTTACCAAGTCAAAAGCGTGGCGAAAAATCATCTTTTTATCTATCTGATTTTTATGAATAAAATTTTTTTGACGACTTTTCTGTCGTTCGAGTGTTAAAATCGGCTGGACAATTGGTATTTTTTTGGCCTTAATTCAACTCAAGGGAACAGCGCATCGAGCAGCGATAAACGGCAGGATAGAGATAAGCCGGGTCACTCGATGAAATGCAGATCCGGCCGTAGCGACACCGTCGCTCTCGATCCGTTCATTTGCCGTCAGCTTTCCCTTTCATGGCTGCGCCGGATCGGTTTCTTGTTCGGGTGCGCCGTCTGGTCGACAGGTGTTATCTGTCGCGCCGATTTTGAGCTTTCGGGCCGGCAGCTGCTGACGGCCCTCGAGTGGCGTTGCGTGTCACCTCATGCACGCGAACGCTGGTTTCAGGTCAGGAACAGCGCCTCACCGGCGCATAAAACAGGAGAGGGAAATGAAGAACACCGCACTTAGAGGCTTCCTGCTGGCGTCCAGCCTGCTGACATCAGTGGGCTTTGCTCATGCCGCCGACGTTACGCTGACGGTCGAGAGCTGGCGTAACGACGACCTGCAGATCTGGCAGGAAAAGATTATCCCGGCGTTCGAAGCCAAGAACCCCGGCATCAAGATCGTCTTCTCGCCGACCGCGCCGACCGAGTACAACGCTTCGCTGAACGCCAAGCTCGATGCCGGCTCCGCCGGTGATATCATCACCTGCCGGCCGTTCGACCCTTCGCTCGGAATCTTTGATAAGAAGCAGCTCGCCGATCTGACGAGCCTGCCGGGCATGGAGAACTTCTCGCCCGTCGCCAAGGCCGCCTGGACAACCGATGACGGCAAGTCCACCTTCTGTGTGCCGATGGCCTCGGTCATCCATGGCTTCATTTACAACAAGGATGCCTTCGACAAGCTCGGCATCTCCGTTCCGAAGACCGAAGAGGAATTCTTCGCCGCCCTCGACAAGATCAAGGCGGACGGCACCTACATTCCGCTCGCCATGGGCACGAAGGATCTCTGGGAAGCCGCAACCATGGGCTACCAGAACGTCGGTCCGAACTACTGGAAGGGCGAAGACGGTCGTCTGGCGCTGATCTCAGGCAAGCAGAAGCTGACCGATCCGGAATGGGTCCAGCCTTTCGAACAAATCGCCAAGTGGAAGCCCTATCTCGGTGACGGTTTCGAAGCCCAGACCTATTCGGACAGCCAGAACCTCTTTACGCTCGGCCGCGCCGCCATCTACCCGGCCGGTTCCTGGGAAATCTCGCTGTTCAACAGCCAGGCCCAGTTCAAGATGGGCGCTTTCCCGCCGCCGGTTCCGAAAGCTGGCGACCAGGGCTACATCTCCGACCATCCGGATATCGCTGTCGGCCTGAACGCCAAGAGCACCCATGCCGAGGAAGCCAAGAAGTTCCTCACCTGGGTCGCCTCGCCGGAATTCGCCGAAATCTACGCCAACTCGTTGCCGGGCTTCTTCAGCCTGAACTCGACGCCGGTGAAGATGGCTGATCCGCTGGCCCAGGAATTCGTTTCCTGGCGCGGCCCGTTCAAGTCGACGATCCGCTCGACGTACCAGATTCTGTCGCGTGGTACGCCGAACCTCGAAAACGAAACCTGGGTTGCTTCGGCGAACGTCGTCAACGGCACCGTGACGCCAGCCGATGCCGCCAAGAAGCTGCAGGACGGCCTCGACAGCTGGTTCAAGCCTGCCAAGTGATTGAGATGTGAGGGGCGGCGTTAGCCGTCCCTCATTCCGGCTCAAAGCCAATTTCGTATCCGCTCTTTTTCTCCCCGCCGCCTTCGAAAGCCGAAGGGCGGGGAGATGACTAGAGGGAAAGGGCGTTCTGCCCGTTGTGTCAGACGCGCTGCGCCATAGGTGCAGCTAAGAAGAACAGGCAAAAGCCATGAGCGTAGCCGAATCCGCTGTCGATGTTGTTCCCATTAAGCGCCCTGTGCGCTGGCACGTCGGCGTCTTTCTCTTCCCGGCATTTGTCGTTTATTCGGCGATCATGATCCTGCCGCTGATCGAAACGCTGAGGCTTTCGTTCTACAACACTGTCGACGGTGCGCCTGTCTTCGTCGGGCTCGCGAACTACAAGGTGTTGTTTGGCGATGCGCGCTGGGCACACGACTTCTGGAACGCGCTGGTCAACAACTTCATATTCTTCGTCATTCACATGTGCGTGCAGAACCCGATCGGCATCGCGCTGGCGGCGCTGCTGTCGACGCCACGGCTGCGGTTCGTCGCGTTCTACCGCACCGCAATCTTCCTGCCGACGCTGCTTTCCTTCGTGATCGTCGGCTTCATCTGGAAGCTCATCCTTTCGCCGATCTGGGGCGTTGCCCCGTGGCTGATGAGCCTTGTCGGCATGAAGAGCCTGTTCGCGCCGTGGCTAGGGCAGTCCGGGTCGGCGCTGATTGCCGTGTCGCTGATCTCGAATTGGCAGTACATCGGCATTCCGATGATGCTGATTTACGCTGCGCTGCTCAGTATCCCGGAAGAGGTGATCGAAGCTGCCGAATGCGACGGCATCACCGGCTGGGCTCAGTTCTGGAAGATCAAGCTACCGCTCATCCTGCCCGCCATAGGCATCATCTCGATCCTGACTTTTGTCGGCAACTTCAACGCCTTCGACCTGATCTACACCGTGCAGGGCGCACTTGCCGGGCCTGATATGTCGACCGACATCCTGGGTACGCTCCTCTACCGCACCTTCTTCGGTTTCCAGCTTCAGCTTGGCGACCGCTCGATGGGCGCCACGATCGCGACGGTGATGTTCCTGATCATCCTCGCCGGCGTGTCGTTCTACCTTTTTGCCATCCAGCGGCGCATGCGCCGGTACCAGTTCTGAGGAGTGTGCCATGTCCAACAGAGCACGCACATCCCCCATCCGCACCAGCTTCGTCCACCTGGCGCTCATCGGCTATACGCTGGTTGCCATCTTTCCGGTGTTCCTGACGATCATCAACTCGTTCAAAGACCGTAACGCGATCTTCCGCTCGCCGCTGCAGGTGCCGACGCCCTCGACCTTCAGTCTTGTCGGGTATCGAACAGTGCTGGGGCAGGGTGATTTCGCCACTTACTTCCAGAACAGCTTCATCGTCACCATCGTTTCGATCGCGCTGGTGCTGCTCTTCGGCGCGATGGCCGCCTTCGCGCTCTCCGAATACCGTTTCCGTGGCAACACGTTGACCGGCCTCTATATGGCGATCGGCATCATGATCCCGATCCGCCTTGGTACGGTCGCAATCCTGCAGGGCATGGTGGCCGCCGGTCTCGTGAACACGCTGACGGCGCTGATCCTCGTCTACACTGCGCAGGGCATTCCGCTGGCGATCTTCATCCTGTCGGAATTCATGCGGACCGTCTCCGACGACCTCAAGAATGCCGGCCGCATCGATGGGCTGTCGGAATATGCGATCTTCTTCCGGCTCGTCATCCCGTTGGTGCGCCCGGCAATGGCTACGGTTGCAGTCTTCACGATGATCCCGATCTGGAACGATCTCTGGTTCCCGCTGATCCTGGCGCCCGCTGAGGCGACGAAGACCGTCACCCTCGGGTCGCAGATTTTCATTGGGCAATTCGTGACCAATTGGAACGCCGTGCTTGCCGCGCTTTCGCTGGCGATCCTGCCGATCCTCGTTCTCTACGTCATCTTCTCGCGGCAGCTCATCCGCGGCATCACTTCGGGAGCGGTCAAGTGAGTTCGACGACCAAGCCAATCCGCGTTCTCGTCGCCGGCCTCGGCAACATGGGACGCAGCCATGCGCTGGCCTATCACAACAATCCCGGTTTCGAGATTGTCGGGCTGGTCAATCGCTCGACGCCTGATCTGCCGGAGGAACTACGGGGCTACAAGATCTATTCGGATTTCAAGGCCGCTCTTGCCGAGCTGAAACCGGATCTCTGTGCGGTCTGCACCTATTCGGACACGCATGCGGACTATGCGGTCGCTGCCTTCGAGGCTGGTTGCGACGTTTTCGTCGAGAAGCCGCTCGCAACAACCGTTGCGGATGCGGAGCGCGTCGTGGTGGCGGCGAAGAAGGCCGGCCGGAAATTGGTGATCGGCTATATCCTTCGCCACCATCCATCCTGGATGCGGCTGATCGAAGAGGCGCGCAAGCTCGGTGGGCCGTATGTGTTCCGCATGAATCTCAATCAGCAGTCCAGCGGTCCGACCTGGGAAACACATAAGTCGTTGATGCAGACGACCTCTCCGATCGTCGATTGCGGTGTGCATTATGTCGACGTCATGTGCCAGATCACGGACGCTAAACCGGTGGAAGTGCGCGGCATGGGACTGCGTCTATCGGACGAAATCGCGCCCGATATGTATAATTACGGCCAGCTCCAGGTGCTTTTCGAGGATGGTTCAGTCGGCTGGTACGAGGCCGGCTGGGGCCCGATGATCTCCGAGACGGCGTTTTTCGTGAAGGACATCATGTCGCCGAAGGGATCGGTCTCGATCGTGATGGATCCGAACGCCAAGTCCGACGATATCGACGCTCACACCAAGACTTCAGTCATTCGCCTGCACACGGCGGAGACAGGAACCGACGGCAAGTTCATACGGCCGGACCAGGACATGACGATGGCGGGAGAACCAGGCCATCAGGAACTCTGCGACCGCGAGCAGGCCTTCATGCTGAAGGCCATTCGCGAGGATATCGACCTTAACCGCCACATGGCAGACGCCGTCGCTTCGCTGCGCATCTGCCTCGCCGCCGACGAAAGCGTGCGTACCGGCCAAGCCGTCAAGCTCCAAGAGCCGGTCAAACTGTAAGGATTACGACTAGTGGGATCGCTTCAACTCAAATCCATCCGCAAGACCTACGGCACGCATGAGGTGCTGAAGGGCATCGACCTAGAGGTCAAGGACGGCGAGTTCGTCATTTTTGTCGGACCTTCGGGCTGCGGCAAGTCAACCCTCCTGCGCAGCATTGCGGGATTGGAGGATGTCACCTCGGGCGCCGTTTTCATCAATGGCAAGGAAGAGACGCTGACGCCTCCCGCCAAGCGTGGCATCGCGATGGTGTTCCAATCCTATGCGCTCTACCCGCACCTGACGGTCAAGGACAACATGGGCCTCGGCTTGAAGCAGGCCGGCACGCCGAAAAATGAGATCGACAAGCGGGTGACCAAGGCGTCCTCGATGCTGTCGCTTGAGCCTTATCTGGCGCGGCGCCCGGCGGAGCTTTCCGGTGGTCAGCGCCAGCGCGTCGCTATTGGCCGCGCGATCGTGCGCGAGCCGGCGCTCTTCCTCTTCGATGAGCCGTTGTCGAACCTCGACGCAGCCTTGCGCGTTCAGACGCGTCTTGAGATCGCGCGCCTGCACCGCAGCCTCAAGGCGACGATGATCTACGTCACCCACGACCAGGTCGAGGCGATGACGCTTGCCGACAAGATCGTGGTGTTGAATGCCGGTGCGATCGAGCAGGTCGGCTCGCCAATGGAGCTCTACAACCGCCCTGCAAACACCTTCGTTGCGGGCTTCATCGGTTCGCCGATGATGAACTTCATTCCGGGTGACAAGGTTAGCGATGCCGCGGCAAAGACTGTTGGCGTGCGCCCAGAGCACTTGACCCTTTCGCGCGAGCAGGGCACGTGGCGGGCGAAGGTCGTCCACGTCGAACATCTCGGCGCGGACACGATCATCTATCTCGAATCCGAGCAGTGCGGCCTGATCACCGCGCGCCTTTTCGGTGAGCATCAGTACGAGCCCGACGAGATCGTCTATGCGACGCCGGACATGGCCCACATGCATCGGTTCGATGCCAATGACAAGGCGATCCGCTAGAGCCCAACGTCAAACTGAAAGCCCCGCCAGAGCGGGCCCGCCAGAGCGGGGCTTTCCATTTCTATCGATCAGCCAAGAACAGGGCGCATGAAGCTGCGCTCGTAGCTGATGATGCTGCGATTTCGTTTGTCGAGATCGAACGCGGCCTGGCATTCGGGTTCGCTTGCCATGCGCGTGCGATAGTCTTCGTAGGCCGCGAGGCTCGGAAACGAAAACAGCGCAATGGCAATGTTGTTCGCGCCCTCGGACGGCAGGAAATAGCCGTGATGCGTGCCTCCCATTCGATTGACGATCGGAATCCAGAGGCGCGCATACTCCTCGAATTCGGCCACCTTGTGTGGGTCGATCGTGTAACGCAGATAGCAGGTAATCATTGAAGCGTTTCTTTGAAGCAAAGCCGGACGGCGGCCACACGCCTCCGACAGCTAGGCGGCGAGGCGCTCGGTGAGTTCCTCGATGCCGACGTCTGCCTCGACGCTGTCTCCCTTGGCGATCAGATAGAGCCCTAGCACGAAGGCGAGGGCGGCGATGAAGAGCAGGTAGTAGGCATGAGCCATCGGATTGATTGGCAGCAGCGATGCGACTGCAAGAGGCGTCAGGCCGCCGAAAATCGCGTAGGAGACGTTGTAGGAGAAGGAGAGGCCGCTAAAGCGAACGCGGGCCGGGAAGGCGCGGACCATTACGTAGGGCACAGCTCCAACCATACCGACCGATAGCCCCATGATCGCATAGAGCACGAAAAGAACGGTCAGCGAAACGGCGGCATAACTGTAGAACGCGAAGGTCGCAGCACCAAAGAAGATACTTGAGACAACGAAGAAGCGGCCTGAGCCAACGCGATCGACGATCGCGCCGGCGGCGGCAGTTCCGAAGATCAGGAACAGCGTGCCGAAACTGGTGGCGGCAAGCGACTGCTGCGCGGTGTAGCCATAGAGCTTCTGCAGGAAGGTTGCCGTCATCAGTGTTGTCACGACGATGCCGGCCGACAGGATCCAAGTCAGCAGCATGGAGATGATGACGCCACGCGGGTAGTCGCGCAGCACGGCCTTCAGCGGCAGTTCCGGCGCAAGCGAGCGGGCCTGTTTCATTTCTGCGAAGACGGGCGTCTCCTGCAGCCAGCGGCGGAGGTAGACGGCAACGAGGCCGAAGATGCCGCCGAGGAAGAACGGGATGCGCCATGCATAGGCGACGACATCATCTTGCGTGAAGACGGAGTTGATGATCGTCGCGATGAAGGATCCGAGCAGGATGCCGAGGGTCAGGCCGGAGCAGAGGAAGCCGCAGGCAAAGCCGACGCGGCGGAAGGGGACGTGTTCGGCCACGAAGGTCCAGGCGCCGGGAACTTCACCGCCGATCGCCGCGCCTTGCAGGATGCGCATGAGCACGAGGAGGATTGGAGCGGCAACGCCGATGGTAGCATAGGTCGGCATCGCCGCCATGCCGAGCGTTGAGAGCGCCATCAGCAGGATCGAGAAAGCAAAAACGCGCTTGCGGCCAAAGAGGTCGCCGAAATGGGCGAGGACGATGCCACCGAGCGGGCGAACCAGATAGCCGGCGGCAAAGATCCCGAAGGTCTGGATGGTCACCAGCCACTCCGGCATATCGGGCGGAAAGAACAGCTTGCCGATCACCGCCGCGAAGAAGACGAAGATGATGAAGTCGTAGAACTCAAGCGCACCGCCGAGGGCCGAGAGGCCAAGGGTGCGGAAATCCTGCGCGGTGAGGCGGCGGGGCGGTACGGCTGTTGTGGTAGGGGACATGATGCTGACTTTGCCGAATAAAAATGCTTCAGCCGTCGTTACGCATCGAGGTCGCACTTTCAAGCAATTTCCGGCGCCGCAGAGTGGGGCGCCGGAAATGCGGAGGCAAGTGTGGCAAAGCCGCAAACGTGAGCGCAGCGCTGCCGCGATCAATCGCGGATGACGAGGAGGTCGGCTGCCATGAAGCGAAGCGTGACGGTCTCGCCAGCAGCCGGTGGGGTCACGCCCGGGCTGTTGAACATGTCGAAGGAAATGACATTGCCGCCGACATTCATGCGCGTGCGGATGACCGAACCGAGGAAGTGGGCGGATACGACCTGACCGGTCAGCTTCGTGTCGCATGGCGCGCTCTCGGCCAGCGATCCTGCCTCCGGACGCAGCGCCAGCGAGACTGTATCGCCAGCCTTGAAGGCGGCGACGGACTGCTTCAACGTCACGCCCTGGTCACCGATCTGGATGCGGTTGGCCGAGGGGTCGACAACCTTCGCTTCGATCATGTTGAGCGTGCCGACGAAGGAGGCGACGAAGCGCGTAGCCGGTGTGTTGTAGATTTCGAACGGCGTGCCGATCTGGTCGGCGCGGCCGGCGTTCATGACGACGATGCGGTCGGAGATCGAGAGAGCTTCTTCCTGGTCGTGCGTCACGAAGACGGTGGTGATGCCGAGCTTCTGCTGGATGGCGCGGATTTCCTCGCGCAGCGACACGCGGATCTTGGCGTCGAGGGCAGACAGCGGCTCGTCGAGCAGCAGGACCTGGGGGCGGACCGCCAGCGCACGGGCAAGCGCCACGCGCTGCTGCTGGCCGCCGGAGAGCTGATAGGGATAGCGATCCGCGAGGTGGTCGAGCTTGATCAGCCCAAGCATATCCTTGACGCGAGCGTCAATCTCGGTGGCCTGCGTGCCGGCGACCTTGAGGCCGAAGGCGACATTGTCGTGTACGGTCATGTTGGGAAACAGCGCGTAGGCCTGGAAGACCATGCCGATGTTGCGCTTGTTCGGCTTGAGATTGTTTTGCTCCTTGCCGCCGATGGCGATGCGACCGGCCGAGGGTGTTTCGAAGCCCGCGATCATGCGCAGGACAGTCGTCTTGCCGCAGCCCGACGGGCCAAGGAAAGAGATGAATTCACCCTTCTCGATCTGCATGTTGAAGTCATGCACGACCTGCGTGTTGCCGAAGGATTTCTTGAGGTTTGCGAGTTCGAGAAAGGCCATGAAAACCAGATACCTTACGACTTAGCCGGAGCGGCTTTGTGGAAGCGGGAGACGAGTTGCAGCAGGCCCATGCTGAGCCAGGTAATCGAGAAGGCGATGACCGCCAGGGCCGACGGCTCATAGGCGCGGTTGGCGCCAACCAGCTGCAGGTAAGGCCCGAAGGCCGGACGATTGAGGAGCGCGGCCATGGTGAATTCGCCCATGACGATCGCGAGCGTGATGAAGGCGCCCGAGAGTACGCCGCTCATGACGTTCGGGAAAATGCACTTGAACAGGATCGTCGCCCAGCCGGCGCCAAGGCTTTCCGCAGCTTCCGTCAAGGTGCGGACATCGATGGCACGCATGGCGGTGTCGACGGCGCGATACATGTAGGGCAGGGACAGCGTTATGTATGAAAGGACGAGCAGGATGTTCGTACCCGTGGTCGATCCCGTCAGCGGCAGGATCGAGGACGAGTTGTACATTCTGAGATAACCGAAGACGATCACGATTGCCGGGATGACGAGCGGCAGCAGCGTGATGAACTCGACGATCGGACGGATCTGCGGCAGGCGCAGGCGCACCCAATACGCCGTAGGCACCACGAGCAGCATGCCAAAGACGATCGTCAGAAGCGCCATCAGCATCGAATAACCGAAGGTTTCGCGGAACTGCGCCTCGGAAAAAACCGAAGCGTAGGCGTCAAAACTGTAGGCGCCGCGGCGCATGCGCAGCGAGAATTCAACGGTGGCGATGAGCGGCAGGACGAAGTAGATCGCGCCGAATCCGATCGATATCCAGGCTCCAAGGCGTGAAGTCTTCATTTTTGCCACCGTTCAGCGCGCATGCGCAGCATGATGTATAGGAGGTTGGACAGGCCGGTGATGACGATCATGCCGAGTGCCAGCGCATAGCCGAGGTTGGCGTTATGAAGCACGTCGCCGCGGATCTGTGCGTAGAGCAGGATCGGGACGATATTCAGCGAACTTCCCGTCAGCGCATAGGCTGTGGCGATCGCGCCGAAAGCGTTGGCAAAGAGCAGGAGTGTCGTGCCCATCAGGCTCGGCCAGAGAATTGGGAACGCGACCATGCGCCAGTATTGGCCGTTGGTGGCGCCGAGAATGAGCGCGGCTTCCTTCCACTCCTTTTTCATGCCGTCGAGCGCCGGCGTCAGGATCAGTACCATCAGTGGGATCTGGAAGTACATGTAGGTGAGCGTGAGCCCGAAGAAGCTCAAGAGGTTGAAACCGGTGGAATAGAGATTGAAGCCCAGCCAGTCGCGCATCAAGACGGTCACGAGACCCGTGCGTCCGAGCGTGGCGAGAAAAGCGAAGGCGAGCGGTACGCCCGCGAAATTCGAGGCAACGCCGGAAAAGGTCAGGAGGCCCGAACGAACCCAGGTCGGGAGCCCGCCGAGCACCACAGCCCAGGCAAGAAGGGAGCCGATCACCGCGCCACCGAGGGCTGAAACCACCGACACCTTGATACTGATCCAGTAGGCACTGAGGATCGACGGCGTGAACAGGTCGGCAATGTTCTTGAGGGTGAGTTCGCCTTCCGGGGTCAGGAATGCGCCGGCGACCAGATAAAGCGTCGGTATGATCAGGAACATCGCAGCGAAGATCATGAAGGGCGCGATGCCGAGCCAGTCTACGATCCTGTCGCGGTTTATCATGGGCGTGGCCGTAGCCACGGATGTTGAAACAGTGCTCATAGACGACGGCCTTATCGGGGCAATGAAAAATGAGACCTCTCCGCCCACAGAGGCGGAGAGGTCTTGCGTCAGAGATTACTTGACGTTGGCGCCAACGACGCTGTCCCACTTCGTCGTGATGGCGGCCTTGCCGGCAGCCTGTTCGTCGAGGGTGGGGAACACGGCCTTTTCGTAAGCAGCGGCCGGCGGCAGCTTGTCGAGGAGCTCCTGGGGGACCTTCTTGTTCTTCGCCAGATCGTTGAAGCGGATCGGGTGGCAATAGCCCTTCAGCCAGCCGAGCTGACCTTCGTCGGAGTAGAGGTATTCCATCCAGAGCTTTGCAGCGTTCGGGTGCGGAGCGAAGGCCGAGATCGCCTGAACGTAGACGCCAGCGACAACGCCCGAAGCCGGAACGACGACTTCAGCTGGTGGGTTGCCCTTGAGGGTATCGCGCCAGGAGAGACCATTGTAGTCCCAGGCAACGACGATGGGGGTCGAGCCCTGAGCGAGCGAAGCGGACTTGCCGATCACAGGAACGAGGTTTCCAGCCTTGTTGAGCTCGGCGAAATACGCGAGACCAGCTTCGCCAGCCTTGGTCGCGTCCTTTTCACCAGCTGCGATGCCGGCTGCGTAGACGGCCTGGACAGCCTGGTTAGAAGCGCGCGGGTCGCCAGCGAGCGCGATGCTGTTGGCGTAGTCGGACTTCTTCAGGTCGGCCCAGTCCTTCGGAACGTCCTTGACGATGTCGGTGTTCACGACGAAGGAGAGAACGCCGTAATAGTCGCCGTACCAGAAGCCATCGGCATCCTTGGCGCTGTCAGGAATGGAATCCCAGGTCGACACCTTGTAGGGCTGGATCAGGCCATCGGCCTTTGCGGAGGGGCCGAAGGAAAGACCGACGTCGATAACGTCAGGAGCCTGCGGTCCGGTGTTGCCCTTGTTGGCCTTGATGGCTTCGATCTCGTCGCCCGAGCCCGCGTCGGGGTTCAGTTCGTTGACTTCGAGGCCGTACTTGGCCTTGAAGCCGGCGATGACGTCGCCGTAGCCGCACCAGTCGTGCGGAAGCGCGATGGTCGTCAGCGTGCCTTCCTTCTTGGCGGCAGCGATAAGTTCAGCGCTTGGTTCAGCAGCTGCGATTGCAGTCGAAGCAACAACAATTGCAGTAGAAAGCGAAAGCATTTTCGAAATATTAGAGATCACTGTTGTTCTCCTTCGGGTTTTCAGTGTCCGACGATGCTGTTACTTACGTTACGTGAAGCTTTCGTGACAGTTTCATGACCTTCTTTTTTCTTTGTATAGCAGGCAGTTGGCGGCGATGTTTCATTTACGACACATTATTCGCTCAAGCGCCGAACGTCATCTCACTGTCGTATTTTCCCTCCTAACTGAGTTTGCGGAATAGCCTGGTCTGTTCGAACAGGCCCTCCAGGGTTTTCATGCGTTCTTTCGTCTCATCCCAGGTCGAGCTTTGAACGGCCTCGATCAGGGCTTCTACGATGAAGAGAGTGACGACGGACGTGTCCCAGGCCGATGGCGCCTCGATCTGCACACGGAACGTGTGACGCGCGAGCTTGGCGGCGGGCGATCCCCACTGATCGGTAAAGACGACGATCTCCGCGCCGCTTTTTCGGGCAGCGGTCGCGAGGCTGACCATTTCCTGCTCGTAGCGACGGATATCGAAGATGACCAGGAGGTCGCCGGGATTCATATTGAGTACGTATTGCGGCCAGCTGCTCGAGTTTGATGAGAGCAAAGCAGTGTTCGGACGAATGACTTGCATATGTGTAAAGAAGTATTCGGCCAGCGCGCCGGTGATGCGCCCGCCCACGAAATAGAGGCCGCGTTTGCGATCCGAGAGGAGCGAGGCGACGCTGTCGAACGTCGCCGTGTCGAGCGCGCTCAGCGTCTGGCGAAGATTGCCAATGATCGCGTCGGCAAAGCGATTGAGAATATGCGTGCCCGGCGCGTTGGAGGCCCATCGATCATGCTTGGCGATGGGGTTCGAGATTGTCGCTTCGACCTCCTGGTGGAGGTGCGCCTGGAAGTCGGGATAGCCCTTGAAGCCGAGCTTCTGCACCATGCGTACGACCGTTGGCGTCGATACGCCGGCGTTCTCCGCAATCGTCGTGATACTCCCCAATCCTGAGACTGGGTAGTTGTCCAGCAGGCTCTCGGCCAATTGCTTTTCGGCCCGCGTAAGCATGCCAAAATGCGAATGGATTACGTCCGAAACTGTCTTCGACGCAGCGCTCACGCGTTCTTGCTCCCCGGGATTGGTCTTGTGCCACTTTCCCACTGAAAGTTAACAACGCTGTCACAATCCATGTCAACTGCTGTCATGAAAAGAAATTTTCAGTCGCGCTTGACAGTCGGCAAAACCTGAAGAATTCTTTTCTTATACATTCTTTAATTAATGATCGGGATGCGCCTGTGGTGCCTGCTCAGTTCAAGGTCCTAAGTGAAGCGGAAGGCGACTGCGTTACCGTTGAGCGGCCGAATGGCGAGAGCCCGCTGCTGGTGATCTGCGAGCATGCGTCGCGTTTGATGCCCGAGCGATACGGTACCCTCGGTCTCTCCCGTGAGGCTCTGGAAAGCCATATCGCATGGGACCCTGGCGCATTGGCAGTCGCCCGCGGGATTTCCGAGGCGCTCGACGCCACGCTCGTCTACCAGCGATTTTCGCGATTGATTTACGATTGCAACAGGCCGCCGGAGTCAGCCGGCGCCATGCCCGAGAAGAGTGAAGTCTATGAAATTCCGGGCAATGCCGATCTCAGCGCGGAAGAACGCCTCGCGCGCACCGAAGCATTGTATATTCCTTTTCACGACGCCATTCGCGCACTGATTCGCGATCGCAGGGCGAGGGGGCAGGAGACGGTGATTGCGACGGTCCACAGCTTCACTCCTGTTTACCACGGCAAGACACGTGCCGTGGAAATTGGTATATTGCATGACGAAGACAGCCGCTTTGCCGACAGCGTGTTGAACGCCGCATCGACCGGCTCGCCTCTCTATAAAATCGAACGTAACGAGCCCTACGGCCCCGTTGATGGCGTGACCCACACGCTCATCCTGCACGGGCTTTCGAACGGGCTGCGCAATGTAATGATCGAGGTCCGCAACGACCTCATCTCAGATGAAGACGGCCAAGGGGTCATGGCCGGCTATCTGACGAGGCTTCTCCGGCAAAGCCTGGACGCCTGACAACGAAGAAAAAGACCCCAGGGAGCAGTCTAACTGCGATCCGCCCGTAGGCGAAAACGTCACGGGCACTTTGGCACTGGATGATCACTCGCAATCCCGCGGCTGATCGCTAACAGGGGGAAGTCATGTCCGACTACACGGATCACGACAAGAAGCAGGACACGCATATCCTGCACTCCATGGGCTATGCCCAGGAGTTGGAGCGGAGGCTGAGCGCGTTCTCGAATTTTGCCGTCTCGTTCTCTATTATCTGCATTCTTTCCGGCGGTATCAACTCGCTGGCGCAAGCGACTTCCGGCGCCGGCGGCGCGGCCATCGGCATCGGCTGGCCGGTTGGTTGCTTCGTTTCGCTGGTGTTCGCCGTCGCGATGGCGCAGATCAGCTCGGCCTATCCGACCGCGGGTGGCCT
The DNA here is from genome assembly GCF_014851575.1 of Rhizobium sp. RHZ02. Classification (NCBI taxonomy): domain Bacteria; kingdom Pseudomonadati; phylum Pseudomonadota; class Alphaproteobacteria; order Hyphomicrobiales; family Rhizobiaceae; genus Rhizobium; species Rhizobium sp. RHZ02. Next base: position 112,203 of record NZ_JACUZX010000008.1, read on the forward strand.
CTACCACTGGGGTTCGATCCTCGGCAACCGCTTCACCGGCTGGCTGACCGCCTGGTTCAACCTGCTCGGCCTCGTCACCGTTCTCGGCGCGATCAACGTCGGCACCTACTATTTCTTCATGGGCTCCCTTGGGACGAGCTACTTCGGCCTGACGGACACGACGACCGTTCGTATCGTTTTCCTGGTCGTCATCACCGGCGCACAGGCGCTCGTGAACCACATGGGTATCGGCCTGACGGCGAAGCTCACGGACTTTTCCGGTTATCTCATTTTCGCGACGGCGATCGCGCTCGCAGTGGTGTGCCTGTTGGCGGCTCCGTCCTACGAGTTCGGCCGTCTTTTCACCTTTGCCAACTATTCCGGCGAAGCCGGCGGCAACGTGTGGCCGGAGACTTCGGGCGCTTGGGTATTCCTGCTCGGTCTTCTGCTGCCGATTTACACAATCACCGGCTATGACGCTTCGGCCCATACGTCGGAGGAGACGGTCAAGGCAGCTCATTCCGTTCCGCGCGGCATGGTCTCCTCCGTTCTATGGTCCGCGCTTTTCGGCTACATCATGCTTTGCGCCTTCGTGTTGATGCTGCCGAACATGGAAGAGGCGGCCAAGCAAGGCTGGAACGTGTTCTTCTGGGCGATGGACAGCCAGGTCAATGTCGTCGTCAAGGATGTGCTCTACTTTGCCATCTTCGTCAGCCAGTGGCTGTGCGGCCTTGCGACCGTCACCTCGGTTTCGCGCATGATCTTCGCCTTCTCGCGCGACGGCGGTCTGCCGGCCTCCAAGGCGCTCGCCAAGGTCAGCCCGAAGTTCCGCACGCCGGTCGCGGCCATCTGGACTGGCTCGATCCTCGCGGTCCTGTTCGTCTGGGGCTCGTCGCTCGTTTCGATCGGCGAAACGCCGGTTTACACGATCGTCGTGTCGTGCACGGTTATCTTCCTGTTCTTCTCCTTCGCGATCCCGATCACCCTCGGCCTCCTCGCCTGGGGTTCGTCGAAGTGGGACAAGATGGGTCCGTGGAACCTCGGCGAAGGCATGTTCAAGCTGTTCGCGATTCTTTCGATCCTGGCGATGGTGCTGATCTTCGTCCTCGGCATCCAGCCGCCGAATGATTGGGCTCTCTACATCACCGTCGGCTTCCTCGTACTGACTGCGATCATCTGGTTCGGCTTTGAAAACCGCCGCTTCAAGGGCCCGCCGATCGGTGAGGAAGTCGCGCGCCGTCAGGCGGAGATTGCTGCTGCCGAAAAGGCAGTTGGCGAACGCTGAGGCTTCGACTTCCCTCTCAAACCGCGGGGCCGCGATGGCGGCCCCGTTTAACGGCTCAACGAAAACGCATCAGATGCGGCGCGCCCGTTTGACTGCATGCCCTTTCGTTGACCCGATTTTTTCAGTTCCAGGTTCAGGCGGATTCAATATGAGCATCTATACTCTCGACGATCTCAAGCAGGATGTTGCCGACGGGCGCATCGACACGGTTCTGGCATGCCAGGTGGATATGCAGGGCCGCTTGATGGGCAAGCGTTTCCAGGCCGAATACTTCCTCGAGAGCGCATGGAAGGAAACGCACAGCTGCAACTATCTCGTCGCCACCGACATGGAGATGGAAACCGTCTCCGGTTACAAGGCGACGAGTTGGGAAAAGGGTTATGGCGACTACACGATGAAGCCCGACCTTTCGACGCTGCGGCGGATTCCATGGCTTGAAGGTACGGCGCTCGTGCTGTGCGATCTGCTCGACCACCATTCCCACGAAGAGGTGCCGCATTCGCCGCGCGCGATCCTGAAGAAGCAGGTCAAGCGTCTGGAAGACATGGGCATGAAGGCCTTTATGGCCTCGGAGCTCGAATTTTTCCTGTTCGACCAGACCTACGACTCCGCGCACGCAGCCGGTTATCGCAACCTGAAGCTCGCCAGCGCCTATAACGAGGACTACCACATCTTCCAGACGACCAAGGAAGAAGAGGTTATGCGGGCAATCCGCACGGGGCTTCAGGGGGCCGGCATTCCGGTCGAGAACTCGAAGGGTGAAGCATCCGCCGGGCAGGAGGAAATCAATGTCCGGTACGCCGATGCGCTGACGATGGCGGACCGCCATGCCATCATCAAGAACGGCTGCAAGGAGATCGCCTGGTCGAAGGGCAAGGCAATCACTTTCCTCGCCAAGTGGCACTATAATGCCGCCGGTAGCTCGTCACATATCCATCAGTCGCTCTGGAGCGTGGACGGCAAGACGCCGCTTTTCCATGACGAGAAGGGCAAGTACGGCATGTCGCCGCTAATGGAAAACTACATCGCCGGCCTGCTCTCGCACGCGAGCGAGATCACGTATTTCCTGGCACCTTACATCAACTCCTACAAGCGCTTCATGGCCGGCACGTTCGCGCCGACAAAAGCGATCTGGAGCAAGGACAACCGCACGGCCGGTTATCGTCTCTGCGGTGATGACACCAAGGCGATCCGCATCGAGTGCCGTGTTGGTGGGTCTGACCTCAATCCCTATCTCGCTTTTGCGGCACTGCTTGCTGCGGGCATCGATGGCATCGAGAACAAGGTGGAACTCGAGGCTCCATTTGTCGGCGACGCCTATGGCGCTCGCCGCGTCCGCGAGATCCCGCGCACGTTGCGCGCGGCAACCGTTGCCATGACGAAATCGAAGATGCTGCGCAATGCCTTCGGCGATGATGTCATCGACCACTATACTCGCGCAGCCGAGTGGGAGCAGGAAGAGTACGATCGTCGCGTCACCGATTGGGAAGTGGCGCGCGGTTTCGAAAGAGCATAAAGCGTAGCCAAGCCGGACGGCGTCCTGTCACACGATTTCCATATCTCGGGAGATTGTTTGGGAGGTCCGCCGGTTTCGGCACGCTAAAACATAGGATGAAGATCATGGGAATGATCCAATGCATTTCACCGGTCGACGGATCGGTTTACGCCGAGCGCCCGGCGCTTTCGCTGGAGGCGGCGAAAGAGGCCGTTGCGCGTGCGCGCAAGGCGCAGAAGGCCTGGGCAAAACGCCCGCTGGAAGACCGTGTTCAGCTGGTGCTGAAGGGCGTCGCACGGCTCAATGAAATGTCCGACGTCGTCGTGCCCGAGCTTGCCTGGCAGATGGGCCGCCCGATCCGTTATGGCGGCGAATACAAGGGCTTCAACGAGCGCTCCAACTATGTCGCCTCGATCGCTGCCGATGCGTTGGCGCCGCTTGTCGTCGAAGAGAGTGACAAGTTCGAGCGCCGGATCGAGCGCGAGGCGCATGGCGTCGTCTTCGTCGTGGCGCCCTGGAACTACCCCTACATGACGGCGATTAACACGATCGCCCCGGCGCTCATGGCGGGCAATGCGGTTGTTCTGAAACATGCCTCGCAGACGCTCCTGGTCGGCGAGCGGCTGGTGCAGGCCTTCGTCGAGGCCGGCGTTCCCGAGGATGTCTTCCAGAACGTGTTCCTCGATCACGAGACTACCTCGGCCCTGATTGCTGCTGGTAGCTTCAATTTCGTCAACTTCACCGGTTCGGTCGAAGGCGGTCGCTCGATGGAGCGCGCTGCGGCGGGTACGTTTACCGGGCTTGGCCTGGAGCTCGGCGGCAAGGATCCAGGCTACGTCATGGAAGACGCGGATCTCGATGCGGCGGTCGATACGCTGATGGACGGCGCGACCTACAATTCCGGCCAGTGCTGCTGCGGAATCGAGCGCATCTATGTGCACGAGTCGCTCTATGACAGCTTCGTCGAGAAGTCGGTCGCCTGGGTATCGAACTACAAGCTCGGCAATCCGCTGGATCCGGAAACGTCGCTTGGGCCGATGGCGAACAAGCGTTTCGCCAAGGTCGTGCGCGAGCAGATCGCCGATGCCGTCTCCAAGGGTGCCAAGGCGTTGGTCGATCCCAAGCTGTTCCCGCAGGACGATGGCGGCGCTTATCTCGCTCCGCAGATCCTGGTCAACGTCGACCACTCCATGGCCTTCATGCGCGAAGAAACCTTCGGTCCGGCTGTCGGCATCATGAAGGTGAAGAGCGACGACGAGGCAGTGGCCCTGATGAACGATAGCCAGTACGGCCTGACGGCTTCGCTCTGGACGAAGGATCCGGAGCGGGCAGGGCGGCTTGGTCGCGAGATCGAAACCGGCACCGTGTTCATGAACCGCGCAGACTATCTCGATCCGGCGCTCTGCTGGACCGGTGTCAAGGAAACCGGCCGTGGCGGCTCGTTGTCGATCATCGGCTTCCACAATCTGACGCGTCCAAAATCCTACCATCTGAAGAAAGTCACAGCATGAGCAGCAACATCACAGCCAACTGGAGCTATCCGACCGCCTTCAAGTTAGGTCGGGGGCGCATCAAGGAACTGGCGGACGCCTGCAAGAGCCTTGGCATGAAGAAGCCGCTGCTGATTACCGATCGCGGCCTCGCGTCCATGGCGATCACCAAGACGGCGCTCGACATTCTGGAAGACGCCGGTCTCGGTCGCGCAATCTTTGCCGATGTAGATCCGAACCCGAACGACAAGAACCTCGACGCCGGCGTCAAGGTGTTCAAGGATGGCGGCCACGACGGCGTGGTTGCCTTCGGCGGCGGTTCCGGCCTTGATCTCGGCAAGTGCGTGGCCTTCATGGCCGGCCAGACGCGCCCCGTCTGGGACTTCGAGGACATCGGTGACTGGTGGACACGCGCCGGCGTCGAAGGCATCGCGCCGATCGTTGCCGTGCCGACGACGGCGGGCACGGGCTCGGAAGTTGGTCGCGCCAGCGTCATCACCAATTCCGAAACCCATGTGAAGAAGATCATCTTCCACCCGAAGTTCCTGCCGGGCGTCGTCATCGCAGATCCGGAACTGACGGTCGGCATGCCGAAGATCATCACGGCCGGCACCGGCATGGATGCCTTCGCGCATTGCCTGGAAGCCTATTCCTCGCCCTTCTACCACCCGATGTCTGCCGGCATCGCGCTGGAGGGCATGCGCCTCGTCAAGGAATTCCTGCCACGCGCCTACAAGGAAGGCACCGACCTCGAAGCCCGCGCGAACATGATGTCGGCGGCCGCCATGGGCGCTGTTGCTTTCCAGAAGGGTCTCGGCGCCATTCATGCGCTGTCGCACCCGATCGGCGCGGTCTACAACACCCACCACGGCATGACGAATGCCGTCGTCATGCCGGCCGTGCTTCGCTTCAACCGTTCGACGATCGAAGACAAGATTGCGCGTGCTGCAGCCTATCTCGGTATCTCCGGCGGTTTCGACGGATTCTACAACTACGTGCTGCAGCTTCGCGCCGAGCTTGGCGTTCCCGACAGCCTGTCTGCGATGGGAATCAAGCCGGATCGAATCGATGAACTTTCGGCGATGGCGATCGAAGATCCGAGCGCCGGCGGCAATCCGGTCAAGATGACGCTCGAAAACACGAAGGCGCTCTTCAAGGACTGCTTCTGAATTTAGACAAGACGGCGGACCCAACTGGCCCGGAAAGCTTAGGCTTTCCGGGCTTTTTTATTCGTGGCGTCGTGATTTCGAGGGGATGCAAGAAATGTCAGCCGCAATTTCAGGCGCCGTGTTTAGGAGTTGTTAACCATCATTGTAAAGGATGCGTTAACCGCACGATGTTTCGGAAAATGCGCGACAGGGCCATAGAGAGGCTCACTTTTCCCTTCGAGGACCGTCCATGCCAGTCATCACTTTCGCAAACACCAAGGGCGGCGCCGGCAAGACCACAGCCGTGCTTCTTCTCGCCACCGAGCTTGCCCAGAAGGGCTATCGGGTGACAATCCTTGACGCAGATCCGCAGCACTGGATCACGAGATGGCATGAAGTATCCGGGCATGTGGCCAACATCTCGGTCATCGATTTCGTGACGTCGGCGTCGTTGCTGCTGCACATATCGGAAAACAAACACAATACGGACTACTTCATCGTCGATCTGCCCGGTGCGCGTAATCCGCTGCTTGCCACGGCAATCGGCCTCTCCGATCACGTGCTGGTCCCGATCCAGGGATGCGCCATGGACGCTCGGGGCGGCGCGCAGGTTCTCGAATTGCTGCAATATCTGGACGAGAAGGCCGGCATCCGTATTGGGCACTCGGTCGTGTTGACCCGTGTCAACTCGATGGTGACCACACGCGCGCTCTCCATCGTCAAGTCGCTGCTGAGCGAGCGCCAAGTGCCGGTGTTGGATACTGCAATCATCGAGCGGTCTGCCTTCCGAGACATCTTTGACTGTGGGGGCACACTGCATTCCCTCGATCCTGCCCGGGTAAGCAACCTCGACAAGGCGCGCGAGAACGCGCGCTGTTTCGCTGAAGAGATCATGGGCAAGGTCCCGGCAAAGCTCCCGGAGCCGGCGCGCAGCACTGGCCCGTTGATCCGCTCAGCCGCCTAGCGGAAACTGTCTGCTAAACAAAAAAAATGCGCCCTTTGCGGCGCATTTTTTTTGGTGGAATGGCAGGATCGATCAGTCGGTGAATTCGACTGTTACGCCCGGCTTGACCATCTTCGCCAGTTCGGTGGCGTCCCAGTTTGTCAGACGGATACAGCCATGGCTCTGGGTCCGACCGATCTTCGATGGTTCCGGCGTTCCGTGGATACCGTAAGTCGGCTTGGAGAGCGCCATCCAGACCGTGCCGACCGGGCCGTTCGGACCCGGCGGAATGTTCAGGATCTTGTCGTTGGCGCCCTGCTGGAAATTGATCTTCGGATTGTAGGTGTAGCCCGGATTGAAAGCTACGCGCTCGACGGTGACCGTACCCGAAGGCGAGGGCGTATCGGTCGAGCCAATCGAGGCCGGGTAGGCAGCAACCAAATTGCCCGCGTTGTCATAGGCAAAGACCTGCTTGCGGCCCTTGTCGGCAATGATTCGCGCGACCGATCCAGCTTTCACTTCGCCAGGATTGACAACCTTGATGACCGTGCCGGGAACCGTGAAGTCGATGCCCGGATTGATTTCCTTCAGGAAGCCTTCGTCCATATGGAAGCGCTCAGCGAGCATTTCCGTCGTCGAGGTGTAGCCGAGCGACGACATCGCGGCCTTGTGTGCGTAGTCCTCGGGGATCTCCGCGACATAGGGGCCAGCGGCATCCGCAGGCGTGATCGTGTAGCTCACCAGCGGCAGACCGCCGGTCATGCGAAGCTGCTCGAGGATGGCGTCCGTATTGTTCGGGTCGAGAGTCTCACCCGTCATCTGCTGGTAGGCATAGATCGCTTTGGTCACGTTCGCGCCCATGTGGCCATCGATCGCACCTGGGGACACGCCGGCGCGGTCGAGGAACACCTGAAGGGCGACGATCTCGGACTTCGACTTGTTCTTGAGCGTGATCACCGGCTCCTGAGGCGGCTTCGGCTGCGCCATCTCCGGCATTTGCTGGTCCGGCTCGATGGAAGCGTAGTTTTCGCCGCCTTGCGGGTAAGGCTGCTCGTCCAGGGGCTGTCGGTCGATCGCAGCGTCACGCGGGATCGAGCCGGTGACGGCGCCGCGTTCGGAATAGCGCGAATCGCCGTAGGGATCGTCGCCGTAGTAGGCGTCGTTATTGTAGGCATCACGCACGGGCGGGCGCGGGTAGTAACCGCGGGCGCGCATTTCGGTCGCAATCACATTGCCATAGGGATCGACCAGTACGCGGTTACCCCTGCGGTCGCGCGCGTAGGCGGCGCCGGATGGTACGTAGTCGAGGATATCGCCGTTCGGCGCCACGAAGACAATGTCGCCCTGGCGTCCGTTATAAAACTGCTGCGCATCGGCAGAAGGCGCGACAGCGATGGCGAGCACGGCAGCTGCGGCAGACAATCCCGATCTTACAAAGCGATTCACGTCTTCATATCCTTCAGTGACTTGGCCGACACACACCTGCGAATTTTGACGCTAGTGTGGAATTTATGAAATCGTACTGAACAAAAGATAAATATTTGGTGATTTCTCCTTTGCTCATAAACCTTTGGGGTGAACTGCCGGTTCCCTGAAGCGGCATAGCAGCCGCGATTGACGAATGCCGCTGCGAGACATATCGCTGCATCAGTCGCCAGAACCGGGAGGAAGTTGGACAATGATCGAGTTTGCCGCGGCAAGAGGGCCGAAGCTGATGCTGGACGAGACGTCGCAGATGGATATCGGCGGCTGTATCGTCAATGGTGTCGACATCGCTCCCAAGAAGGCGGTCCCCGATGACGGCGACGCGCGCATCTCGCATTCTGTCGAAGGCTTTCTCTTTACCTGCGGACCGGACCATATCCGTCACCGCGAGCCGATTCCGGGTCGCGCAGACGGCAAGGTCTATCCTTTGCATGGATCGGGCCCTGGTCATGCAGCCAGGATCCTCTGGACGAAATTCGAGAATGGGAATGCCGAGTGCCGGGCGGATATCGATATCGTAACGGTCGAAGGCTTGCCGGCTCGAATTGAACGCCATTGGTTCATCAACGGTCAGACAGGCGAGGTCAGTCTTAAAGACAAGGTCGTCAACACCAGCGACAAGGTCGTGCCGACTTTCCTGATGTACCATATGAATATTGGCGGCAAGTGGTTCGATGCCGGCACGCGCCTCGAAGGCAAGATGCTCGAGGGTGGCGGCTTCCCCTGGAATTTTGGTGAAGAGCCGGGTGGCATCTTCTGCGTTAAGGCGCCGGCAACGGACAGCGGTTTTGCCGAGGTGCGTCTTGGCCCGATAGCCGCGATCGGCGGCAAGGTCCTCCGAGTGCGGGTCCTTGCCGAGACGTTGCCGCACCTGCAGGTCTGGCGCAATCAGAAGGCACCTGCCGACGTCCTCGGCATCGAGCCGGTGTCGCATCGCTGGGTATCTCGCTCCGAGCTGGAAGCAGCGGGTGAGTTCATCATGCTGAAGCCCGGCGAGAGCCGAAATTATGCGCTCAGCTTTGCCTTCGTGTGAGTGATCTGCGGTTGACGCTTGGCATGGGGCGGCGTAGTCATTCAGCCCATGATTTCAGGAGGATTAGCGATGGACATTCGCCAAATCGACGACGAATATTCGGTTTCCGGACAGATTTCGGTCGAGGATCTCGATCAGATCAAGGCCATGGGCTTCAAATCGATCGTTTGTAATCGCCCGGACGGCGAAAGCCCGGATCAGACGCCTTATGCCCTGGTCGAAGCGCGCGCAAAGGAACTCGGCCTCGATATCGCACACGTGCCGGTCGGCCCGATGGGCGTCAACGAAGAGGCGATTGCCGGGATGGTCGACGCGCTTGATGAGTTCCCGCGTCCGATGCTCGGCTATTGCCGCTCCGGTGCCCGTTCGACCGCGATCTATCAGAAGACGCAGCACATCCGCGCATAACACAATCACTGACCCGAGTCCGACGCCGCTTCTTTCCAGCGGCGTCTTTCATTTCACCAATAGGAGACAATCATGAGCATTAAGCGCATCGACGTTGGCGCCCGCATGAGCGGCGCGGTCGTCCACGGCAACACGGTCTACCTCGCAGGTCAGGTCGGCGAAGGCGAAAGCGTCACCGAACAGTGCAAGTCGGCACTGGCTGAAGTCGATCGTCTGCTCGCTGCGGCCGGTTCGAACAAGTCGAAGATCCTGCAGACGCTGATCTATCTCTCCGACATGTCCTACTTTGCCGAAATGAACGCTGCCTGGGAAGCCTGGGTCGACCCGGCCAACACGCCGGCTCGCGCTACCAGCGAAGCCAAGCTTGCTGCACCGAAGTACAAGGTCGAGTTCACGGTTACCGCCGCCCTCGACTAAGTCGACGGTGTTGTAATCTCGAAGGCCGGTGGGTTTTACTCACCGGCTTTTTGTTTGGGCAATTTCCGAAAGGGTACGTGTCGGCGTAATTGCTTCCGGATCGAGCCTTACCTCGATGATCGAGGGCTTGCCGCTTGCCCGCGCGCGTTCGAAGGCGGCGGCGAAGCTTTCCGTCGTCTCGACGGTTTCCCCATGGCCGCCATAAGCACGCGCAAGTGAAGCAAAGTCCGGGTTGGTCAGGTCGGTGCCGCTGACGCGGCCGGGATATTCCCGCTCCTGATGCATGCGGATGGTGCCATAGATGCCGTTGTTGATGACGATCGCGATGATCGGCAGGCCATAGCGTACGGCAGTCGCAAACTCCTGGCCGTGCATCAGGAAGCAGCCGTCTCCGGCGAAGCAGATGACCTCGCGTTCGGGAAAGAGCTGCTTGGCCGCGACAGCGGCCGGCAGGCCGTAGCCCATGGAACCTGATGTCGGGGCTGCCTGGGTGTTGAACTGGCGGAAGCGATGGAAACGATGGAGCCAGGTGGAATAGTTTCCCGCGCCGTTGGTGAAGATCGCATCGGGGCGTGTGTTTTCTTCGATCCACTCCATGATCGGTCCCATGTGGACCGGTCCCGGGCCGCTCTGCGGCGGTGTCGACCAGGTGATGTAGGCTTGGTGCATCCGTTCAGTGCGCTCCGCCCATCTGAGTTCGCTTGGCGCCTCGAGATCAGCAAGATCCGCCACGAAGTCACTCGGGCTCGCGCAGATTGCCAGGTCGGGGCGATAGACACGGCCGAGTTCTGAAGGATCGGGATGAATGTGGACGAGCGATTGCTGTGGGTAGGGGATGTCGATCAGCGTATAGCCGGAGGAGGGCATTTCCGACATCCGGCCGCCGAGCAGGATCAGCAGGTCGCTCTCCTTGATTTCCTTCGCCAGCGCAGGGTTGACGCCGATGCCAACATCCCCGGCATAGTTCGGGTGTAGGTGATCAAACAGCATCTGCCGGCGGAAGGAGCATCCGACGGGGAGCGCGAAGCGTTCCGAGAAGGCTTTCAGGTCGGCGACCGCATCCGCATCCCAGCGCGTGCCGCCGACGATGACCATCGGTCGCTCCGCCTTCAGCAGGCGAAGATAGAAGTCGTCAATCTGGCGGCGGCCGGGATGGGCTTCGACGCGCGAATAGCGTTTTGCGCGGGGCGCCTCCACCTCGTCTCGCAGCATGTCCTCAGGCAGTGACAACACAACAGGGCCGGGACGACCGGATGTTGCGATCGCAAAGGCGCGGGTGACGAACTCCGGAATGCGAGCCGCGTCGTCGATCTCGCCGACCCATTTGCTGAATTCGGTGAGGGCGCGGCGATACTCAACCTCCTGGAAAGCCTCCCGCTCGCGGGCATCGCGCTGGACCTGCCCGATGAAGAGGATCATCGGGATGGAATCCTGCCTGGCAATGTGCAAACCCGCCGTTGCATTGGTGGAGCCCGGGCCGCGGGTGACCATGCAGATGCCGGGCTCGCCGGTGAGCCTGCCCCAGGCATCCGCCATCATGGCCGCGCCGCCTTCCTGTCGGCAGACCACCACGTCGATGTCGCTGTCATAAAGCGCATCGAGGACGGCAAGGAAACTCTCGCCGGGTACGCAGGAGAGGCGTTTCACCCCATTTGCTTTCAGGGCCTCGACGATCAGTTCCCCGCCGGTCTTCTTCATGATGCTCTTTTCCCCTCCAGTTCGGCGAGTTCCGCCAGAACTTCCTCCTGATGCTCTCCCAGCCTCGGGCTCGGCCGCTCGTAGCGCAAAGGCGTTTGCGACAGCACGACCGGCGTCCTCACACCGGGAATGACGGTACCCTTTGCGTCGGCGAGATCTACCCGCAACCCACGCGCCTGGATTTGCGGATCCTCAAACATTTCTTCGATTGTATTGATCGCACCGGCCGGAACCGCATCCGCCTCACAGGCTTTCAACAGGTCGGCTTTCTGCCATTTCAGCGTTTCGGTGGAAACCAGCTTGCGTACCTCGTCGCGGTTCGCGACTCGCGCCTTGTTCGTGGAATAGCGTGCATCGTCGGCAATGCCCTGGAGGCCGAGGATCGCGCAGAGGCGGCGGAACTGGCCGTCATTGCCCACTGCGAGGATCAGATAGCCATCGGCGGCGGGGACGACTTCATAGGGCGAGATATTCGGATGCGCGTTCCCAAGCCGGGTCGGGGCTCGGCCAGAAACGAGATAATTCATGTTTTGGTTGGCGAGCACGGCGGATTGTACGTCGAGTAGCGCCATATCGACCAGCTGACCTTCGCCGGTCTTCTGCGCGTGGATGAGGGCGGCCTCGATGGCTGCGACGGCATAAATACCGGTAAAGACGTCGGCGATCGCGACGCCCGCTTTCATCGGCTGTCCGTCCGGCTCGCCGGTGATCGACATGAAGCCGGACATGCCCTGAACGATATAGTCGTAACCTGCCAGGCTGGCATAGGGACCGTTCTGGCCGAAGCCGGTGATCGAGCAATAGACAAGCTTCGGATTGATCTTTTTCAGGCTCTCATAATCGAGACCGTATTTCACAAGGCCGCCGAGCTTGAAGTTCTCGATGACGACGTCGGCCGTGGCGATAAGGCGGCGGACGAGGGCCTGATCCTCTTCGCGCTTCAGGTCGGCGGTGATCGAACGCTTGCCGCGGTTGGCAGCGTGGTAATAGGCCGCAGAGAGGTTTTCGCCGTCGGCACCTTCGACAAAGGGGGGCCCCCAATGCCGCGTGTCGTCGCCTCCATCGGGGTTTTCGACCTTAATCACGTCGGCACCGAGATCGGCCAGCATCTGGCCCGCCCATGGCCCGGCAAGCACTCGCGCAAGCTCGATGACGCGTATGCCTGATAGCGGCGGTTTTTGGAGCTGATTGTCTGTCATGTTCCTCCCACGATCAGATCAGGGCGCCAGGGCCGATTGAGGTGTATCGGATACGGGCTTCGATGCAAAGCGGCGCTCGCGCCAGATGATGTACAAGCCCGATGCGATAATGATCAGGATACCGACCCACTTGAGCGCATCCGGAAAGTCATCGAATACGAGCCAGGCGAAAAAGGTCGCCGACACGATCTCGAAATACTGCAGTGGTGCCAAAATGGAGGCAGGTGCTGCACGATAGGCATAGACGCCGAAGATGCCGGCAATGGCCGCCGTGACACCGACGCCGACCAGATAGAAGTAGCCCCGGCCATCCGGCATCACCGCGTCGAAGATGTCGGAACCTGTGCCGCTGCCAAAGGCAAGCAGGATCGCGCAGAACAGCAGACCCCAGATGCCCATCTGAAGCTGCATCGCCCACGGATCTTCTCGGTGCGAAAGCACGCGGGTCATCAAGGCGAAGATGGCGATGCAGAAAGCGCTGACGACGGGCAGAAGCGCGACGTAGCCGACCTCTTGAAAGCTCGGCTGGATAATCAGCATCGCGCCGAAGAAGCCGACGCCGCAGGCAATGTAGCGGCGCCAGCCGATCGTCTCCTTGAGGAAGATACTGCTCAGGATCGTCAATATGATCGGCTCGACGAAGAAAATCGCGATGGCGTCAGCAACCGGCATGAACTTCAGCGTCGTAACAAAGGAGACCATGGAAATGGTAATGATGGCGCCTCGGATGGCGTGAAAGATATTGGCTCGCCAGGAGAAGGTCTTCCAGCTTCCTCGCCAGACAACGATCGGTAACATGCAGAGAGCCTGCACCACAAAGCGGGCGGCGGTGATTTCCGCTGCAGGAATCGTAGCGATCGCGAGCTTGGAAAAGATGTCGATGATCGGGGACACCAGCACCGACAGGAACATCAGGAGAATGCCGGTCGAAACCTCCGAAGCGGAGGCAGAACGGGACGAAATGCCATTGCTCATCGCGAAACCCTTCAGTTCAGGATCTTGCGATCGCTTCGTCGCACCAGTCGGCGAATGCGGCGATGGCCGCGTCCGCTCCAATTTCATTCAGCGTTTCGTGGCGCATGTCCTGATATATCTGTGTCCTGATACGGGAGAAGCCGTGAGCTTTCAAATGCTTTGACAGCCAGATCACCGCTTTTCCGTTATCTGTTGCCGGATCCTGTCCGCCACCGACAAGGTGGATCGGCGTGTGCTTCGGCAGCCGGTCCAGTTGCGCCTCTTGTGGTGCGCGAAACGTCATCTCGAAAATATCGAGCCAGAGCGACACGGAAGCATCGAAGCCACACAGAGGGTCAGCAATGTATTTGTCGACCTCAACAGGATCGCGGCTTAGCCAGTCGAACTCGGTTTGACGGTTGGCAATGGACTTCCCCCAGGTGCCGAAGGTGAGCTTCGGTAGGATGCCGCTTGGAACATCGGAGCCCTTAAGGGCTCGTTCTGCCAACAGGACCGCCTGGGCGGCCCGTCCCGATAGGCCCGGGTTGAAATTCGAATTCCAGACGGCAATGGCGTCATATTTCTCCGGATAGGTGATCGCCGCGTTGAGCGCGATGAGCCCGCCCATCGAGTGCCCGAAGAGGATGACGGGGAGGCCGGGATATTGCTTTACGGCAAGCTCGCGGACAGAGCCGACATCGTCGATAACCTGTCGCATGCCGTTGCGGCGGGAAAAACGCCCGATTGGCGCATCCGGGCCAGTCGTTTCGCCGTGCCCACGGTGATCGAAGGCGAACACATGGTAGCCGCGGGCTGCCATCGCTGCCGCAAAACGGGAGTAACGTCTGGAATGCTCGGCCAGCCCATGAGACACAAGGAGAATTCCGCGTGCCTCGGATTGCGCCGGCTCATGATGAAAGGCGAGTGAAGCGTCCGCCGTTTCAAGGCGTTGCGTTTCTGCGAACATCATATCCTCCCGTTGCCGGGAGAAGACCAGATCGGCCGTGAAAAGCAACACGCCCAGATATTTATGCCAAGGGATTTTTCGTACCCTACGGATTGAGGGTTGTGAAAACAAACGCGGCGTGATTTCCTGTTCATGAATTGTTCTTTGTGGGGGTGAGAATGAGCAATCCATTTCTGCGCATGGCTGTAGTCTTGATAGGAATTGCGGCCGCTGGCGTTGCGGGAGCCCAGGACGGCGGCGGAAGGACGCGCTTCATTCTGGCGGCCAGCTGGCAACCCGCGTTCTGTGAAACCAACCAGCGCAAGCCGGAATGCCGCAGCCAGACCAGGGAGAGGTTTGACGCGACCAATTTTTCGCTGCACGGGCTCTGGCCGATGCGGAAGGACTATTGCGACGTCTCTGGTACCCTGCGGAGCGCCGACAAGGACGGCGAGTGGGGGAGGCTGCCTGAGGTAGAGCTTTCGGCGGAGACCAAGACAGCCCTCGATAAGGCGATGCCCGGTACGCAATCCGGCCTGGAGCGGCATGAGTGGACCAAGCACGGCACCTGCACGAAGATGAGCGCCGACGACTATTTCAGCGCGTCGGTTCGGTTGATCAACGAGCTGAACGCCTCGGCAGTCCGCGATCTGTTCGCGACCAATATCGGCAAGCCACTGACGGCGGAGGCGATCAAGGCGGCTTTCGACAAGAGCTTCGGCCCCGGTGCCGGCGATCGCGTCAAGATGAGCTGCCGACGGGCCAGCGGAGGCCGCGTTATCAGCGAACTTACTATCGGGCTGTCGGAGGGCGCGACATCGAACGAGCAAGCAAGCCTTCGTGACCTTATCCAGGGGGCAGGGCGGACGTCGTTCGGCTGCAATGAGGGCGTCGTGGACGCTGCAGGGTTCTGAGACTGCCTCTCATCGAAAACGAGCCTTCGTCCGTCCACGCGCCGCGACTAGCTGCGCCTTGATCATGCGACGCTACGGTAGAGGAGCGTGCCGAGTTCGGCTATGAATGCTGCAAAAGCCTCTGGTTTTTGGCCGCCGCGCGTTGCTCCTTGGCCCCAATTCGCCTAAATAGCGGCAAAACTCAAATTCCCGCGCGGAGCGAATTATCTATGGCACGTCAGTTCATCTACCATATGGCCGGCCTCAACAAGGCGTACGGCAACAAGAAGGTGTTGGAAAATATCCACCTTTCTTTCTATCCGGATGCCAAGATCGGTATCCTCGGCCCGAACGGTGCTGGTAAGTCGACCGTTCTGCGCATCATGGCAGGCCTCGACAAGGAATATACCGGCGAGGCGTGGCTCGCCGAAGGCGCTACCCTTGGCTACCTCGCGCAGGAGCCGCAACTCGATGCGTCGAAGACGGTCCTTGAGAACGTCATGGAAGGCGTTGCGCCGAAGAAGGCGATCCTCGATCGCTACAACGAGTTGATGATGAACTATTCCGACGAGACCGCGGAAGAGGGCGCCAAGCTCCAGGACGTCATTGACAGCCAGAATCTCTGGGACCTTGAAAGCCAGGTCGAAATGGCCATGGACGCGCTGCGCTGCCCGCCAGGCGACTCTTCGGTCGAGAAGCTCTCCGGCGGCGAAAAGCGCCGCGTGGCGCTCTGCCGCCTGTTGTTGGCGCAGCCC
Organism: Rhizobium sp. RHZ02; assembly: GCF_014851575.1. Lineage (NCBI taxonomy): Bacteria > Pseudomonadati > Pseudomonadota > Alphaproteobacteria > Hyphomicrobiales > Rhizobiaceae > Rhizobium > Rhizobium sp. RHZ02. Next base: position 128,331 of record NZ_JACUZX010000008.1, read on the forward strand.
GACCTGCTGCTGCTCGACGAACCAACCAACCACCTCGACGCCGAGACGATTGCCTGGCTTGAAAAACATTTGCGCCAATACCCCGGCTCGGTCCTGATGATCACCCACGATCGCTACTTCCTCGACAACGTCACGGGCTGGATCCTCGAACTCGACCGTGGTCGCGGTATCCCCTACGAGGGCAACTACTCCGCCTATCTTCAATCGAAGGCCAAGCGCATGCAGCAGGAGGGCCGCGAAGAGGCCTCCCGCCAGAAGGCGATCAGCCGCGAGCAGGAATGGATGGCCGCCAGCCCGAAGGCCCGCCAGGCAAAGTCCAAGGCGCGTATCCGTGCCTATGACGAGTTGGTCGCGGCGGCAGAGGCCCGTCGCCCCGGCGATGCGCAGATCGTCATCCCGGTCGGCGAGCGCCTTGGCCAGGTGGTCATCGAAGCCGAGAACCTCACCAAGGGCTACGGCGATACCGTGCTCATCGAGAACCTCACCTTCAAGCTGCCGCCCGGCGGTATCGTCGGCGTCATCGGTCCGAACGGCGCCGGCAAGACGACGCTGTTCCGTATGATCACGGACCAGGAAAAGCCCGATAGCGGCGAGATCCGTATCGGCGAGACCGTTGATCTCGGCTATGTCGACCAGAGCCGCGACGCACTCGACGGCAACAAGACGGTCTGGGAGGAAATCTCCGGCGGCAACGACATCATCAAGCTCGGCAAGCATGAAGTGAACAGCCGTGCCTATTGCGGCGCCTTCAACTTCAAGGGCGGCGACCAGCAGCAGAAGGTCGGCACGCTTTCCGGCGGTCAGCGCAACCGCGTTCACCTTGCCAAGATGCTGAAGGCCGGCGGCAACGTCATCCTGCTCGACGAACCGACCAACGACCTCGATACGGAAACGTTGGCAGCACTCGAGGATGCGCTCGAAAACTTCGCCGGTTGCGCCGTCATCATCAGCCACGATCGCATGTTCCTCGACCGTCTGGCGACGCACATCCTCGCCTTTGAAGGCGACAGCCATGTCGAGTGGTTCGAAGGCAATTTCGAAGACTACGAAAAGGACAAGATGCGCCGTCTCGGTGTCGATTCGATCAATCCGCATCGGGTGACTTACAAGCGCCTGACGCGCTGATCACCCAATATCGCGTTGGAGACCTGGAAGCCCCGGTTCGCCGGGGCTTTTTTGCGCGCGTCGATGTCGTGATCCGAGCAGCTAATTTCGTGAACGGAGGGAATTGCGGCTTGCCACGCCCAATCGTTTCACATAAAGATATCTTTATATGTTGATTGGATCGAGTATGGGTGAGCCTATCAGACTTGGATTGGATGCATTGGTGGACGTCCTCAGGGCGGCCGGCGAGCCGACGCGTCTTCGCCTGCTGGCGCTCCTTGCAGCAGGGGACCTGACGGTCACCGATCTTACAGAAATCCTTGGCCAATCCCAACCACGCATCTCTCGCCACCTCAAGCTGCTTGGCGAAGCGGACCTCATCGACCGTTACCAGGAGGGCGCTTGGGCCTATTTCCGGCTTCGGCAGGATGGCAAGGCGGCCACGTTCGTGCGTAGCCTGCTGGCTCATGCCTCCGAGAACGATGCTGTGATCCTGCGTGACAGCGAACGGTTGGCGGCGGTCAAGCGCCAGCGGGCCGAGCGGGCACAGGCCTATTTCAGCCGCAATGCCGCCGAGTGGGACGAACTTCGCCGTCTGCATGCCGCTGACGAAGAGGTCGATGCCGCGGTCATTCGGCTGCTCGGCAGCCAGCCCATAGACTCGCTTCTCGACCTCGGCACCGGAACGGGTCGCATCCTCGAGCTTCTATCTGGCCTCTATCGCCGGGCGATCGGCGTCGACGCCAGCCGCGACATGCTGAGCGTGGCGCGCGCCAACCTCGACAAGTCAGGGATTACCAAGGCATCCGTCCGACACGCCGATATCCTGAACCTGCCGTTCGAGGCGCAGGATTTCGACGTGGTGACGATCCACCAGGTACTGCATTTCTTCGACCAGCCCGAGATCGCGATCGGCGAGGCAGCGCGCATGCTGCGGCCAGGCGGGCGGTTGGTCATCATCGATCTTGCCCCGCATGGGCTGGAGTATCTTCGCGACGAGCATGCGCATGTTCGCCTCGGCTTTTCGCATCAGTCGATGTCCGACTGGCTGCGCAAGGCTGGGCTGGATGTCGAGCAGGTCGTCGATCTTCATCCGGGTCATGAAAGCGGGCAGGGGCTCACCGTCACTGTCTGGCTTGCGCGCGACCCCCGGCGCCTTATGGCCTCCGCAGCGAGCGAAGGCGCCGAACCCATACTTGCCGGGAGATAATCATATGGCTTTGAACAGCGACGCGCGCCGCAAAATCGGCATTTCCTTCGAGTTCTTTCCGCCTAAGTCGGAAGAGATGGAAGGTCAGCTGTGGAATACGGTCACCGATCTGCAGGACTGGAATCCCGACTTCGTATCGGTGACCTATGGCGCCGGTGGCACCACCAAGGCGCCTACACTGGCGACTGTCTCACGGTTCCTTTCCGAAACCCCGCTCGCCACGGCGTCGCATCTCACCTGCGTCGGCGCGACGAAGGACGAAACGCATAGCGTCATCGACAGCTTCCGCAAGGTTGGCGTGAAGCATTTCGTGGCGCTGCGTGGCGATGCTCCGGGCGGCGTTGGCGCGCCCTATCAGCCGCATCCCGGCGGCTATGCGAATGCGGCGGCATTGGTTGCCGGTCTGCGTGAGATCGGCGATTTCGAGATTTCGGTGTCGGCCTACCCGGAAAAGCATCCGGAAAGCCGCGATACCACCGCCGACATCGAGATGCTGAAGCAGAAGGCGGATAACGGCGCGACCCGCGCGCTGACGCAGTTCTTCTTCGATAACGACAATTTCGAGCGCTACCTGGAAAAGGTGCGGGTTGCGGGCATCAAGATCCCGGTTGTGCCGGGCATCATGCCGATCCAGAACCTGACGCAGCTGAAGCGCTTCGCCGGTGCCTGCGGCACGGTCATCCCTGCATTTCTCGATGAACGCTTTGCAGGCTACGACGACAAGCCGGAAGAAAGAGCCAAGGTTGCCGCTGAGGTTGCCGCCGAACAGATCGAGGATCTGGCTCGCCGCGGGCTCACCGATTTCCACCTTTACACGATGAACCGGGCGCCGCTCGTTTCGGCCGTGCTGACCAATCTCGGCTTCACACGGGAAGGCGCCAGGAAGGCTGGCGCTGCCGCGTAGGCTGCTCCGTAAGTGACGACAAAAAGAAAAGCGCATCTCCTCGTGGGATGCGCTTTTCTGATTCATTGAACTGTTTCGCTACTCAGGAGTCTCGGTACTGTTCGCTTGCCTCGGCGTTCAGATGAAAAGCATTGTCAATACAAATGCAAACGCCGCGCTGACCAAAAGGACATTCAAGGATTGTGTAAGTCCCATGTCTGTCTCCTCGCGTTAACAGTTGCGATAATATGTCGTGATTGTGTCGCTTGGAAAGCGGATTTTATATTGCGCTGCGGCGAAAATGTCACATTGCGGCCGTGATGCTTTCTTTAATTTGTTGAAATCGCAAGATAAATCTCCGTGGAAAAATATTCACAGATTTTAACCGGCCGTTAAGGTCGGCGATCCAGCCTTCACACTTGCGGCAAGATGAAGGCTTTGCCTGAAGCGCCTGAAACCATGGAACAATCCCCGAAAATGAAAAGGCCGGGTGCGAAACCCGGCCTTAAAGTGCTCGCTTGAGGAAACGTGATCAGAGCGAGTTGAGGAGCGTCGGCGTTGCCCAGCCATCGGCGGGAATACCGAGACGCTGCTGCTCCTTCTGGATGGCGACGCGCGTGCCTGAACCAAGGATGCCGTCGACCTTGCCGACGTCGTGACCGAGCGTTCCGAGCTTGGTCTGCAGTTCCTTCATCTGGTCGTTGGAAAGTCCCTGTTCGGGCGTGCCCTTGAGATAGGTCTCAGCGCCGGCAAGGCGTGTCGCGAAATAGGCGGCCGAGGTCGTGTAGATGAACGACTTGTTCCATTCGAGATAGATCTGGAAATTCGGATAGGCAATGAAGGTCGGGCCAAGGCGACCCTGCGGCAGTATCAGGTCGCCATGCAGGTTGCCGAAGCTCGTGTTGCCATCGCGCGGCTTGACGCCAAGGGCGAACCACTCACCGGCCGTCAGTGGGCCACCGATACCGGATTTCTCCCAGGGGAGGTTCTCGGGAAGCGTGACTTCCTGGATCCACGGCTGGCCCTTCTGGAAGCCGAGATGCTGGATGAACTTGGCCGCAGTCAGAATGGCGTCGGGGCCGCTCTGCTTGAGGCGGACGTGACCATCGCCGTCGCCGTCCATGCCATAGGCGACTATGTCACGAGGCAGCATCTGGACCTGGCCGATCTCGCCGGCCCAGGCACCGGTGTTGGTTGCCGGGTCGAGGTCGCCATGCTGAACCATTTCGATGAGGGCGATCAGCTGCGGACGGAAAAGCTCCGGACGGCGGCAGTCGTGAGCCAGGGTCACGAGGGCGTTGCGGGTGTTGAAGTCGCCCTGTACGGCGCCGAAGTCGGTTTCCATCGCCCAGAAGGCGGTGATAACCCCTGCGGGTACACCAAATTCCTGCTCAGCACGGGCGAAGACATCTGCGTATTGCTTCATCTTCTGGCGGCCAATGTCGAGCCGGCCCTGGCTGACAGTGCGTTGCGAGAATTCCAGGAAAGTCTGCTTGAACACGCCCTGAGCGCGGTCGCGGCTCAAGACCTTCTGGTCGATCTGTGCGCCTTCCAGAGCCTTGTCAGCAGCTTCGGCCGATGCGCCCGCTGCGATGGCGTCGGCCTTTACGCCGGCCAAGAATTCGCTGAGGTCGCCGTCACATGCTACCGCCGGTGTCTGCGAAGCCGGGGCACTCGGTGCCGGCGTCTGCGCGGCTGCGCCGGTCGCCAGACCGGCAGCGAAAAGGAGTGCAAGTGCCGTGCGGCTTGCGGGCGAGACGTACATAGTTTCGATCCTCGTCATAAAATGGAATTTCCGTCGATTTCCCAAATGATTGTGACGGAAGCAAGAAAGACGAGGCGACGTTACTAAGAATTTGTGTCCTTTGATACAGCCGCTACCCAGTTGTGCCAATTCTGGGTCGATCCGGCAAAGACATTGATGTCCGTTGGACCCTTGATACCGGGGATGACGCCCGTCGACGTGTATTGCCAGAAGGCCCAACGGCGGTCGGCATAGGTGACTTCGGGATGCTTGGCGGTGGAGCGGACCCAGAAGTGGTAATTCTGGAAGTAGCCGACGAGATTGTCGCGGTGGAAGTCTACCGAGGTATAGATGATCGGCCGCTTGCCGTAATGGGCCTCGAGGCGATCCATGAAGCGCTGAAGCTGGGCGCGGACCGTCGCCGGATCGGGGCGATAGCGGCATGTCTTCGATTCCGCATTCCATTCGGCGTCGAGGACCGGCGGCAGGCGCATGGATTCCTTGGGCACGTTACGGATAAACCAGTCAGCCTGCTCATCGGGCGTCGAGCAGAAATAGTAGAAATGATAGGGGGCGTGCGGAATGCCGACGGCGCGGGCGCGCTGCCAGTATTCGTTGAAGCGCGGATCGATGCGGTCCTTGCCTTCGGTCGCCTTGATGAAGGCGAAAGCAACGCCGGAACCCTTGACCGTCTGCCAGTCGATATTGCCCTGCCACTTCGACACGTCGATACCGTGGATCGGCTGCTGCTCAGGATGCTTTGATCCGAAGTCCTGGGGATCGGTGTCCTTGAAGCGCGTCTTTGGCTTCACGGACGCTGTTTCGAGAAAATCATAGCCCGATGACGTGCATCCGGCGAGCATGACAGCCAACGGCAAAACGCAAAACAGAAGCCGGCGCATAGATGTTCCGTCGCGAAACGAATGGATTTTTTGCCCCACAGCTCGACCCCGTTAAAGACGCGTCCAGCAGAGGAATGTCCCCTCTATTTTCCATATCAACGTAAAAAAACGGTTAGTTTCAAGCGAAATGTCAAGGTTTGGTCACAATGACGGCCCGCCAGGCATAGCCGCCACTAATGGTCTCGAAGGTCAGTCGCGCTTGATTTTCAGAGGCTTGCGACGCGAGAACCTGCCGCAAATCGGCACGCGGCGACACGTGAAATTTTCGCAGCCACGCCTTGAGAAAGCGTGCAAACCAGCCCGGAAGGCGCTCCTGCTGGCCGAAATCGACGATGTGCAGCTCGCCGCCGGGGGCGAGGGCGGCCACGGCCGAGTCGACGGCGCGTTCCCAATCGGGGATCATCGAAAGGGCGTAGGAAATGAGAATGCGGTCGAAGCCGCTGACGCCGAACTCGCGCGGCGTGAAGGCGGTCGCGTCCGCGACGCGGAAATCCGGAAGCGTTGCTTTGGTCTCGAATGTTTTGCGCGCGGAGATCAGCATCTCGTGCGAGATGTCCAGGCCGAACAGCCGAGCCCGCGGGTAATATTTATGGGCGAGCGCCAGGTTGCGGCCGGTTCCGCAACCGACCTCCAGCAGGGTGCCGTCTTCCGGCACATTCAGATTGCGGATCGTCTCATCACGGCCGAGAAGGTAGTACTTGCGCGTCAGGTCATAGATGTGGCGCTGATAACGGTACATGCCGTCCATCAGGGCGGCGTGGCCGTCGTCCTTGGTGACGGGATTCGTGCCGACCCCGCTCACGCATTCTTCCCGTAGATATGGAAGCCGCCATAGATTGCCGAGCGATCAAGCGCCGTGAGTTCGGCGGAGCGCTTTTCCATGTACGTCCACTGATCGCGGATTGCAGGCGACAGACGGCCTTCGATGATGCTCTTTTCGGCCGCCGTACGGAAGATCGCCCGGGCACCTTCGCGCGCCGTGCGGCTGATCTCTGCCCATAGGTCGTTGAGTTGCTGGTCCGTCATCCAGTCCTGTGCATCCAGGAGGACGTAGCGATCGCGCGATCCGGCCGGCTCGCCGGCGAGCAGTTCCGTGAAGCTTGCATGATGAACGGTGACGCGATCCACATTGCCACGGATCGCCTCGTAGTTCGCGGGCTCGAGATAGGTTGGGAGTGTGCCTTCGCCCTTCGGCGCGTAGCGGCGAGCGAAAGCCTGCCAGGCAAAATAGTTTTCCTGCATGGGGAAGTGACAGGCCAGCTTCTCAAGTCGGTGCCGTAGGACCGGCGCGATTGACTGCTCGGCGGCGAGGCTTGCCAGTTCGTCGTATTGCTGTGGCGGGATACCGAGGCCGAACAACGAGCTCTTGCGGCCGGTGATCCAGCGTACGACCGGCTTGTCGAAGAGTGGTGCGATCTTCTCGTCGAAGAACTGGCGCTGCTCGCGCAGGGAGCGCGTCTTGGTCATTTCCGTCAGGTCGACGCCATGCAGGCGGGCCAGAAGGTGTGCTGCTCCAATGAACCGACCGAGGAGACCTGTTTCGTAGATGTTGCGGTCGAAAACCGTGACCCGCCGACGGCCGAACTTGCGGGCGTTCCAGTAGTTGCGGGTCGCGTCGTCAAGATTTGCAGCGAGGAATTGGTCGAAGGCGTGGCTGTTCGACAACTCGCGCGGTGTGGCGAGGAAGCGAACGAGATCGGCGTGTGCGGGAAGGTGGCTGAACGCGGCAAGCTTCAGGCGATTGAGGGCAATATGATGCGGATTGAGATCGACCACATCAATCGACGCCGGGCTCCTGGAAAGATAGGCAAGCATGTTGCAGCCGCCGGAGCCGATCGTCACGATGCGGTGGTGAGGCTGAAGCTCCATCGCCAGCATGTCGAGGTCGGGATCTTCCCAGATTTGCGGATAGACCAGGCCGGAAAACAGCAACCCAAAGAGCCGTTCCGAAAAGCCTGCCTTGGAGAAGGCATTGTGGCGGAGAAGAGCTGCCTTGAGTTTCCGGTTCTTGCGGAAGCCGGCATCCGGTGCAAATTCCGTCATATGAGTCTTTCACCCTTTTAGCGTTCAGGGCGTTTAGCGCGCCGTCACTACAGTTTGATGACGCAAGCTGTGGGCGCGTGCTTCCGTCGGTGGAAATGGAAAAACATCCGGGCATTGGGGGCTTTCGCGCTGCCGGCTTTCCTGCTTCTCTTGTGGGCAAGGAGGATCGCATATGCGATTTGTGCTGCGTGTCGTGAGGCCACTCGCTCTTTTGCTGGTCGCGATCGTCGCTATGAGCGCGGCTTGGCTTTATGCGCGGCCACCTGAATTGCTGCGAGTCGGTGATGGTTACGCAGCCAAGATCGTTTGCTCGAACGTATTCCTGGCAGGGCGTGACCCCGAACAGGTGCTTTACGAGGACGTTCAGGCGCCGGGAAATCCGTTGCTACGACTGGTACGCGTCACTGTCGACAGGCAGGACAAGCGGGTTACCGCTCGTATCCTCGGGCTCTTCGCGCCGGGCCATGCGATCTATCGCGGCGCACTCGGCTGCAGCAGCGTGCCGGATGGTGACTTCGAGGCCGCGGCGCGCGCCGTGCCCGAGGTTCCGGTGACTCCGGAGCCGCAAAATGAGGCCCCATGGCCGGAGGGAAATGCCGTCGCGAAGGCCAATGACAGCCGTGTCGATGCACTGCTTTCAGATGCCGAGCTGATCGGTCCTGCAATGCGCGCGGTTGTCGTGGTTCGCAACGGCCGCATCATCGCGGAGCGCTATAGTGATGGATTCGGTCCGATGATGCCGCTCACAGGCTGGTCGATGACGAAGACCGTGAATGCAGCCATCGTCGGGCGGCTGATGCTCGACAACAAAATCGCGTTCGATGAGGCTGGCCTTCTGCCGCAGTGGAAGGGGGGCGACCATTCGGCGATCAAGCTGAGTGATCTGCTCGGCATGGAGAGCGGCCTGGTGTTCAACGAGAGCTACGGCACGGTCGCCGATGTCACACGGATGCTCTATCTCGATGCGGATATGACGGCGCTGCCAGCAAGTCTGCCATTGGAGGCAAGCCCGGGCCAGCGTTTCAGCTATTCAAGCGGTTCGTCGGTGCTGATCTCAAAGATATGGATGAACAGGATTGGCAACATGCAGGCGGCGCTTGCCTATCCCAAGACGGCGCTGTTCGACCCGATCGGCATGTCGAGTGCTGTCTTGGAGGTCGACGCACGGGGCACCTTCGCCGGCAGTTCCTATCTTTACGCCACAGCGCGGGATTGGGCGCGTTTCGGCCAGTTCCTTCTTCAGGACGGCGTCTGGAACGGCCAGAGGCTGTTGCCGGAACGGTTCATGGCAGCGATGAGGACGCCGACCGTGGCCTCGGGCGGCAAATATACCCAGGCGCAGGCCTGGCTCGCCGCGCCGGGCGGTGACACCAGCGCCGTTGCCGGTCTTCCCGAAGATACGTTCTGGATGGAGGGGCACGATGGGCAGAGCATTGCGATCGTGCCGTCCGCGAAGCTTGTCGTCGTCAGGCTCGGATTGACGCCAAGCTGGCTTCGCTACAAGCCGCAGATGCTGGTCAAAGAGATCCTAGCCGCGCTGCCCGGCAGTGATCAGTAGTTGCCCTGGGCGACGTCGTCCATGCCCTTGCGCTTGGCTTCGTAGTAATAGCCACGGGCATAGAGGCGGACAGCATCGTCTTCGCTGCTGTCAGAGACGAGCCAAGCGCCGCGAAGATACTTGGCGGCGTATTTGATGTTCGTTTCGGCATCAAAGAGGCCAGCGGGCTCACCTTCGTAGCCCATGGACTTGGCCGTGTTGTACTTGATCTGCATCAGGCCGAAATAGCCGCGCTTGTTATAGGCCTTGGAATTGTAGCGGCTCTCGCGATGCACGACGCGGTGAAGCAGCGAGGCGGGCACCTGGTAGAGCTTCGAATATTTGTCGATGATCTTGGTGATTGCGCTTTTCTCAACCGTCGGCGCGCCATCGTCGTCGCTGTCGCTGAACATCGGCGGTGCGGCCGGTGGATCCGAGGGACCTGAGGTGTCGAAACCGTAATCCATCATCGGGTGCGGCGTCGTATCGATAGCGGAAAGAGCTGCAATCGCGCTGCTTCCAGCCTGAGGTGTTGCGGCAAAGGCGAGTTGAGTCGACGGGGAAGGGGTGCCCGGGCGCGGGATCGGTACAACGGACTGAATCGCTGTCATTTCAGGCGTGAGCGGAATCTGCGCGTAACCCGTTGCCGTCGTCGCCCCGGCCTGACCGCTCAACTGAGAAGGATCGGTTGCCGGCATGGCGGGTGCCGCGAGGGCCGTTGTCGCCTGGTCGGCGGTGGTGATCATCGCCGTCTGGGCCGCTCCGTCGCCGGCCGGCACGGCTGCAAGCGTGGCGTCTTCGCCGGGCTTTGGTGTCGGAACAACGGTCTGGATTGCGGTCAGTTCTTCCACCGACGTGTATTCGACGCTCGTGCATCCGGCAACGACGCCGCAGAGCATCGTCGAAACGATGAGACTGCGTTTCAGGCCGGAAAAACCGATCGCTACCATACTCTCACTTTCGTGAACGCGCCGCCCCGGCAGCGTTAGAAGTTACCAAAAACCTTAAGCCTGGAATCCGCAATTAACGTATTCGTTGCGTTGCTGCAACCCGCTGGAAATATTTACGCGGCTATCCGCCTATAACCGGCTGTTACGGCGCCTGCGGCAATGAGCAGAGTGCCGCCGGTGCGGTTAACCGCACGCTGGATGCTTGCCTTGCGAATAAGCCCGCGAGCCGCGTTTGCTGCCAGTGCATAGGTCGAGGCATTGATGGTTGCGAGGACCAGGAACGTGGCTTCCATGATGAGCATCTGGCCGAAGAACGGCAAAGCGGGATTCAGGAACTGCGGAACGAAGGCGACGAAGAACACGATGCTCTTCGGATTGAGCGCCGTGACGACATAGGCGTGCAGGAAAACCCTGATCGATTTCTTTTCGGGCAGGTTGTCATTGTCCGCCATCGGTTCGGACATCACGGGTGCGCGCCAAAGCTTGATCCCGAGCCAGATCAGGTACGCGCCGCCGATCCATTTCAGCACCGTAAATAGGGTCGCGGAGGCCGCAAGCACGGCCCCCAGTCCGAAAAGGGATGCAGTCATCGCGGTAAAGTCGCCGAGCGCGACGCCGGTTACCGTCGCGAGCGCCGTCTTGCGCCCATGGCCCAGCGCATAGGAAACAACGAGAAGGATCGTCGGCCCCGGTATCGCCAGCATGATTGCAGACGCAGCGGCAAAAGCGAGCCAGGCTTCGAGCGACATGGAATCTCCTCCTATTCCCTAAGGGAAAGCAAAGACACCATATTAACCCTCAGTCAATCATGCCGCGCTGTATTTCTGCCCGATCGTGTCCATGACTTCGCCGAACCACTCGGTGGAGGTGTCGAAGGCCTTGCCACCCTTGATACGCGGGAACTCGATTGTCCGGAGCTTACCATTCTCCGCTTCATCGTGACCTGTGACACCGGAGACCTTGTTCAGGGCGCTTTCGACGGCAAGGTCGGTCATGCTCTGAATCAGACGAAGGTCATCGCCGTTTGCGGGGGCCGAACGTGCGAAGTAACCCGATTTCTGCACGAGCGAGCGCTCGGCATCGATGAGGCCTGCGAACTGTTTCTGGAACCAGCCGCCGACATTGATCGTGTCGATCTTCACGTGGCCGAAGGCGTCGCGCTTGATGGTCTCGCCCGCGGCCTCGCGCTCGGCGACGATGGCGTCAAGGCAGGCGCCTTCCGAAACGAACACGGTCGCATGACCGGTGCGGTCCATGACTTCCTTCAACCGGGCCGCTTCCGCATCGAGATCGAATGCCAGTTCGGGCAGGTAGACGGCGTCGATGCTTTTCATCCTGGCGTTCGTCATCAGCCCATCGACATATTCATAGTTCTTCGTCCGCTGCAGATAGGCCCGAGCAGTTGCCGCCGTCAGCCAGCCGCAGTGGCGCCCCATGACTTCGTGGATGATCAGTGTGCGCGGTGCCGCGGTCTGCTCGTTGCTGACGTTGTCGAAGAAGTGTGCGCCGACTTCGGCGGCTGTCCATGCGCCAAGCGACTGGCGGATCGGGACGACGTCGTTGTCGACCGTCTTCGGCAGTCCGACGACCGTCAGATTGTAGCCGTTGGCCGCCAGATATGCCGCAAGATCGGCAGCGGTAGTGTTCGTGTCGTCGCCGCCGATCGTGTGAAGAATGGTGACGCCATCGTTGGCAAGCCGCTCGGCCGCCACACGCAGCGGGTTTTCGCCTTCCTTGACGAGACCGCGCTTCACGCAATCGGCTGCATTGGTGAGCTTGACGCGGCTGTTGCCGATCGGCGACCCGCCGTAGCGATGCAGAAGCGAAGCCTTCTCCCGCATGTCTGCCGTGATCTTGATGCTGTCGCCGAGGAGTACGCCCTGGTAACCGGAACGATAGGCGACGAGCTCGATGTCGGGCGCAACGTCGCTGTAGCGTTCGATCAATCCGCCGACTGCGGAGGAGAGACAGGGCGCCAGGCCTCCGGCCGTGAGCAATGCGACTTTCTGTTTGGCCATGATCCCTCCATTGTGTCTCGTATCGGTGCAAGCGCGTCTGCTTACCTAACGCATGGATGCGGCAGGGAAAGGGCCATGTAAAGTGTTGTTATTGTGAAAATCGCGCCCCTGACGGCGAAGGTAGATGGAAGCGCGGATATAATCGTTTCAAGCCAAGGATAGCTGTTCAGATGGCTTGTGGAAATTCCCGAGCGCGTGGAGCCGACTGTACAACTGCATGCTTCTCTGATGCGTTAACAGCCTATCCCTTGGTGTCATATGACGCCGTGCGAATACGGCGTATGCTTGGATGCCGGAGCGACAATTACCGAATTGTGAAAGCAGTATTCGCTCCTATGACCAATCGTCGCCTTGCAAACGCAGGCTTTATTTGGTCAAGGTGTCTAATCTTATTTGCACTGCGAGAGACTCTTATGTCCTTCTGGGAAAAACTGCTGAATGCCATTGGCAACACCGCGGGCAACGTCCTTTCGGCGGTGGTCGAGGCTATCCGGACAGTTTTCGAAGGCGATCCGGAGACCCGCCGCAAGGTGGCTTTCTCAGTCGCGATCATTGCTCTGTCGGCAAAAATGGCCAAAGCGGACGGGATCGTCAGTGAGAAGGAGGTTGACGCCTTCCGCGAGATCTTCGAATTCCCGCCCGAGCAGGCGAAGAACGTTGCGCGTCTTTATAATCTGGCGCGCCAGGACGTGGCCGGCTATGAGGCCTATGCGGAGCGCTTGTCGTCCCTGTGCGTGACATGCGCCGCCAATTGCCCGGTACTGGAAGAGGTACTGGACGGTCTCTTTCATATCGCCAAGGCTGACGGGCTCATTCATGAGAAGGAATTGGCGTTCCTGCGGCACGTCGGCCAGATCTTCCATATGAATGACGAGCATTTCGAAAGGATCGCCGCGCGCCATGTCTCCGTGGGACGTGATCCCTATAAGGTGCTCGGTGTTTCTCCCTCCGATGATTTCACCACGATCCGTCGCCGTTACCATGGTCTTGTCAGCGAGCATCATCCGGATCGGCTGATTTCCCGTGGTGTGCCGGCCGAGTTCCATGCCATTGCCAATGAGCGCATGGCGGCGCTGAATGCCGCCTACGAGGCGATCGAGAAGGAACGCCGCGCAGCATGACCTCGTTCGAGGCCGACTACCGGAAGGCAATTGTTCGCCCTTCGCCCAATCACGGCGAGCGTGCGGATGGACGCAAGCCAGATATGATCCTTCTTCACTATACAGGTATGCCAACGCCCGACGGAGCGCTGGAGTGGCTCTGTCGCGACGAAAGCCAGGTCTCCAGCCACTACTTTGTCCAGGAAGACGGCGAGGTTCTGCAGCTCGTGCCCGAGGAGCGCCGTGCCTGGCATGCTGGCAAAAGTTACTGGCAGGGCGAGACCGATATCAACTCGTTGTCAATAGGGATCGAGATCGCCAATGCCGGTCATCCCGGCGGCCTTCCAGAGTATCCCCAAGAACAAATCCAAGCCGTGATCGAATTGTGTCGAGATTGCGGCCAACGTTGGTCAATTGCCCCTGAAAGGGTGCTTGGACATTCCGACGTTGCACCGATTCGGAAGGTCGATCCGGGGGAAAAATTTCCCTGGGCGGAGCTCTCCAGGGCCGGTATCGGCCACTGGGTCGAGCCCGCACCGATCTCCGGTGGAAGATTTTTCCAACGCGGCGACCGCGGCCAGCCGGTCGAAGCCCTGCAGTCGATGCTGTCGCTCTACGGCTATGCGACTGAGATCACTGGCGAATTCTCGGCCAAGATGGCAGGCGAGGTCGAGGCCTTCCAGCGTCATTTTCGGCCCGCCCGAATCGACGGAATTGCGGACTTTTCGACGATAGACACCCTGCACCGTCTGCTGGCGTCGCTTCCACGCTACTCCGCATAAGTAGTACTTTTGAGTCGCGCCAATTTACCGGGATTCTGAGAGTTCGTCGGCTCGCCACATCATTTCCCTATTATCTCCTCATTGCGATGGTCTAACGCCAAACGTCGAACGGCGCCGCTTGTGTTGTTTGGGGTTCTTGGCGGTCGTCAATTGAAACAAAAAGAATTGCTGCAGTATCTCTAATAAATATCTGCCGCATAAAACTGGATCGTTATTTGAAACGCGGTCCAGAAATTCTTTGGGTCGGAGTAATTAGACTGAATGAATAGGATTATTTCTGCTGCGGTGTGCGCAAGCGCACTGTTGATGGGTATGAATTGCGCTTTCGCGGGTGAATGGGGCGCAAGGGCACAGACGGTTCCTTTGAAGACTGTTGATCGGACTAGCGGCTATGCAATGCCGGACTTCACGGCCAACAAATATTCGGCTCTCATTATCAAGTACGCAAAGCAATATAACGTTCCTGCCGAGCTCGCTCAGGCCGTCGTTCGCGTCGAGAGCAATTTCAATCCGAACGCACGCGGTAGTGCCGGTGAAATCGGTCTCATGCAGATCAAGCCGGCGACAGCAAGGATGATGGGTTACTCGGGGACGAGCAAGGGGTTGTTCGATCCCGAGACGAACATCAGGTTCGGCATGAAATACCTGGCCGCTGCACATGAACTCGGCGGTGGTGAGACCTGCGACACGATCCTGAAGTACAATGCCGGCCATGGCGCAACCCGCATGAACCCGGTCTCCAAGGCCTATTGCGGTAAGGTCCTGGCGATGCTCGACTGATCACCTGAAACTGCCTGTCTGATAATTACTTCGACCGGGCACTTAAGAATATGATTCAACATAGTGCCTGTGTTATCTGGCCTCCGAAATGAGGTGATACATGGCAGTTGATTTCAAGGTGATCATCGTCGGGCGCGGAATGATGGGCGCGGCTGCGGCCCGCCATCTCTCCGGGATGATCGAGGGTGTTGCGCTCATCGGCCCCAGTGAGCCAGTCGAGCGCAAGAGCCATCATGGCGTCTTTGCCAGCCACTACGACGAGGCCCGCATCACGCGGACCTTCGACGACAATGCCGTTTGGGCGACGCTGGCGGCACGCTCGCTCGACCGCTACCACGAAATCGAAGCGAAGAGCGGCATTTCCTTTTTCACGGAAGCGGGTTGCCTCTTTGCCGGACCACCTGCCCAACCGGGGGAGCGATATCTCGGACGGGCGCTGCAGGTCAGCGAAACGCTCGGTCTCGACGTCGAAACGCTGACGCCGACGGCGTTGCGGGACCGCTTTCCTCCGTTTGATCTCAACCCGTCGTTCAATGGTTATTTCGAAGCGAAACGCGCGGGCCACATCAACCCGCGCGCTTTGGTTCGAGCGCAAGCCAAGCTTGCCGAGCAGGCGGGCGTGACGGTTATCGATGCGACTGTTGCCTCTGTTCGCGATGAGGGTACGTTCGTGGAGGTTCATGCCGGCGGCAAGCGCTATACCGCCGAGCGGGTGCTGGTCGCTGCCGGCGGTTTCAGCAATTTCAACGGTCTTCTCCCTGCTGCTATCGATGTCAGGATCGCGGCGCGCACCGTGGCATTCTTCGAACTTGGCGCCCGGGAGATGGCAGTTTTTTCCGAAATGCCTTCAGCCATTATCTTCGGCGACCGCGACGAGGACCATGTCTACATCCTTCCGCCGGTGTGCTATCCCGACGGCAAGTTCTATCTCAAACTCGGCGGCGAGTTGGAAACGCGCTCATTCGAGACGCTTGAGGATGTCGGAACATGGTTTCGCTCCGATGGCGATCTGGCGGAGCGCGACCTGCTGGTGTCAACGGCCCTGCAGCACATGCCCGCATTGGCGGGTTGCGCAACAACCTCGGCGCCGTGTGTGGCAACCTTCACGGCAACAGCCTATCCCTATGTGGGCTATACGGATTCTCC
Source organism: Rhizobium sp. RHZ02 (assembly GCF_014851575.1). Taxonomy (NCBI): domain Bacteria; kingdom Pseudomonadati; phylum Pseudomonadota; class Alphaproteobacteria; order Hyphomicrobiales; family Rhizobiaceae; genus Rhizobium; species Rhizobium sp. RHZ02. Next base: position 144,530 of record NZ_JACUZX010000008.1, read on the forward strand.
ACGAATTGCGGTTCTGGCCGGTGGCAATTTCGTTGCCGCGAAATCATCGGATGAGCTCGGCCGACTGGGCGCGGTCGTCATGACGCAAGGCTGGCTCGGCGCCGAGGACTTCGGCAGGGAGCTGACGCCGGTCTTCCGCTAGGCACGCTCCGGTCGGGGAGGGGCGCCCGTTGCGAGTACGCGCAGAGCTCGAAGATATTTCAGTGGCATTCGCTTCGCGTCTCCGCTAAGGGAGCCATGCCAGTTGGCCGGGCAGCCGCGCTTTACCAATGCCGAAAGGCGGTAGGGTGAGGAAAGTCCGGGCTCCACGGAAACACGGTGCCGGATAACGTCCGGCGAGGGCGACCTCAGGGAAAGTGCCACAGAAAGCAAACCGCCTGCCTCGGCAGGTAAGGGTGAAAGGGTGGGGTAAGAGCCCACCGCATCTCCGGTAACGGCGATGGCAAGGTAAACCCCACCGGGAGCAAGACCGAATAGGGATGACGTGGGAGGCGAAAGCCTTCCGGCTGGTTTCCAGGTCAGTCATCCGGGTGGGTTGCGTGAGGCAGCGTGCGAACGCTGTCCCAGAGGAATGGCTGCCACGTTCCGGCTTCGGCCGGGGCCATACAGAACCCGGCTTACAGGCCAACTGGCGAACTACCTTTGCTAAGACGCGTCTTGTTGATGTCGTCGATTGCTAGTGGGCGGTCGGTGCCTTTGCCAGGCATTCATCGCAGGTGGTGCTGCTGCGCGCGAGAATGGACCAGCGCTTGAATATCTTGCCGCAGGAATCGCATTGGATGTCGGTCGTCATGCCTGACTGCGACAGTGGAATACGCTTTTCCGGTTCAAAGCGCCCGTAAAGAAGTCCCTTTAATGTGAAGTTTGTCATACTATTACTCCACGGTTACTTATTTAGCCTTCATTAATATGCGGCAGCGCTGAACCGATTCAATTCTCCGCCTCCTTATTATTTTGCACATGGCAATATCCGAATAGCTTGGTCGCTTACTTCAAAGGGGATAGCGGCTGCATACCTCTTCATGGGGCGCCTTGGATCGACGCCTGCCACTGTTGAAGAGCAAGCCTTAAGCCTTTGTTGGAAATTGCATATTTGGTTGTGCCGATCTGAGCCATCGGTCGCCTTCGGGCGCGTGCTGGCAGGGCTGGTTCGCGGCATCGGTAAGTGCGGAACTAACCCTTTGTTAAACTTAACAGCTTATAAATTTTCGATACGGCGCTCATCGTGAGACGGGCGTTTCCCATTGACGCCCATATGGTCCCATGTTATCCCATTCATGCACTGCGCAAGGGCAAGTAGGTGCCCACCAATCGCAAAGCCAAGGTGTCTTCTGTTCCGGAAGCTCCGGATGGGGTCTTGCCCATTCGGCTCGCGAAGCTGTGCCTGAATTTCAGGGTTCCGGGCTTTTGAGTTCAGTCCGGGCTCTTTCGGGAACGGATGTTTCGTGTCATGAGCCGCTTCCTTTCAAATGCGACCAACAGAATCGATTCCAAGGGCAGGGTTTCCGTGCCGGCGGCGTTTCGATCCGTGTTGGCGCAGCGCAATGTTCAGGAGCTCTATTGCTTCCAGGACTTTGTGTTTCCGGCGATCAGTGTCGGCGGTCCGGATCTCCTGGAGAGGTTCGAGCGTCAAATCTCTGCGGAAGATCCGTTTTCGCCGGACGCGAACGAGATGTCGCTTCTCATCCACGGGGGCGGTATCTTCATGAAGCTCGATGCGGAAGGCCGGCTGATGGTCACGGATTTCATCCGCGACTTCACCGGTATCTCGGACGAAGTGACCTTCGTTGGTCGGGCGGATCATTTTCAGCTGTGGCAGCCGCAGGCATTTCAGGCTGCTCAGGTGCAGGCACGAGGAGGGCGTCGGCTGGCGGGCAGGCGTTCCTAAAAATACGAGGGAACGGAATGGCGGCGAATCCTGGCGGAGATTCAACTGATGCCGGTGGCGGACCGGTTCGCCACATTCCGGTTCTTCTCAATGAGGTGCTTGCCGCGCTCGAGCCGTTGCCCGGCAAGATCATTCTCGATGGCACCTTCGGTGCGGGCGGCTATACTTCTGCCATTCTGGGTGCTGGCGCCAATGTGATCGCCCTGGATCGCGATCCGACCGCCATCGAAGCCGGTCAGGCCCTTGTCGCTGAAAGCCAAGGCCGCTTGAAGCTCGTTCATTCGCGGTTTTCTCAATTGGCCGATGCTGCTCCATCGGGCGGGCTGGATGGAGTCGTGCTCGATATCGGCGTGTCCTCAATGCAGATCGATGAGGCCGAGCGCGGCTTCTCGTTCCAGAAGAATGGTCCGCTGGACATGCGGATGTCGGCGGCTGGCGTTTCGGCGGCCGATGTGGTCAATCGTGCCAAGGTGGCTGATCTGATCCGCATCTTTCATTTTCTCGGAGAGGAAAATCAGTCGCCGCGCATCGCGCATGCGATTGAAAAGCGGCGGGCTGAAAAGCCGTTCGAGACGACGCGCGATCTGGCTGGTCTGATCGAGCTCGTTACCCCACGTAAAATGAAGGACAAGATTCATCCGGCGACCCGGGTCTTCCAGGCGTTGCGGGTTTTCGTCAACGACGAACTTGGCGAGCTGGCGCGGGCGCTGTTTGCCGCCGAGCGCGTGCTGAAGCCCGGCGGGCGTCTCGTTGTGGTTACCTTCCATTCGCTCGAAGATCGGATCGTCAAGACCTTCTTCTCTGATCGCGCCGGCAAGGCTTCGGGCTCGCGTCATCTGCCCGTCGCGCACGAGCGTGCGGCGACCTTCGAGCGGATCGGCAAACCCATGGTTGCTGCGACCGAGGCGGAGGCGCAGGCAAACCCGCGGGCGCGATCTGCCAAGCTGCGGGCAGGGCTGCGCACTGCCGCACCCGCTGAAGCGGCGGATATTTCCATCTTCGGGCTGCCGAATCTGGCGAGTCTCGGAAAGCTCGGAGCCTGATATGCTGAGAACCTTGGACCTCATCCTCGTCGGTGTCATGACAGCAGCTGCTGCTGTCACCTATACGATCAAGCACCATGCCGAGCTCAAGCTCGAGGAAGTTCATCGCCTTGAAGCGGAGATCAAGCTCGAGAAGGATACCATCGATCTGTTGAAGGCCGATTGGGCTCTGTTGTCCCAGCCGAACAGGCTCGAGCGGCTCGTCAACAACTACAATGGTGAGCTTCAGCTGCAGCCGACGGCTTCCACGTCGCTGGTTCATGCCAAGGAACTGCCGATGCTGAAGTCGCAAGTTCCGGTTCCCGACATTACCGAAGCGAAGGCCGGTGCCAAGGCGAAGCCAAAGGCGGTGGCGCCTGAACCCGAAGAAGAAGACATGATGGCAACCGGATCGGTGGAGTAGAGATGTCGTTTCTTTCACGCATCATGGTCTTGAAGAGCCAGGCGCATTTCTCCGCCGGCACGCACAACCGCCTCGGCGGCAATAGGCCGATCGAGGGATCGCGAAAAAAGAGGGCGGGACAGGCCAAGAGCCGCGTCGGGCTCCTGATCGTCGGCTTCGTTGCTGTTTATTGCGTGATCGGCGGGCGTCTCGTCGAATACGCAGTCCGCGACCCCGATGTCGTGTCCAGTATCCTGCCGCCTGATCGTCTGATGGCGTCGCGCCCGGATATCCTGGACCGAAACGGCGAGGTGCTGGCGACCGATATCCGCACCGTCTCGCTGTTTGCCGAGCCGAACAAGGTTGTCGATCCCGACGAGGCGGTCGAGAAACTCGCCACCGTTATGCCCGACCTCGACATGAAGGGGACTTACAAGAAGCTCGCGAACCGCACGTCCCACTTCGCCTGGCTGCGTCGCCAGCTGACGCCGAAGCAACAGAGCCAGATCCTTGCGCTCGGCATTCCGGGCATCGGCTTCCGCCCTGAGAAGCGCCGCTTTTATCCGGGTGGCGCCACCGCAGCGCACATTCTCGGTTACGTCAACATCGACAACCGCGGCGTTGCCGGCATGGAAAAATACATTGACGATCAGGGCCTTGCCGACCTCGCCTCCGTCGGCATGACAAGCGACCAGCCGCTGGAGCCCGTTCGCCTGTCGATTGACGTCCGCGTCCAGAACATCGTGCGCGATGTCGTCGTCAACGCGGTCAAGAACTACGAGGCCAAGGGCGCCGGCGCTGTCATCCTCGATATTCATACCGGCGAAGTGCTCGGAATGGCATCGGCCCCGGATTTCGATCCGAACAACCCGCTGGAGGGCGCCAAGGAGGGCTGGCTGAACCGCATGTCGAACGGCACGTTCGAAATGGGCTCGACCTTCAAGACGTTCTCGCTTGCCATGGCGCTCGACACGGGCAAGGTCAGCCTGAACGACAGCTTCGATGCGACGCAGCCGATCCGCATCGGCGGCTTCACCATTCACGACTTCCACGGCCAGCGCCGTTGGCTGACGCTGCCTGAGGTGTTCCAGTATTCGTCGAACGTCGGCACAGCTCGCATCATCGACATTGTCGGGATGGATGCTCAGAAGGATTATCTTACGAAGCTCGGCCTTTTGACCAAGATGCAGACCGAACTGCCGGAAGTGAAGATGCCGAGCCAACCGAAGGTTTGGAAGAAGATCAACTCGATCACGATTTCCTTCGGCCACGGCGTTTCCACGACGCCACTGCAGACGGCGGTTGCCGGCGCGGCGCTCGTTAACGGCGGCAAGCTCATCGAGCCAACCTTCCTGCCGCGCAATCGGGAACAGGCGGACGAGGTTGCTGAAGTGGTTGTCAAGAAGTCGACCAGCGACGACGTGCGTTATCTCTTCAAGCTGAACGGCATCAAGGGCTCCGGCCGCAATGCTGACGTCCCCGGCTTCAACGTCGGCGGCAAGACTGGCACGGCTGACAAGGTGGTCAATGGCCGCTATGCGACGAACCTCAACTTCAATGCGTTCCTCGCCGCATTTCCGATCGAGGATCCGAAGTATGTCGTGCTGACGTTCTGCGATGAACCGCACAATGGCGAGAAGGGTCAGAACATCGCCGCGTATACTGCTGCACCGATGGTGAAGAACATCATTGCCCGCGCAGCGCCAATTCTCGGTGTGGAACCCAAGTTCGGTGACGACGGATCGGCCATGTTGGTGTCTTATTGAGTCTGAATGAATGTCGGAGCCGATTCGCCACGGGGGCGCGGCGGCTTGAAAGAGAAAAGTACATTCGATGAACTTGCGAGACATCGCCGGAGATGCATTTCCGGAACTTGAAAATCAATTAGCCGGGTCTGTCGGGGCGCTGGCGGTTTTGGGCATCTCGTCCGACAGCCGCAAGATCGAACGCGGAATGGTGTTTGTAGCTGTCGCCGGGACGAAGGCAGATGGAGCAGGTTTTATCGCCGATGCGGCGACGCGCGGTGCTGTCGTGGCCATTGCCTCCCATGGCATTGATGCTTCCATACCTGTTCTCGTCGTGAACGATCCGCGCCGCTTCCTCTCGATCGCGGCCTCTCACTTCTATGGCAAGCAGCCGGAAACGATGGTTGCCGTGACCGGTACTGCAGGCAAGACGTCGGTTGCCTCCTTTACGCGGCAGATCTGGGCTTATGCCGGCCATCCGGCGGCGATGATCGGTACGACTGGTGTCGTCTCTCCGACACGCAATGAATATGGCTCGCTGACGACGCCCGATCCAGTTTCGCTTCACAAATTACTGGCTGAGCTCTCCGGGGAGGGCGTTACACATGCCTCGATGGAAGCCTCCAGCCATGGCCTCGATCAGGGCCGTCTGGATGGCGTCAGGCTCACTGCCGCTGCCTTTACCAATCTAGGCCGCGATCACATGGACTATCATCCGACGATCGAAAGCTACATGGCCGCGAAGATGCGGCTTTTCGATACGCTACTGCCAAAGGGCGCACCGGCGGTGATCTTCGCTGACGATGCGTGGTCGGAGCAAGCCGTCAAAGCGGCGCGCGACTCGGGTCATGACGTCCGCACCGTTGGTCGCAAGGGTGACTACCTGACGCTGAAGCGCGTCGAGCATTTCCGCCACAAGCAGGTGGCTGAAATCCATGCCGAGGACGAAATCTTCGAGGTCGACATTCCGCTTGCGGGCGACTTCCAGGTGGCCAATGCGCTCGTCGCGGCAGGTCTCGCCATGTCGACGGGTGTGCCGGCGAAGGTTGCCATGGCGGCCCTCGAAAAGCTGCAGGGCGCATCGGGTCGACTGGAGCTGGTGGGCCACACCAGGGACGGCGCGCTTGCTTATGTTGACTACGCACACAAGCCAGACGCGCTTGCCAACGTCCTGGAATCCGTTCGTCCGTTTACTACGGGCCGCGTCATCGTCGTGTTTGGCTGCGGTGGCGACCGCGATCGCGGCAAGCGCCCGATCATGGGCGAAATCGCCTGCCGTCTGGCCGATGTGGTGATTGTCACGGACGACAATCCGCGCTCCGAAGAGCCGTCGAGCATCCGTGCCGAGATCATGGCGGCCGCTGGCTGCGCAACCGAAATCGGCGACCGCGCCGAGGCGATCCGAACGGCGGTCGGGATGCTGACATCCGGCGACACGCTGATCGTCGCCGGCAAGGGGCACGAGGAAGGGCAGACGATAGGGGGCGTCACCCTGCCGTTTTCGGATCACGCCGAATTGCGTAAGGCTTTGGAGGAGCTGAAACCGTGAACTGGCTTTGGACGACGGAAGACATGATTGCCGCCATGGCAGGGCGGCCGTTCGGCACTTTGCCTGAGGGCATTACCGGGATTTCCATCGACAGCCGCTCCATTGCGCCCGGCGAAGTCTTCTTCGCCATCAAGGGCGACCGCGTCGATGGCCACGACTTCGCGTCGATGGCGATGGCAAACGGAGCCGCTCTTCTCGTCGTCAGCGAAGCGCGCCTGCCAGCCATGGGGCGGCTCACCGTCCCAGTGATCGTTGTCGAAGATGTGTTGGCGGCACTCGGAAAGCTCGGACAGGCTGCTCGCGCCCGTTCGCGCGCCCAGATCATTGCCGTCACCGGTTCGGTCGGCAAGACGACCACCAAGGAGATGCTGCGCCGGGTCTTGTCTCCATCGGGCAAGGTGCACGCTTCCGTTGCCTCATTCAACAATCACTGGGGCGTACCCCTGACGCTCGCCCGGATGCCGCTCGACACGTATTTTGGTGTCTTCGAAGTGGGCATGAACCATCCGGACGAGATCCGCCCGCTGGTCAAGATGATCAAGCCGCATGTCGCCGTGATCACGACAATCGCGCCGGCACACCTTGGCAACTTCAAGAGCATTCGTGAGATCGCGACGGCCAAGGCCGAGATTTTCGAAGGCGTCGTGTCCGGTGGGCAGGTCGTGCTCAATCGAGACAACGACCAGTTCAACTTTCTGGAGCGGACGGCACAAGCTTGCGGTATCCACCACATCCATTCCTTCGGTCAGCACGCGAAAGCGGATTTCCGCCTGGCAGAGTTTAACGGCTCGGACCAGAGTTCGACGCTCTGGATCACCATCGACGGCGACACGAAGGAAGTGGCAATCGGTGCGCCGGGCCGGCACATCGCGGAGAATGCGCTGGCTGCCCTCGGGGTCGTGAAGATAGTCGGTGCGGACATGCAGCAGGCGATCGGCGCCCTCGCGACGCTCCAGCCCGAGAAGGGCAGGGGCCGCCGTCATCGGCTGATGATCGACCACGGCGCCTTCACGGTCATCGACGAGAGCTACAACGCCAATCCCGCCTCTATGAGGGCGGCAATCGCCGTGCTTGCGAGCGCGGTGCCGACGGGGGCGGGGCGGCGCATCGCCGTACTCGGCGACATGCTGGAGATGGGCGACTACGCGGAAAGGGTCCATTCGGATCTGGCGGGGCCGTTGCTTGCTGCCGGCATTGAGCATGTCTGGCTGGCCGGTCGTGAAATGGCTGCGCTGAAGGAATCGCTCCCGGAGAGCGTCCAGGTCGTTCACTACGAGACGACAGAAGAACTAAGCGAATACGTACTGAACTCCGTCGTGGCTGGCGACGTGCTGATGGTAAAATCGTCACTGGGCATAGGTTTCGGAAAGATCGTCGCCGCGCTTCTTGACAAGTTCCCGCCATTTGCCGACACGCAACGCGATTTTTGAGCGGGTAAACAAGGGGCCCTGAATGCTGATTTGGCTTGTCGAACTGTCGGAACACCTGAAATTCTTGAATCTGTTCAGGTACATTACCTTCCGCACGGGCGCCTCCCTGTTTACGTCCGCCTTCATTGTCTTCCTCTTTGGTCCGACGATCATCAACTCGCTGCGCATCCGCCAAGGCAAGGGGCAGCCGATCCGCGCCGACGGTCCGCAGACACACTTCAAGAAGGCAGGTACGCCGACCATGGGCGGCCTGATGATCCTCGCGGGTATCGTCGGGTCGTCGCTGCTATGGGCTGATCTTTCCAACGTCTACGTGGTTGCCACGCTGCTCGTCACCCTCGGTTTCGGCGCGATCGGCTTCTATGACGACTACCTGAAGGTCACCAAGCAAAGCCACAAGGGCTTCTCCGGCAAGGCGCGACTCGGCATCGAGTTCGTGATCGCAGGCATTGCCGTTTACTTCATGATGCGAACGGCGCTTGCATCCGGAACCGCGGGTTCGACCTTCGGCTCATCGATCGCGTTCCCGTTCTTCAAGGACTTCATGATCAACCTCGGCATCATGTTCGTCCTCTTCGGCGGCTTCGTGATCGTCGGTGCCGGCAATGCCGTGAACCTGACCGATGGTCTCGATGGGCTCGCCATCGTGCCGGTGATGATTGCCGCAGCATCCTTCGGGGTGATTGCGTATCTCGCGGGTAACGCCGTCTTTGCAAACTATCTGCAGATCAACTTCGTACCGGGCACCGGCGAGCTCTCGGTGGTGCTTGGGGCCGTCATCGGCGCCGGCCTCGGATTCCTCTGGTTCAACGCGCCGCCCGCCGCAATCTTCATGGGCGACACCGGCTCGCTGGCGCTTGGCGGCACGATCGGCACGGTTGCCGTCGCTACCAAGCATGAGATCGTCATGGCGATCATCGGTGGCCTGTTCGTGATGGAAACGCTCTCGGTCATCATCCAGGTTGGCTACTTCAAGATGACCGGCCGGCGCGTCTTCCTGATGGCGCCGATCCATCACCATTTCGAGAAGAAGGGCTGGACGGAAAGCCAGGTGGTGATCCGGTTCTGGATCATCGCGGTCGGTCTTGCCCTGCTTGGTCTCTCCACCCTGAAGCTGCGGTGAGGCGGCGATGATTCCCGTTACGACGCTATCAGGAAAGAAGGTCGCGCTATTCGGGCTCGGCGGTTCCGGCTTTGCCACGGCGCGCGCGCTGAAACTGGGCGGCGCCGAGGTGACCGCGTGGGATGATAATCCGGATAGCGTTACCAAAGCCGCCGCCGAGGGCATCCATACCGCCGATCTGCGCACCATCGACTGGAGCGCGCAGTCGCTTTTCGTGCTCTCACCGGGTGTGCCGCTGACGCATCCCAAGCCGCACTGGACCGTTGATCTTGCGCGTGCCGCCGGCGTCGATGTCGTCGGCGACGTCCAGCTCTTCGTGCGCGAGCGCCGGGCTCATGCGCCCGATTGCCCGTTCATTGCCATTACCGGTACCAACGGCAAGTCGACGACGACAGCGCTGATCGCGCATATCCTGAAGTCGAGCGGCCGCGATACGCAACTCGGCGGCAATATCGGGACGGCGGTGCTGACGCTCGACCCGCCGAAGGATGGACGTTTTTACGTCGTCGAATGCTCGTCCTACCAGATCGACCTCGCGCCGACGGTCAATCCGTCCGCCGGCATCCTGCTCAACCTGACGCCGGATCATCTCGATCGTCATGGCACGATGCAGCACTATGCCGACATCAAGGAGCGGCTGGTTGCCGGCAGTGACGTCGCCGTCATCGGCGTGGACGACAGCCACTGCCAGATGATCGCGGATCGTATCGAGCGGGCCGGCGGCAAGGTCATGCGCATTTCCCGCCGTCATGCACTTCCCTACGGCATCTACGCGGATGGAACGAAGCTCATCCAGGCCTCGGGAGGCGCAACAAAGTCGATTGCCGATCTCGACGGGATCCAGACGCTGCGCGGCAGCCACAACGCACAGAATGCCGCAGCGGCGCTTGCCGCATGCCTGGCCGTCGGCGTCTCCGAAGAAGAGATACGCGCCGGGCTCGCATCCTTTCCCGGCCTCAAGCACCGGATGCAGCCGGTCGGGCGTCGCGGCAACGTCGTCTTCGTCAACGACTCGAAGGCCACCAACGCCGATGCCGCGGCTCCGGCGTTGTCGAGCTACGACCGCATTTACTGGATCGCCGGCGGCTTGCCGAAAGCCGGAGGCATTACCTCACTGACGGGGTTCTTCCCGCGGATCGCCAAGGCCTATCTGATCGGCGAAGCCGCGGCCGAGTTTGCCGCGACACTCGGCGAGGCCGTGCCCTATGAGATTTCGGGGACGTTGGAGCGCGCCGTCGCTCATGCAGCTGCCGATGCCGAAAAGGACGAAAGCGGTCCTCTGGCCGTGCTGTTATCCCCGGCTTGCGCAAGCTTCGACCAATATAAGAACTTCGAAGTCAGGGGCGATGCATTTGTCAGCCATGTGGCAGCGCTCGACGGAATCACCATGCTGATCGATTCGGCAACAGGAGATAAATAACATGGTAAGCCGCGCGGAACGTGGGCCTCTGGCCGATTGGTTTTGGACCATCGACCGCTTCTTCCTGGCGATGTTCATCTTCCTGATGGGCATCGGCTTCATGCTGTCTTTCGCCGCGTCGCCCGCCGTCGCCGAGCGCATCGGGCTGGAGCCGTTCCACTTCGTCAAGCGCCATGCCGCTTTCATGATCCCGTCGCTCGCGGTGATGGTTGGCCTCTCCTTTCTGACGCCCCGCCAGGTGCGGCGAACGGCGATCATCCTGTTGATCGTCGCCCTTGGCATGATGTTGCTGGCGTTGTTTTTCGGTGTCGAGGTCAAAGGCTCCCGCCGCTGGGTCACGCTTGCCGGCATCTCTATCCAGCCCTCCGAATTCATGAAGCCGGCCTTTGTCGTCGTCTGTGCCTGGCTCTTTGCCGAGCATGCAAGGCAGCCGGAGATTCCGGGTAACCTGTTTGCCATCATACTTTTCGGCATTGTCGCTGCACTTCTGGTCGCGCAGCCCGACCTTGGGCAAACGATCCTGACGACGGCGGTGTGGGGCGGCATGTTCTTCATGGCCGGCATGCCGTGGATCTGGATCATCCTGCTCGGCGCAGGCGGTGTCGGCGGCCTTGTCAGCGCCTATTACATCTTCCCGCACGTGGCGCTGCGCATCGACAAGTTCCTGACCGGCGAAGGTGATACTTTTCAGATCGACACGGCACGCGAAGCCATCATTCGTGGCGATTGGTTCGGCCAGGGACCTGGCGAGGGCATCGTCAAGCGGATCATCCCCGACGCGCATACCGACTTCATCTTCTCGGTCGCGGCCGAAGAGTTCGGCATCGTCTTCTGCATGGCGCTCGTTGCGCTGTTTTCCGTCCTCGTGCTGCGCGGTCTCTCGCATGCCTACAAGGAGCGGAACGACTTCAACCGCTTTGCCGTCGCTGGCCTCGTGCTGCAGATCGGCATACAGTCGATCATCAACGTAGGCGTCAATCTCGAACTGCTACCGGCGAAAGGCATGACCCTGCCGCTGATTTCCTACGGCGGTTCGTCCATGGTCGCCATCTGCGTTACCGCGGGGTTCATTCTCGCGCTGACGCGTCACAGGCCGGAAAAACGTGCGCAGGATCGGAGCCTCTTCCGCGTCGCGCACGGAATGCCGGCGGAGTAATTGCTTATGAGTAAAGGCATTGTCCTGCTTGCCGCCGGGGGAACCGGCGGTCATGTGTTTCCTGCGGAGGCTCTGGCCTACAAGCTGAAGGAGCGCGGCTATTCCGTGCACCTGGTCACCGATAGCCGTGCCGAGCGTTATGCCGGCAAATTCCCGGCCGATGAGATTCATGTCGTGCCGTCGTCGACGATAGGCTCCAAGAATCCGGTCGCTGTCGCGCGCTCGCTGTGGACGCTGTGGACCGGAATGCGGGCTGCCAAGAAGCTTATCGCGCGTCTCAAGCCTGTGGTGGTCGTTGGCTTCGGCGGGTATCCCACCGTACCGCCGCTGCTCGCTGCAACGCGCCTCGGCGTGCCTGCGATGATCCACGAGCAGAACGCCGTGATGGGCCGCGCCAACAAGGCGCTGGCTAGCCGTATGCAGGCGATTGCAGGCGGGTTCCTGCCCGAAGGCGACGGCCAGTTTCCGAGCAAGACGGTGACAACGGGCAATCCGGTGCGACCGGCCATCATCGAGGCGGCGAAAGTGCCGTATTCTCCGTCCAATCCCGGTGAGCCTTTCAATCTCGTCGTCTTTGGCGGCAGCCAGGGCGCGCAGTATTTCTCCAAGGCGATGCCGACAGCCATCAGCTTGCTCGAGGACGGGCTTCGCGATCGCCTGCGCATCACCCAGCAAGTGCGTCCGGAAGATATGGGCATGTTGAGCGCTTGCGTCGCTCAATTGAAGATGGCTGCTGATACGGCGCCGTTCTTCAGCGACATGGCCGAACGACTTGCCGCGGCACATCTCGTCATCTGCCGTTCCGGTGCATCCACGGTTTCGGAGATTTCCGTGATCGGGCGGCCGGCAGTGCTTGTGCCTTACCCACATGCTTTGGACCACGATCAGGCGGCGAACGCGGCAGCGCTTGCGGCGACCGGCGGAGCCAAGGTCATTCCGCAGGCCGAGCTTTCGCCGGAGAAGATCGCTTCGATACTCACCCATGCGATGAACGATCCGGAAAAGCTCGCCCGGATGGCCGCTGCAGCCAGGCAAGCGGGTAAACCCGACGCTGCGAACTTGCTTGCCGACATGGTAGAGGCTATTGCGGCACGACGTACAATTGCAGAGTTCAAGGGGAAACGCGCATGAAAATGCCGAAGGCCATCGGCCTCGTTCATTTCATCGGCATCGGCGGCATCGGCATGAGCGGCATTGCCGAGGTGCTCCACAATCTCGGTCACCGCGTGCAGGGATCGGATCAGGCCGACAGCGCCAACGTGCAACGCTTGCGTGACAAGGGCATCGAAGTCTTCGTCGGCCACAAGGCAGAAAACCTCGGTGACGCCGAAGTGGTGGTCGTCTCGACTGCGATCAAGAAGAACAACCCCGAGCTTGTCGCGGCGCGTGAAAAGCTGCTGCCGGTCGTTCGCCGGGCGGAGATGCTTGCCGAATTGATGCGGTTCCGCAATGCGATCGCGATCGGCGGTACGCATGGCAAGACCACAACCACGTCGCTGGTGGCAACGCTGTTGGAGGCAGGCGGTCTCGACCCTACCGTCATCAACGGCGGTATCATCAATGCCTATGGCACCAACGCTCGCATGGGTGAGGGTGAGTGGATGGTGGTGGAGGCCGACGAGTCCGACGGCACGTTCCTGAAGCTTCCCGCCGACGTTGCCGTCATCACTAACATCGACCCCGAGCATCTGGACCACTACGGCAATTTCGATGCGGTTCGCGGCGCATTCCGCCAGTTCGTCGAGAACGTGCCGTTCTACGGCTTCGGCGTGCTGTGCCTCGACCATCCGGAAGTCCAGGCGCTCGTCGGCCGGATCGAGGACCGCAAGATCGTTACCTATGGCGAGAATCCGCAGGCCGACGTTCGTTTCATGAATGTCCGTGTCGAGGGTCCGCGCTCGATCTTCGACGTAGAGATCCGCCGCCGGAGAACCGGGCAGGTGATCAGGCTCGACAATCTCGTGATGCCGATGCCCGGACGGCACAACATATCCAATGCCACCGCCGCGATCGCGGTTGCCAATCGCCTCGGTATGTCCAGCGAGGACATTGCCAAGGGACTGGCCTCCTTCGGCGGCGTCAAGCGCCGCTTCACGCTGACCGGCGAATGGAATGGCGTCCAGATCTTCGACGACTACGGCCACCATCCTGTCGAGATCAAAGCCGTGCTGCGCGCTGCGCGCGAAGCCTGCAAGGGTCGCGTGATCGCAGTTCATCAGCCGCATCGCTATTCGCGGCTATCCAGCCTCTTCGAGGAGTTCGCGTCTTGCTTCAACGATGCGGACAGCATTTTCCTCGCGCCTGTCTATGCGGCGGGTGAGGATCCGATCGAAGGGGTGAATTCCGAGGCACTCGTATCCCGGATCAAATCGGGCGGTCACCGCGATGCCCGCTTCCTGCCTTCCCAAGAGCTTTTGCCTGAAATGGTCGCAGAGATTGCAAAGCCGGGGGATTTTGTGGTTCTGTTGGGGGCTGGGAGTATCACATACTGGGCGGCAGCGTTGCCCAAGCAATTGGAAAGCCTTTCGGGAATATCTGCATGAAACAGGTGAATGGGGAAAAGCTTCTTGCGTCGCTCGGCGACGGTGTAAAGAACATCCGCGGTAGGATCACGCCGGATGCGCCGATGGACCGCGTCACGTGGTTCCACGCTGGCGGTCTGGCCGAGTTGATGTTCCAGCCGCATGATGAGGACGACCTGATTGCTTTCCTCAAGCTTTTGCCGGAGGAAGTCCCGGTCACCGTCGTTGGCGTCGGATCGAACATCCTGGTTCGTGACGGCGGCATTCCCGGCGTGGTGTTGCGGCTTTCGGCAAAGGGCTTCGGCGCCGTCGAGCTTGCGGGCGAGAACCGCATACGCGCTGGTGCGATCTGCCCCGATAAGCATGTCGCAGCCATGGCTATGGACAACGGCATCGGCGGCTTCCATTTCTACTACGGTATTCCCGGCAGCATTGGTGGCGCAGCGCGCATGAACGCCGGCGCCAACGGCGGGGAGACGCGCGAGCGGCTCGTCGAGGTGAATGCGGTTGATCGCAAGGGCAACAAGCTTGTCCTGTCGAACGCGGATATGGGCTATTCCTACCGTCATTCATCGGTGCCGAGCGATCTGATTTTCACCTCGGTGCTCTTCGAAGGGTACAGCGAGGACCGCGCCAAGATCCGGGCCGAGATGGATGCCGTGCGCAGTCATCGTGAAACGGTCCAGCCGATCCGCGAGAAGACCGGCGGCTCGACCTTCAAGAATCCGGACGGCCATTCCGCCTGGAAGCTCATCGACGAAGCGGGATGCCGCGGGCTGGTGATCGGTGGCGCCCAGATGTCGTCGCTTCATTGCAATTTCATGATCAACATGGGGCAGGCGACGGGATATGATCTCGAATATCTCGGCGAACAGGTCCGTCGCGAAGTCTTCGAAAAATCCGGTATCAAGCTCGAGTGGGAAATCAAGCGTCTCGGCGTCTTCATGCCAGGACGTGAGGTTCGTCCTTTCCAAGGCGTAACCAACGAGTAACGTTAGGTGAGGCGTTTGCTGAAGGCGGTGGAGAAAGTTACGCCGCCCCTGTCGTCACTGGCTTCGCCGATCGCTACATCCATCGTGTTGCTTGTCACCCGGACAAGGCAGAAGCCGCCCATGAAGGCGGCTTTTGCTTTGAAAACGTCCAGCTTGCCGACCCGATAGGCCATCGGCGTGTTGTGCTCGTGGCCGTGGAAAATACCGATTACGTTGTAGCCTTCGAGGGTTGCGAGGAGTTCCTGACGTTCCGATTCACCCCACCAGTGGGGCGCACCGCTTCCTCTTAACGTGAATGTCTTCATTTCAGGATTCCAGCGCTCGAGGGAAAACCGGTCCCATCCATAGTGCTGGAAGATGACCACCGGGCGGCCATCGGACGCATAGGTCTCGAGATCGCGTTTCATCCAATCGAGGCTGCTCGCTGAACCTCTTGTGTTGTCCCAGCGTAACGCTGCGCCTGAATCAGATGCAGGCCACCCCAATTCCAGGAGTAGTTGTCCGATGCTTCGTCGTAGTTGTCGACAGGCACCAGCGGCTTGAAGAAGACGCTCGGCTTGTGGTTCATCTGCACGTAATCACGCAGTTCGTCGCGGTACCAATCGATTTGCGGCGGGCGCCCGTCCTGATCGAGATCGTGGTTGCCGAGCCCAACATAGACGGGAAAGTGCACGTGGTCGGCACCGCGTCCTTGCTGGTAGCGTTGAGAAGACTCCAGTAGCTGCGACCCTTCTGCGAACTCCGCAGTCTGGCCGCCGCCATCATCGGTCACATCGCCACACACGGTAATGCCCTGCGGCCTCGCAATCGGCTGACCGGCGAGCAGAAGGCCGCTCGGCTCCCCTGCGATCTCAGTGGGCCATGCCTGGTGGTGAATGCCGTTGAGCGCAAGAATGTGACGGAGCAGGTTTGCGTCGGTCTTGCCTTCACACTGGCAGTTGGGACTTAGCCCGTCTCCGAAGCGGCACGCATGGACGTCGTTGATGACAAGGAAGGTGACATTGATCGGCGGGACGCTGGCCGGCTCGCAATGGACGGCAGTGTCAGCGAGATTCCGGCGCCTACACTTTGTGCCAGCAGTGATCGTCGTGTCAGCATCCCGGCTCTCCCCGTTTTCGAGAATCTAGGGGCAAGGCGTTAGCCGGCAACAATGAAAAGGGCCGCGGCAGTTTCCCGTCGCGGCCCTTCGAACTGGACTGTTTTCGTGATCAGACTTCGTTGCGGCCGGAGGCCAGAATGCAGATCAAGGTGATGACGGCAGAAAGACCGAGATAGTAGCCGACATATTGCATGCCGTAGTTTGCCTGCAGCCAAGTGGCAATGTAGGGCGCCAGCGAAGCGCCGAAGATGCCGGCAAGGTTGAAGGTGATCGACGAGCCGGTATAGCGCACGGCAGTCGGGAAGGGCGCAGCAAGCGCCGTGCCGATCAGACCGTAAGTCATGCCCATCAGCGCCATGGAGACGATCGCGAACACAACAATGCTGCCTTCGCCGCCGGTCATCAGACCGGGCAGGAAGAACGAGAAGATACCGATCAGCAAGGTGGTGAGGATCAGCATCTCGCGGCGGCCGAAGCGCTCGGCGAGTTTGCCTGATATCGGGATGAAGATACCGAAGGCGACGGAACCGACGATCTGGATCTTAAGCGCGTCCGGGAACGGGATCTTCAGGACCTTGACATTGTAAGACAGAAGGTAAGCCGAGCCGATGTAGAACAGCACGAAAGTGGCGAGCGCCACGAAGGTGCCGAGGAACAGGCTGCGCTTGTGCTTGCGGAAGAGTTCGGCAACCGGGACTGCAACGCGCTCCTGCTTGTCAATCGCCTTCTGGAACGCCGGCGTTTCGGTGATCGAGAGACGAACCCAGAGACCGATGGCGATCAGCAGAATCGAAGAGATGAACGGCACGCGCCAGCCCCAACTCAGCAGATCATCTTGCGACATGACCTGCAGCAGCAGCCAGAAGATGCCCGAGGAGAGGAACAGGCCGACCGGCGCGCCGAGCTGCGGGAACATGCCGTACCAGCTGCGCTTGCCTTCCGGTGCATTCTCGGTGGCGAGCAGCACGGCGCCGCCCCATTCACCGCCTAGGCCAAAGCCCTGGCCGAAGCGGCAGAGCGCGAGCAGCAGCGGCGCGAGAACGCCAATCGACTCGTAGGAGGGCAGAAGACCGATCACGACCGTCGAAATGCCCATGGTGAGCAGGGCGGCGACGAGCGTCGTCTTGCGGCCGATTCTGTCGCCGAAATGGCCGAAGACTACGGCGCCCAGTGGACGGGCGAAGAAGGCGATCGAGAAGGTTGCAAAGGAAGCAAGCAGGGCCGTGGTCGGATCACTGTTCGGGAAGAACAGCGTCGGGAAGATCAGCACGGCGGCTGTGGCGTAAACGTAAAAATCGAAGAATTCGATCGTGGTGCCGACAAGGCTCGCGATCAGAACACGCGCCGGCGAGTTGACTTGCGCATTGTTCGATAAAGCGGGCGTCGGCGATACTCTGGATATCGCGTCTGACATTTTCATTCCAATTGGGATTACACCGGTGCCCTTGGGAGGCAGACGGCTCTTAACGCAATTTTAATTCGGCGCAAATGCCCACCGAGTAACAAACGCAAAAAAAAATTAGTACGCTTTGCATTTTTCCGACGATTCGGCGCTTCTGGGTGGCCGAACCTCAAAGTTGACGGGCGGAAAAGCCATCGAACTGGTGCGAATTCCTGATGGGATGCTGCACGAAAGCCGCCGTTGTCGTGGGGTTTTCTGAACGTTGCACGGCCTTCCTCCGGAGGGGCGTTCGAGGCAAAAATTAACGAAAGTAAACACTTCATTAACCATAATCAGGCTCTAATACACCTGCGTCACCGAGCGAGATTCGGACGGGAAACAAGCTTGGTGCAAGCGTCGAAATTCACAGTGCAGGTTATTTTTGGGGGTGTTGATGAGTCGCAAGCATGTCGCTGTCCTGATGGGCGGGTTTTCCTCGGAGAGGCCGGTAAGCCTTTCCTCCGGGACGGCGTGCGCGGACGCTCTCGAGGCTGAGGGCTTCCAGGTGACGCGGATTGACGTCGATCGCGATGTGTCTGCCAAGCTTGCTGCCTTGCGGCCCGATGTCGTCTTCAATGCGCTGCACGGCCCCTATGGCGAGGATGGCACGATCCAGGGCGTCCTCGAATATCTTGAGATTCCCTATACGCACTCCGGCGTGCTTGCGTCAGCGCTCGCCATGGACAAGGAGAAGGCCAAGGGCGTTGCAGCTGCTGTCGGCATTCCGGTTGCTCAATCCGAGGTGATCAATCGATTCGCCTTTCCGGCGGAGCACCCGATGAAACCTCCCTACGTCGTGAAGCCTGTGCGCGAGGGTTCCAGCTTCGGCGTAGTGATCGTTCAGGAAGATCAATCCCATCCTCCGCAAATCATCAGCTCTCCGGAATGGCGCTATGGCGAGCAGGTTCTTGTCGAGCGCTACATCTACGGTCGAGAGCTGACCTGCGGTGTGATGGGCGATCAAGTGCTCGGCGTCACCGAAATCGTGCCGGTCGGGCATGGCTTCTACGACTACGATGCCAAGTACGTGGCAGGTGGATCGAAACACGTCATTCCGGCGGAAATTTCACCGAATATTTACCAAAAAATACAATCATTGGCGTTAAGGGCGCATCAAGCAATTGGTTGCCGTGGCGTGAGTCGCTCCGACTTTCGTTACGACGATCGCTTCTCCGAAGATGGTGAAATCATCTGGCTGGAAATCAATACTCAGCCAGGCATGACTCCAACCTCCCTGGTGCCCGAAATGGCCGGTCATGCCGGCTACACGTTTGGTGAATTTCTCCGTTGGATGGTGGAGGACGCTTCTTGTTCTCGGTGACGGTCAAAAGAATAGGGCGCCCAAGTCATCAGGCGGAGCTCTCGTTTCCCGAGGGTGATGGTCGGTTGGTTCTGCCGCGCCCGCTGCGTCGCGTTGTGCGCTTTCTTGTCAGCCTCGGGAGTGGCCGCATCCATATTCCGGCTCACGTTGGGACGGTATCCGCCTTGGCATTCTTTGCGGCGACGGGTCTCTACGGCATGTCGCTCGGTGGTCACACCGAAGCGGTTGCGCAGGCGACGACGACGGCTGCAGGCTTTGCGATTGATGACGTGAAGGTGTCCGGCAATTCCGAGACCTCCGAAATCGAGATCCTGCAGTTGTTGGGGCTGGACGGTACGACCTCGCTCGTGGCGCTCGATGTCGATGCCGCGCGTCAGAAGATCGCGAAACTTCCCTGGGTCGAGAATGTCGAAGTTCGCAAGGTCTATCCGAAGACGATCGAGGTAAAGCTCACGGAGCGACAGGCTTACGCCATCTGGCAGCATGGTCAGGAACTCTCTCTCGTGGAGAAGGGTGGCTCGGTCATCGCTCCGCTTCGTGACAATAAGTTTTCGCAGTTGCCGCTGGTGGTTGGTCGCGGTGCTGAAGTTGCCGCAACCTCGCTCGAAACCGAATTTGCGAAGTGGCCGGAGATCAGGGCGCGGGTAAAGGCCTACGTCTGGGTGTCGGGTCGCCGCTGGGATCTGCACATGGACAACGGCGTTGCGGTGAAGTTGCCGGAAGACGATGTCGATCTGGCTCTGGCGCGGCTGTCGAAGTTCATGAAGGAGCAGGACCTTCTGGAGCGCGACATCGCTGCGGTCGATCTCAGGCTCACCGACCGCACGGCAATTCAGTTGACGCCGGAAGCCATGGCGCGCCGGCAACTTGTGCTTGATCAGCGGACCAAGGATTTGAAGAAGGCGGGGCAAAATATATGAGCTTGTTCGGTTCGTCCCATTTCGGATTGCCGCGCCTGAAGCCGCTTTCGTCGAAGCGGTCCCACGTCGTTTCGGTGCTCGACATCGGATCGACGAAGGTCGTCTGCATGATCGGCCGCCTGACGCCTCGCGAGGAAAGCCAGGTGCTGCCCGGCCGCACGCACAACATTGAAATCATTGGGATTGGCCACCAGCGTTCGCGCGGCATCAAGACCGGCGCGATTTCCGACCTCGATGCGCTGGAAAGCGTGATTCGCCTTGCTGTCGATGCCGCCGAGCGCATGGCCGGCCTGACGGTCGAAAGCCTGATCGTTAACGTCACGGCCGGTCGTCTGACGAGCGATATCTACACCGCAACCATCGATCTCGGTGGCCAGGAAGTCGAACTGAACGACCTCAAGAAGGTTCTGTCGGCAGCCTGCCAGCAGTCGCTGCGCCAGGATCGTGCCGTGCTGCATTCGCTGGCAACCGGCTTCTCGCTCGACGGCGAACGCGGTATCCGAGATCCCTTGTCGATGTACGGTGACGTTCTCGGCGTCGACATGCACGTCGTCACCGCTGAGCGTACCGCGCTTAAAAATCTCGAGCTCAGCGTCAATCGCGCTCACCTCTCGGTTGAGGGAATCGTTGCGACGCCGTATGCTTCCGGTCTGGCAGCTCTCGTCGACGATGAAGTCGAGCTGGGCTGCGCGGCGATCGATATGGGGGGCGGAACGACGACGATTTCGGTCTTTGCAGAAGGTAAGCTGGTGCACACGGATGCCGTCAGCCTCGGCGGCCATCACGTCACTACGGACCTCGCCCGCGGCCTTTCGACCCGTATCGAAGATGCCGAGCGCCTCAAGGTCGTTCATGCTTCCGCAATGCCGAACTCCTCGGACGAGCGCGAGTTGATCTCGATCCCGCCGATCGGCGAAGACGAACGCGACCTGCCGACGCAAGTGCCGCGCGCTTTGGTATCGCGCATTGTCAGCGCCCGTATCGAGGAAACCATGGAATTGATCCGCGACCGCATCCAGCGCTCGGGCTTCAGCCCGATCGTCGGCAAGCGCGTCGTGCTGACGGGTGGTGCGAGCCAGCTGACCGGCCTTGCCGAAGTTGCGCGTCGCATTCTTGCCCGCAACGTCAGAATCGGTCGTCCGATGGGCGTCTCGGGCCTGCCGACTGCAGCGAAGGGCCCAGCCTTTTCGACGGCCGTCGGTCTGATGATCTATCCGCAGGTCGCGGACCAGGAAACACATGCGTCACAGAGCGGTCTGCTCATGTCGCTTGGGGGAAATACCAGCCGCTTTGCCCGCATGGGGCAGTGGTTGAAAGAGAGCTTCTGACAATTGAGTGAATTGGCCGGCGTGGCGATGCGGCCATAAAGAGAAGGAACGGTAACATGACTATCAAGCTGCAAAAGCCGGATATCACTGAGCTTAAGCCGCGTATCACCGTGTTCGGTGTTGGCGGCGGCGGCGGCAACGCTGTCAACAACATGATCTCCGCTGGCCTCCAGGGCGTCGACTTCGTCGTTGCCAACACGGATGCCCAGGCCCTGACGATGACCAAGGCGGAGCGCATCATCCAGCTCGGCGCCAACGTCACTGAAGGTCTCGGTGCTGGTTCGCAGCCGGAAGTCGGCCGTGCCGCAGCCGAAGAGTGCATCGATGAAATCATCGATCACCTGAACGGTACGCACATGTGCTTCGTCACCGCCGGCATGGGCGGCGGCACCGGCACCGGCGCTGCTCCTGTTGTCGCTCAGGCGGCTCGAAACAAGGGCATCCTCACGGTCGGCGTCGTTACCAAGCCTTTCCACTTCGAGGGCGGTCGCCGCATGCGTCTGGCCGAAGCCGGAATCGAAGAGCTGCAGAAGTCGGTCGACACGCTGATCGTCATTCCGAACCAGAACCTCTTCCGCATTGCCAACGACAAGACGACCTTTGCCGACGCTTTCGCGATGGCTGACCAGGTACTCTACTCCGGCGTTGCCTGCATCACCGACCTGATGGTGAAGGAAGGTCTCATCAACCTCGACTTCGCCGACGTCCGTTCGGTCATGCGCGAAATGGGCCGCGCGATGATGGGCACCGGCGAAGCATCCGGCCAGGGCCGCGCGATGCAGGCTGCCGAAGCTGCAATCGCCAACCCACTGCTCGACGAAACGTCGATGAAGGGCGCACAGGGCCTGCTGATCTCGATCACCGGCGGTCGCGACCTGACCCTCTTCGAAGTCGACGAAGCTGCGACCCGCATCCGCGAGGAAGTCGATCCGGACGCGAACATCATCCTCGGCGCGACGTTCGACGAGTCGCTCGAAGGCATCATCCGCGTTTCCGTTGTTGCTACCGGTATCGATCGTGCGATCAATGCCGCGGCAGGAAAGACCTTCCAGCCGGCAGCGAAGCCGATCGTGCGTCCTTCCGCGGCCGTTGCTCCGGCTCCGGCCGCTGTTCAGCCTGCACCTGTCATGCAGCAGGCACCCAAGCCCGTCGACTCGGTTGCACAGGCAATCCGCACGGCCGAGGCCGAGATGGAACGCGAGCTCGAGATCCACGCTCCGCGTGCTGCAGCTCCGGTGCAGCAGCCGGCAATGTTGCAGGAGACCTTCCGCCCACAGAGCAAGATCTTCGCTGCTCCGGAAGCCGCTCCCGTCATTCGCCCCGCCCCGGTTCAGCAGGCTCCCGTTCACGCGCCTGTTATCAGCCAGCCGGCTCCGCAGCCGGTCATGAGCCAGCCGGCTCCGGTCATGCAGCAGCCGATGGCCGCCCAGCAGGCCGTTCGCATGCCGAAGGTGGAAGACTTTCCGCCGGTCGTGCAGGCCGAGATCGACCGTCGCTCGCAGCCGGCCGCTCCGTCTCACGCCCACGAAGAGCGTGGCCCGATGGGGCTCCTGAAGCGGATCACCAACTCACTTGGTCGCCGCGAAGAGGAAGTTGCGCCAGAGATGACCTCGGCTCCGGCTGCGGCATCGCAGCAGCGCCGACCGCTTTCTCCAGAAGCCAGCCTCTATGCGCCGCGTCGCGGAAATCTCGACGATCAGGGCCGAAGCGTTCCGCAAGCTCGCATGATGCAGGAAGACGATCAGCTTGAAATTCCTGCGTTCCTGCGCCGCCAGTCGAACTGAGGCAAGGGTCAGAATCGCCACAAGGATGCCCGGGAGTACGCTCCCGGGCATTGCCGTTTCAAAGCTCTGAATTCGACACGAATTGCGGTGTTATTTCAAAGGCATGCTTTCGTAACAATGCGAAAGAAACAGTGATTTGGATTGGAACCCGGGCGCACGTATGTATGTGCTCAAGGAACCGTCTTCTTGCGCTTTGTCGCGGGGCTCTGACGGAGTGAAATGACCCCTGGCGGATGGTTCGGCATGTTAGCCGATGCGGATTACCAGGGATAATAAAGGCAAAAATTTATGGTTATTGGCATGTTGGGTTTTCAGACGACAGTATCGCGCCCGATTACGCTCTCGGGCATCGGCGTTCATTCCGGTGCTGACGTTTCGATTACCTTCAACCCGGCAGAAGCTGACACAGGCGTTGTCTTCAATCGCATGCACGACAACGGCGAGGTTTCCGAATATCGTGCCGTGTCTTCTCAGGTCGGCAATACAGATCTCTGCACCGTTCTTGGTTTCTCGCCGGCGCGCTCGGTCGCGACGATCGAGCATGTCATGGCCGCTGTCTACGCGCTTGGTCTCGACAACGTCCTGATCGAAGTTCACGGTTCCGAAATGCCCATCATGGATGGCAGCTCGATGCCCTTTATCGAGGCGATCGAACAGGTTGGCCTGGTATCGCTTGGCGTCAAGCGCCGCTACATCCGCGTCACCAAGCCGGTTCGCATCGAGCATGGTGGTTCGTGGAGCGAGTTCCGTCCCTATGACGGCATGCGCTTTGAGGTTGAGATCGATTTCGACTGCCCGCTGATCGGCCGACAGAAGTGGGAAGGCGACATGACGGCTGCGACGTTCAAGTCCGAGCTGTCGCGTGCCCGTACCTTCGGCTTCATGCGCGATGTCGAGCGTCTTTGGGCCTCCGGCCACGCGCTTGGTTCGTCGCTTGAGAATTCGGTCGTCATATCGGACGACAACACCGTTATCAACGTCGAAGGCCTGCGCTACGCCAAGGACGAGTTCGTGCGCCACAAGGCGCTCGATGCGGTTGGCGACCTGGCGCTCGCCGGTGCTCCTTTCATCGGCTGCTATCGGTCCTACCGCGGCGGTCACAAGATGAATGCTAATGCTCTCAAGGCGTTGCTCAGCGACCCGACCGCCTATGAGGTTGTCGAGACCTCTGCGCCGCGCCAGCGTGTTGCGGCTCGGGATTTCATCCGGGTCAACGCGCCGGAATTTGCTCCCTGGTCGGCATGACCTCCATCGCATTTATTAGGCCAGGGCCGCCTCCTTCGAGAGGCGGTTTCTTTATGGGGAGCAGGCCGGCGATGATTCCCCGATAGATGTGCTGCCGCAGATGCTTAGTAGCACCAGATGCAGCATTCGCAGTGTAAAACCGGCGTTTATCGCCTGCATCGCCACAAAAATGCGTTAATGCATCATCATTGCGTTGCTCTGGCTCCACATTTGTGGCTAGAAACGCCAGCAAGGCGTGGCTGCCGTTGAGGGATGGCGGCGTTGGGATATTCCGATGGGTTATGCAGGGTCTGATAGTATGATGAAGACAGCGCGCGCTTTGTTCGCATCGCTCTTGGTGCTGAGCGCAGGTGCCTTAGTTTCCGGATGCCAGTCGGACCCCGATATCGATATCACCAAGCTCGGCCTGGAGAACGATCCGCCGGATGTCCTCTATACGCAGGGCCTCGCCAACATGAAGGCCGGTAACATGGCCGAGGCGGCGCGCAAGTTCGACGCAATCGACCGCGAAAACCCGTTCTCAGAATGGGCGCGAAAGGCGCTCGTGATGAGCACCTTCGTCAAGTATCGCCAGGGCCGTCTGGACGACGCTCTCGCTTCGGGCAACCGCTATATGGCGCAGTATCCGAAGTCGAAGGACGCTCCCTACGTGCAGTATCTGATCGGTCTGACCTATTCGAAGCAGATCGTGGACGTCACGCAGGACCAGCGCGCGGCCGCCAAGACCGTCGAGGCCATGCAGGCTGTCATCGACAACTATCCGGATTCGGAATACGTCGACGACGCGCAGGCGAAAATCCGCTTCGCACGCGATCAGATGGCAGGCAAGGAAATGCAGGTCGGCCGTTACTACATGGAGCGCAAGGAATACCTGGCGGCGATCTCACGCTTCCGCACGGTTGTCGAGAAATATCCGAATACCAACCAGATCGAAGAAGCGCTTGCGCGCCTTGTCGAAGCCTATTACGCAATGGGCATCGTCGAGGAAGCACAGACGGCAGCCGCGGTTCTCGGCCACAACTATCCTGACAGTCAGTGGTATGCGGACTCCTTCAAGCTGCTGAAGAGTGGTGGCACCGAGCCGCGTGAAAACCCCGGTTCGTGGATTGCTGCCGCAGGCAAGAAACTCCTGCTCGGTACCTGAGGCCAATGCTGATCCAGCTTTCGATCCGCGATATCGTCCTGATCGAGCGGCTGGATCTCGCCTTCGAGACCGGCCTCTCGGTGCTGACCGGGGAGACCGGCGCTGGCAAATCCATCCTGCTCGATAGCCTGTCGCTCGCGCTTGGCGGGCGCGGAGATGGCGGTCTTGTTCGCCACGGCGAGGACAAGGGGCAGGTTACGGCTGTGTTCGACGTCGGCGCGGACCACAGCGCCCGCAAGCTGCTGCGCGAAAACGGCATCGATGATGACGGCGATCTTATCTTCCGCCGTGTCCAGAACGCTGATGGCCGTACCAAGGCTTACGTCAACGACCAGCCGCTCAGCGTTCAGCTCATGCGCCAGGTCGGGCAGATGCTGGTCGAGATTCATGGCCAGCACGACGATCGCGCCTTGGTCGATGCGCATGCGCACCGGATCCTGCTCGACGCTTTCGCAGGCGTGAACGAAGATGCTGCCGGAGTCTCCAATCTGTACCGCATCTGGCGCGATACCGAGCGGACGCTCAAGAAGCAGCGCGAAAAGGTGGCGAACGCTGCTCGTGAGGCCGACTACCTCCGCGCTTCCGTAGAGGAGCTCGAGAAGCTTTCACCGCAAGACGGAGAAGAGGACGAGCTCGCCGATCGTCGCCAGAAGATGATGAAGGCCGAGCGGATCGCCGGCGATATCGCCGAGGCTTCCGAATTCCTCAACGGCAATGCTTCCCCCGTGCCACATATCGCCTCGCTGGTGCGCAGGCTGGAGCGCAAGAGCCACGAGGCGCCGGGCTTGCTGGAAGATACGGTGGCGCTTCTGGATGCCGCTCTGGACCAGCTCTCCAATGCGCAGATGGAAGTCGAGGCTGCGCTGAGGAAGACGGAATACGATCCGAAGGAGCTGGAGCGTGTGGAGGAACGCCTGTTTGCCTTGCGCGCTGCCTCCCGCAAATACTCCGTTCCGGTGATCGAACTGCCAGCGCTGGCGGTTCGCATGATCAGCGATCTTGCCGACGTCGATGCCGGCGAGGAAAAGCTTGCCAAGCTTGAGGCCGAGGTCGGTGTTGGCAAGGCAAACTACAACGCAGCGGCGCGCACGCTTTCCGACAAGCGTCATCATGCCGGAGACGCCTTGGCTGCTGCTGTGATGGCGGAGCTGCCGGCGCTGAAGCTTGAGCGCGCGCGCTTCATGGTGGAGATCACCACCAATCCTGATGACGCGACCTCGGAGGGTATCGACGTGGTGGAGTTCCACGTCCAGACCAACCCGGGCACACGTCCTGGTTCGATTATGAAGGTAGCTTCCGGCGGCGAGCTTTCGCGCTTCCTGCTCGCCCTGAAGGTTGCGCTTGCCGATCGCGGTTCTGCGCCGACGCTCGTCTTCGACGAAATCGATACCGGCGTCGGTGGTGCGGTTGCGGATGCGATCGGTCAGCGGCTGAAGCGGCTCTCCGACCGGGTGCAGGTGCTGTCGGTCACACATGCGCCGCAGGTCGCCGCGCGTGCGGCGACGCACCTGCTGATTTCGAAAGGACCGGCCGCCGAAGGCTCGGAGAAGATCGCGACTCGCGTCGCGACGATGGCGCCTGGCGACCGGACGGAAGAAATCGCACGCATGCTGGCGGGTGCGTCGGTGACGGAAGAGGCGAGGGCGGCGGCGGCCCGGCTGCTGGCCGGGAACGGCTGATTTCCTAATCGCCGAATTGGGGAGAGGGCGAACGATGACCTCTCGCTCTCTTTCAATCCATTCATTTTGCTCTAAAACCGACTCCAGATTCCGTGGAGCGAGAGCCGTATGTCGACCGAAGCCATAGCCGTTGATGCCCTGACGATCGAAGATGCCGCCGCCGAGCTTGAGTGGCTCGCCAAGGAGATCGCCCGCAACGACGAGCTTTATCACGGCGAGGATCGCCCGGCGATTTCCGATGCCGAGTATGATGCACTGAAGCGTCGCAACGACGCGATCGAGGCGCGCTTTCCGGAACTCATTCGCGAGGACAGTCCGTCGCGGCGTGTCGGTATCGCGCCTTCGGTAACGTTCGCGCCCGTTGTGCATGCACGGCCGATGCTATCGCTCGACAACACGTTCTCGCAGGAGGACGTGCAGGACTTCGTGGCGAGCGTCTATCGCTTCCTCGGCCGTCTGCCGGACCAGTCGATTGCCTTTACCGCGGAGCCGAAGATCGACGGCCTCTCTATGTCGATTCGCTATGAGAACGGCAGGATGGTGAGCGCTGCAACGCGCGGCGACGGCACGACCGGCGAAAACGTCACGGCCAACATCCGCACGATCAAGGAAATTCCCCAGACGCTGCCGGCGGGGGCACCAGCAGTCGTCGAGGTGCGCGGCGAGGTCTACATGGCCAAGAGCGACTTCCTGGCGCTCAA
Source organism: Rhizobium sp. RHZ02 (assembly GCF_014851575.1). Taxonomy (NCBI): domain Bacteria; kingdom Pseudomonadati; phylum Pseudomonadota; class Alphaproteobacteria; order Hyphomicrobiales; family Rhizobiaceae; genus Rhizobium; species Rhizobium sp. RHZ02. The sequence goes on from NZ_JACUZX010000008.1 coordinate 172,442, forward strand.
TAAGCAGATGGAAGCCGAGGGGAAGCAGCCCTACGTCAATCCGCGCAATACGGCAGCCGGATCGCTGCGGCAGCTCGACGCCAAGGTGACTGCGAGCCGCAAGTTGAAGTTCTTCGCCTATGCCTGGGGTGAGATATCCGACATGCCCTCCGACACACAGTTTGGTATGGTCGAGGTATTCAAGAGCTGGGGCTTTCCGGTCAATCCCCTGATGAAGCGGTTGAATTCCGTCGCCGATATTTTAGCCCACTACGACGAGATCGGCCTGAAGCGACCGGACCTGGACTATGATATCGACGGTGTCGTCTACAAGGTCGACAGCCTGGATCTGCAGCAACGGCTCGGATTCCGCTCCCGCAGTCCGCGCTGGGCGACGGCACATAAGTTCCCGGCCGAGCAGGCTTTCACGACTGTCGAGAACATCGATATCCAGGTGGGCCGCACCGGCGCCCTGACGCCGGTTGCACGGCTGACGCCAATTACCGTCGGCGGCGTCGTCGTAACCAATGCGACCCTGCATAACGCCGATTACATCGAAGGCATCGGGAACTCGGGCGAACGCATCCGCGACGTCGGGCACGACATTCGGATCGGTGACACGGTCATCGTGCAGCGGGCCGGAGACGTTATCCCGCAGGTGCTCGATGTTGTCATGGAGAAGCGCCCCGCTGATGCCGCCCGCTATGAATTCCCGCAAAAATGCCCGGTCTGCGGCAGCCATGCGGTGCGGGAGAAGAACGAAAAGACAGGCAAGCTCGACTCCGTAACGCGCTGCACCGGCGGCTTCATTTGCCGTGCGCAGGCCACCGAGCATCTGAAGCACTTTGTTTCGCGCAATGCCTTCGATATCGAGGGCCTGGGATCGAAGCAGGTCGACTTCTTCTTCGAGAGCGACGATCCGGCGCTGCAGATCCGTAACGCGCCAGATATTTTCACGCTTGAGAAGCGGCAGGCCGGTTCGCTGACAAAGCTTGAAAATATCGAAGGTTTCGGCAAGGTCAGCGTCGGAAAGCTCTATACGGCGATCAACGAGCGGCGGAGCATCGCGCTGCACCGGTTCATTTACGCGCTCGGCATCCGGCACGTCGGCGAGACGACAGCCAAGCTCCTGGCACGCTCCTACGGCACCTATGCCGACTTCGAAGCAGCGATGAAAGCTGCCGCGCCGCTCTCGGGCGATGCCTGGAACGACCTCAACGCCATCGAAGGCATCGGTGAGATCGTCGCGCGCGGGATCGTTGAATTCTACAAGGAACCGCGCAATGTCGAGGTGATCTCGCGACTGCTCGCCGAACTGAATGACGGGACGCCCTTGCCCGCAGAGAAGGTTGCTGCTGCAGACAGCCCAGTCGCCGGCAAGACTGTGGTCTTCACCGGTTCGCTGGAGAAGTTCACGCGCGATGAAGCCAAGGCGCGGGCTGAAAGCCTCGGCGCTAAGGTCGCAGGCTCGGTGTCAAAGAAAACCGACATCGTGGTTGCAGGACCAGGCGCAGGCTCGAAACTCGACAAGGCACGCGAACTCGGTGTCCAGACGATGGACGAGGACGAGTGGCTGGCCCTGATCAGCGGATGAGGGATCGGCTGTCACCGACCTCGGAGCGTTCCTCTACCGCTTGATGCGCGCCATCGCGTAAGCATCGACGTAGCTGCCGGCGCGGAAGGCGAAAGCACGGAGTATACCTTCCTCTTCGAAACCAAATTTCCTGTAAAGGGCGAGGGCGGCTTCGTTGTCGGTGTAAACAGTCAATTCCAGGCGCATGATGTTCAGCCAGTTGTCGGCGGCATCGATGACGGCCGCGAGCATCGCGCTGCCGATGCCGCGACCGGTAAAGTCGTCATGCACGCCCATGCCGATGCTGGCGACGTGATTGCGGCGGCCGTGGTAACGGGTCATGCCGATGTCGCCGACGATCTGCTCGTCGATAATTGCAACCAGACGCATTGCATCCGGATTGCTGTTTTCGACATGGCGGCGGGTCTCTTCAATGCTCTGGTAGGGTGGACGCAAGGTACCGGCGCGGAAGCCCGGCAGATTGACCAGCGCCGTCAATGCCTCGGTGTCGGACGGACGGATGGCTCGGATCGACAGTCCGGCGGGTATTTCTCTGGGGTTTGGATTCTTCTGCATGCAACTCTCCTTCTCAGTTTGAGGAGAGCCGGTTCCCGAACCCTGCTCGCCTCGGCAGGGTTTAGGGATGACGGACTGCTTCTAACGCACCATCGCTCCCGCCAACCCTGCAAGGGTGGTCGTCCGCGTCAGCACAATGGTCATCAATCCGATCATGCGCCATGATTTCGCAATCCGCTTGCGGATGTCAACAGCCGGATTTGCGCGGAGAGGGTGGGGAGGTTATGCCAGATCCATGCTATCGAATCGGAAATCTCGTTGAAAACCATCGCCATTGATTTCGAAACCGCCAACGAACAACGCGGCAGCGCCTGTTCGGTGGGACTGGCATGGATTGAGGACGGCAAGGTTACCCGCGTCGAGGAGCGTCTGATCCGGCCGAAGGAGATGCGGTTCTCCGGTATGAACATCGCCATTCACGGCATCCGGCCTGAGCATGTCGAGGACGCGCCGGCGTTTCCGGAAGTGATGGACGAATTCCACGACGATTTCCGAGGTGCGACCATGATTGCGCACAATGCAGCGTTCGATTTCAGCGTCTGGCGCGCGAGCCTCGATCTCTATCGGCAGTCCTATCCGGAGCTGACGTATCTCTGTAGCCTGAAGATGGCCCAGCGGATCTGGCCGCATTTCCTCTCGCACCGGCTCAACATGATCGCCGAGCATCTCGGCCTGCGTTTTGCGCATCACAATGCCGCCGAGGACGCCGCCGTCTGCGCGCATGCCGCGATCGCGATGGCAAAGGCTGTCGGGGCGGCTGCAGTGAACGCCATTCCCGCTCTGATAGGCATGAAGCCTGGCAGGCTGACGTCGACCGGGTATGAGGCCTGCACCTGCAGGAAGGCGTGAACACTTCCTTGTAAAGGCATCAGGCGCGCTTACCTAAGATGCGGATGCAATCAGGGAACCGTCATGTCCAGAAAGAGTTACATCGCGCTTGCCGCTGCTTCACTCATCGGCCTTAGCGCCGGCGCTGCCTCAGCCGACGTCGTCGGCAAGGTCGGGGTCGACTGGATTGGCAACGACATCATCATCGATGCGGTGGCCGACCCGCAGGTGAAGGGCGTGACTTGCCACGTCACTTATTTCGACCGCAGCGTTATCGATCGCGTGAAGAACGGCAACTGGTTCGAAGACCCCTCGAACAACTCCATCTCCTGCCGGCAGACGGGGCCGATCGAGATTGGCGACATCAATCTGTCGGAGGGCGGCGACGAGGTGTTCAAGACGGGCATGTCGCTTATCTGGAAGAAGCTGGTCGTCAACCGGATCTACGACAAGAAGAACGACACGCTGGTCTATCTCGCCCACTCCCGCGAACTGACTGATGGCTCGGCGAAGATGGCGATTTCAACCATCCCGCTATACGGCCAGTATGTCACGTGGAAGAACGGCAAGCCGCAATAGCAACACGCCTCGTCGCGCTAGGCGCGGCTCTTGGGATGTGCCGGCAGCTCGTCGCAGATGACATCCCAGGACACCTTTTCAGACGTCCAGACGTGAAAGGTCGGATGATACTCATCCGGGTCGTCGAGGCTGACTGTCATGATGTCGATCAGGTCTGGGTCGGCATCGTTCTGATAGCCGATCGGAGAACCGCATGAGCCGCAAAATGTCCTGACAACGCCTCTCGAGGAGGCAAATGCCCGAGGGGCTCCCTGTTCGTATACCAGCGTTCGCACGGGAAAGGTGACGAACGGAAGCGTAGGAGCCGAAGCGACCTTTCGGCATGTCTGACAGTGGCAGATGCCGCTCGCCAGCGGCGCCTCGTCAATTCTGTATCGGACCGCACCGCAGCCGCATCCTCCGGTGTGACGGGTTTTCGCCTCGCGCATTCTGCGTACCCCGTTGTTCTTCTGACAACCATTCGAACGCCCGTTCGCGCACTTCGTTCACTCGAAGCGACGTCGGACGATGCGATGAGGAGATAGCCTGCAATGCGGCCCTAACAATGACCGTACAGAAAAAACCGCTCGCAACGGTTCGATGCGAGCGGTTCGAAAATCTCTTGGCGGTTATGCTGGCTGGTCGCGTCAAGCAGCCTGTGCCAATTCGTCGGCGATTACGGTGTCGAGGTTTAAAAAGCAGACCATGGTCTTTTCCAGGGCGACGATGCCGCGGCAGAAGGCGCGCTGGGCTTCCGGGATGATCTCCGGTGCCGGCTGCAGGTCTTCGCTCTTGATGGTCATCATGTCGGAGACCTGCTCGACCAGCAGGCCGACGAGCTTGCCGGCAATGTCGGTGACGATAATGGCGGAGCGCTCCGACGGCTCGGTCATCTTCATGCCGAGGCGGCAGGCCATGTCGATGACCGGAATTACCGCACCACGAAGATTGATGAGGCCGAGGACGTAGGGCGGTGTGTGCGGCATTGGCGTTACGGGCGCCCAGCCGCGGATTTCGCGGATCGCCATGATGTCGATGCAGAACTCCTGCTCGCCGAGATGGAAGGAGACGATCTCGAGATGCGATCCGGTCTGGTTGATGACGGTATTGTTCATGATCAGAATTCTTCCCAGTTGTCTCCGGCCGGTACGGCCATGGCTCTGGCGGTTGCGCCGCCGCTGAATGCGCCCGCGACCTTGCCGATAAGGCTTCGTGCGGGAGATGGTTTCGGATGCGAGACTGCGGTGGCCTCCCGCGGCGTGGAACGGGCATTCATGCCTTCGCCGATCTTGAACGTCTGGATCAGGTGGATCAGGCTGTCGGCATCGGTGGCGAGCGCGTGACTAGCTGCGTTCGTTTCTTCCACCATGGCCGCATTTTTCTGCGTGACCTGGTCCATCTGGCTGATGGCCGTATTGATTTCGTTCAGTCCGGTAGATTGTTCGCGTGCAGAGGTTACGATTGATTTAACATGCTCGTCGATGCGCAAAACATCTTCGCCGATCTGGCGCAGGGCTTCGCCGGCCGCCGTTACGAGTTCGCCGCCGGCCTTTACCTCGGCGCCGGATTTTCCGATCAAGGCCTTGATATCCTTGGCGGCACCGGCCGCGCGGCCGGCGAGTTCGCGTACTTCCTGTGCTACGACAGCAAAGCCCTTGCCGGCTTCGCCGGCGCGAGCAGCTTCGACGCCCGCGTTGAGGGCGAGGAGGTTGGTTTGGAAGGCGATCTCATCGATGACGTTGATGATTGTTCCGATCTCGCGCGAGGCGGTCGCGATTCGCTCCATCGCAGCCATGGCATCGGTCACGACCACATCTGATTTCGCGGTATTCTGCCGGGTGTGGGCAACCATGTGGCCGACTTCCTCGGCACGGTTGGTGGCGTTGCGAACCGTTGCGGTGATCTGGTCGAGCGCCGCGGAGGTTTCCTCCAGCGAGGCCGCCTGTTGTTCCGTACGCTTGGCGAGGTCGTCTGCTGCCGAGCGCATCTGCTGGCTGTTTGCCTGGATGGAAGTCCCGTTTCGGGCGATCCCGGCCATTGTCTGGCGGAGCGTCGCCGTGGTGTGATTGAAGTCGGTGCGCAAGCGCTCAAGCTCTGCCGTGAACGGCTGATTGATGGTGACTGTCACGTCTCCGCCCGCGAGGCGCGTAAGGCCGTCGCCCAACGCATGGACTGCATCGTTGAGCGCTTCGGCGTCCGCAAGCTTCGCTGCTTCACGGCTGCGGCGCTCGGCGTCGCTCTGCTGGCGTTCGCTGTCGCTACGCGCCTGCAATTCCTGCTTCTCGATTGCGGCAAGCCGGAAGCTCTCCGCTGCGCGTGCCATGTCGCCGATCTCATCGCCCCGGTCAGTGGCGGGGACAAGGCTATTGAGATCGCCGCGCATGATGCCCTGCATGCTTTTTCGCACACCCTCGATACCGCGACGGATGGAACCGCCATGAATGTATTGCAGGGTGCCCATTGTCAGGATGGCGACGATGCCAAGTCCCAGCTGGATCAGTATCGCCCGCTCCGAGATTGCGTTTGCCTCGTCGATCCGCGCTTTGGCCAATTCGCCGCCTTCGTGGGCGAGCTTGTCCAGTGTCGCGCCCACCTTGTCGCCGCCACCGTCGATGGCGTCGTCCAGCTTGTCAAATTCACTGTCCGGCGCCCCGGCTTCGACAGCAGATTTCAAGTCTCCGACGACATTTTTCCCCAGAGACGCCACGTCTGCATCATAGGTGGACAACAGGTTTCCGGCGTTCAGCTCTTCGCCCAGGCGGTGCATCTCCTTGGAGCTGTTCTGCAGCTCGCCGATCGCCTCGTTCATCAGCTTCAGGCGTTCGGGCATCACGGCGCGATCGCCACGGTCGACGATGGTGTCCATGGCGGCAAGAATGAGGGTGAGGTTTGCGGCGCGCATCTCGTTAATCTGGTCGACGCTGGCCTGGATTTCGTTGGCATGTCTCAAAGCCGCGTCGGCGCTCGAATTTTGATACCAGCCAACTGCAAGCATCGAGCCGAAGCCAATGAACGCCGCGCCGGCAAGTGTCCCCAGCCGTTGGCCTACAGAGAGGCTCTTGCGCACTTTCATATCAGTCATTGATGATCATCCCCCTCCGCGATGAGACGCGGTGTGCATCTTGCGCTCACGCGGATAGCCGGGGATTGAAATGCCGGGTGGACCTCATGTCACGAGAACGTAGAACGTTCTATCCATTCCTAAATATAGATATGTATTTTTAAGTATTTGCTAACCCTCAAAGATTGCAACCGTCTTTGTTTCATCTGCTAAGTGGTTGAAGATTTTGGTTTTTGTGAAACCGATTTCGCCTTTTCCGTGTGCTGGTGGGGCAATCGGTCGCCACTGGGAAACGTGTTGTTGAATTGCGCCCCGAAGCAGGAGGCGATATCACCCGATAAACGGGAATAATCCCGATCTTTGAGGTTCGATCGATGAAGACTGTCCGCATTGCGGTCTGGGTTGCGGTGCTGCTGATGGCCGGAATTCTCGGCTGGCTGACGCTTAATGTCACCAAGACGAAGGAGGCCGTTTCCGAGGGGCCGTTCGGCGTGCCGTTCACGCTCGTTGCCCAGGACGGCAAGCCGATCACCGAGCAGGCCTTCCGGGGCAAGCCGACGGCGCTCTTCTTTGGCTTCACCCATTGCCCGGAGGTCTGCCCGACAACGCTCTTTGAGATGAACGGTTGGCTGGAGAAGGTCGATCCGGATGGCAAGAAGCTGCAGGCCTATTTCGTGACCGTCGATCCGGAGCGCGACACGCCTGAGGTGATGAACGAATACGTTTCCAACGTGTCCAAGCGCATCGTCGGCATATCAGGCGCGCCCGACAAGATTGCCGATGTCATCAAGGGCTACCGCGTCTACGCCAAGAAGGTTCCGGTGGACGAAAGCAATCCGAACGGCGACTACACGATGGATCACACGGCTTCTGTCTTCCTGCTCGATTCGGAAGGGCGGTTCTCCGGTACCATCGCCTATGGCGAAAATCCCGATACGGCTGTAAAGAAACTGGAGAACCTCGTCAGCAAGGGATGACGGCATGGCGTCAGGGCATCGCAGCATCTTGATCGCCGGAGCCGGTGCGACTGGTCTGACTGCTGCTCTTGAACTCGCCCGCCGCGGCCACCTCCCGCGCATCGTCGATAGCGACGCCGGACCGGTGCCCCTAACGGAAAGCCGTGCTCTCGGCATCAATGCCAGAACGCTGACGCTGCTTTCACCTTCGCGTGTGACGGACACGATCCTGCAGGAAGCGCAGCAGATACAGCACTTCCGGATCGCCGCCAAAGGCAAGGTCCTTGCCGACATCGACACCACGGAGGTTCCCGGTCCCTACAGTGCCATCCATGCGCTGGCGCAAGGGCATACCGAGCGGCTGCTGCTCGGCAAGCTTTCCGACTACGAGATTGCTCCGGAGTGGCAAACCGTCGTGGAGGCGGTTTCCGGCGATCTTTCGAAACCGAAGGTGACGCTAAGGAAGCTGGATGGTTCGGTCGAAACCGCGGATTTCGATATCGTGATCGCGGCCGACGGGTCCCATTCAACGGTGCGAGAAGCCCTCGGCATCGGTTTCCCCGGGCAGGTGCTGGAGAGCAGCTTTTACCTGGCGGATTTTCGCTACGCCGGACCGGTCGATCCCAGCTTTGCCGAGATCAGCCTGTTCGATCCTGGCATGATCGGGCGCTTGCCTGTGACGCGTGACGTGCTGCGCTACATTTCGACGCTCCCCGATTTCGAGAGCCGCATCGAGCATCCCGCGCCCATTGCTGAGCGGGTCTGGGCGTCCGATTTTCGCATTCACTTTCGTCGTGCCGAGGTAATGGCGAGGGGCAACGTTTTCCTTGCCGGGGATGCTGCGCACATTCATTCGCCTGCCGGGGCGCGGGGGATGAACCTTGGCATCGAAGACGCATGCTGGTTGGCCTGGCTGATCTCGGAGAGGCGGGAGCAGGAGTATGCGGTGCTCAGGATGCCTGCTGTGACGACGGTGCTGAAGCAGACCCATCAATTGACATCGCTAATCACAATGACACATCCGATGGCAATCGCGATCCGCAATCTTGCCGTACCGGTTCTTTTGCGGATACCTGCATTCCGACAAAAATTGCTTCACGGTGTTTCCGGATATGATACGCAGTCGCCGCCCTGGATCGATGGCGCCCCATAAAAGAAAGAGTGATTGTGAGTGAAATACGCCTTTATGTGACGACGACCGAAGTGCAGGCCGGTGAGATTCTGGACCTGCTGTCCGAGGTCTTCGGCGAAGAAGACTTCGCGATCGCGACGACTGAAATCGACGAGAAGAAGGACATTTGGGAAGCCTCCGTCTACATGATGCGTGAAGACGAGGCGCAGGTTCGCGCGCGTGTCGAAGGCGCGCTGAAGACGAGCTTTCCCGACGCCAAGGTCGAACGCGAGGTGATCCCTGACGTCGATTGGGTCGCCAAGTCACTCGAGGGCCTGAAGCCGGTTCGGGCAGGGCGGTTCCTCGTCCATGGCTCGCACGACCGCGACAAGGTACGGCCCGGGGACATTGCGATCGAGATCGATGCGGGCCAGGCGTTCGGTACGGGTCACCACGGTACGACGGCTGGCTGCCTGGAGACGATCGATCGCGTTCTTCGTTCCCGCTCCGTGCGGAATGCGCTCGACCTCGGAACCGGTAGCGGCGTTCTGGCGATTGCCGTGAGGAAGCTGCGTAACATTCCCGTTCTCGCCACCGATATCGACCCGGTCGCAACTCGGGTCGCGGCCGAGAACATCAGAAGCAACGGGATTGCGTCCGGTATCTCGACGGCGACAGCGCCGGGTTTTCACTCGACGGCCTTTTCCACACATGGTCCCTTCGATCTCATCATCGCCAACATCCTCGCGCGACCGCTGATCAAGATGGCGCCGCAGCTCGTCAACCACCTGGCGCCGGGAGGGTCGGTCATCCTCTCCGGCATTCTGGCCGCGCAACGCTGGAAGGTGCTTGCCGCCTATAATGGTGCGCACCTGCGGCATGTCCGCACGATCTGGCGAAACGGTTGGGTGACGATCCATCTCGACCGCCCTTGAGATGAAGGCAAAAGAAAAGGCGGTGCCAATGGCACCGCCTTGAGACCAGTTTCCCGGTCAGTGCCCGCGAGCTCGAAGGAGGAGGAGCGCTCGAGCGGGCTTCTACTGTTCTGATCGCCGATCCCGTGAGGGAGGAGGAGAAGGGAGCGGCGAGTTGCTCAGAACGTGTAGCTGGTTGCGACCTGATGGCGCGTAACCCTGTGGCCGGCGCCGAGCAGCTTGAGGGTGTCCTCGTGCGGCGGACGGCGCGAGCCGATGATGTGACGCACAGTCTGGCGCTCGCCAGCCTGCACCGGGCTGCTGTAAGCGAAGCGCGACAGAGGGGCAGTCATATCCAAATTCCTTTTGTTTCGTTTCAGGTTCGTCTCGAACCCGTCTGATGGCGCCTGTATAGCGATTTAGAAAAGCTGAGGGAGAGGGTTTCCTTCATGGGAGCCATGCAGAGAATGCATAAAGCGTGCCAGTTTGTGAATCGGCGCCTCATTTCCGCCGAATTATTGCGCGGCTCTCACTCAGGTATCGCGTCGCAATTTCTCGTATTCTCCTGAAATTCCGATACCATAGCCGAATCTCTTCGCTGAGGGGATCGTCCAAAAAAACGGGTTATTGAGCATGTTCCAGTCTTTCGAAGTCACCTCGACGCCACAATTCGGCCGCGATCGCGTTTCGGCCCTGCGCGCAAGCTTTGATGCGCTTGGCATCGACGCCTTTCTGGTGCCGCGCGCCGACGAGTTCAACGGCGAATACGTGCCAGCTTGCTCGGAACGCTTGTCGTGGCTGACGGGTTTCACGGGCTCGGCGGGGGTCGCGCTGGTGACGCGTTCGGAGGCGATTGTCTACGTGGACGGGCGCTACGTGACGCAACTTGCCGAGCAAGTCGACAACGCGCTCTTCACCGGTGGGGACCTTGTGAACGAGCCGCCTCATGCCTGGCTTGCAAAGAATGGCTCCAAGGGCTTGCGTCTTGGCATTGATCCCTGGCTGCACTCCGGGGCGGAGGTGCGGCGACTTGAAAAGGCGCTTGCCGAAATTGGCGGTTCGCTCGTTGTCCTGCCTCACAATCCTCTGGACAAACTCTGGAGCGACCGGCCGCAGGAGCCGTTGGGGCAGGTGACAATCCAGAACATCGTCCAGGCGGGCGTGCTCGCAACCGACAAGATCGCAACGGTCGCGGCCGATCTTGCAAAGAAGAACCTCAAGGCGGCGCTGATCGCGGATCCGTCTTCGGTCGCCTGGATCTTCAATATCCGCGGTGCCGATGTCCCGCACACGCCGCACCCGCTGGCGCGGGCGATCATCTATGCCGATGGCAAGGCGGACCTCTTCCTCGACAAGCGCAAGACCGGTATCGAACCCGAAGCCTATCTCGCTCAGATGTGCATGCAGCTTCCGCCGTCGGAGCTCGAAAAGAAACTGTCAGCTGTTGCAAAGGATGGTGGTCGCGTCTTCGTGGATCCTGACCTCACCTCGTATGCCCTGGCGGAGATCATTCGCAAGGGAGGTGGCGAAGTCGTGGAAGGGAATGATCCCGCAAAGCTTCCGCGAGCGGTGAAGAACAACGTTGAGATTAACGGTTCCGCGGCCGCGCATCTGCAGGATGGCGCAGCGATGGTCGAGTTTCTCTACTGGCTGTCGCAAGTCAAGCCCGGGACCGTGACGGAAATCGACGTGGCGGAGAAGCTCGAAGCAGCGCGCGCCCGTGTCGGGCAGAGCATGCAGAACCCGCTGAAGGACATTTCGTTCGATACGATTTCCGGTGCCGGCGAGCACGCGGCGATCATGCACTATCGCGTCACGACGGAAACGAACCGCAAGCTGGAAGCCGGGGAGCTTTTCCTGATCGACTCCGGCGCCCAGTACATCAACGGCACGACGGACATTACCCGCACCGTCGGGATCGGTTCGGTCACCGAGGAGCACAAGCGCTTCTTCACGCTGGTGCTGAAGGGCATGATCCAGATCAGCACCGCGCGTTTTCCGAAAGGCACCCGCGGCTGCGATCTCGATCCGCTGGCCCGCATCGCGCTCTGGCGGGCGGGGGCCGATTTCGCCCATGGCACCGGCCACGGTGTCGGGTCCTACCTTTCGGTGCATGAAGGTCCGCAGCGCATCGCCAGGTTATCAACGCAGGAACTACTGCCGGGGATGATCCTCTCGAACGAGCCCGGCTACTACCGTCCCGGCGCTTTCGGCATCCGCATCGAGAACCTGATCTACGTCCGCGAGGCAGAGGCAATCGATGGCGGCGACACGCCAATGCTCGGGTTCGAGACGCTGACCTTCTGCCCGATCGATCGCAGCCTCGTCATTCCAGAACTTCTGAACCATGACGAGTTGCATTGGCTCAACAATTATCATGAGCGCACGCGGGAGGCGCTGATGCCGCTGATCCACGACCACGACGTCAAGGCGTGGCTGGAGAACTCGACCTTGCCGCTGGAATACTGAGCCAGGCGGCCTTGCTCGCCGCCGATGGCGTCACATGCCGATCGTGTGACGCCAGCCCAGAACGAAGAGCCACGCGACGATCAGCATCCAGGTGTGCGAGGCCCGCAGGCCAACGACGAGTGCGACGAGCAGGGCCAGCTTCGAATCCCAGCCCCCGATGAAGAAGGCCGGCGCGACAAGCGTCGTCAAGACTGCGGCTGGGACCGCAGCAAGTGCGGCCTCCATGCGTGGCGGAATGCGCTTCATCGTGGTGATGAGGATATAGCCGCCGATGCGGGTTGCGTAGGTTGCAACCGCCGCAGCGACGATCACGAGTGCCATATGAAGATCGAAGGCCATCGTCATACCTCGTGCAGATCGGATTCGAGTTCCTGTTCGTGGGGCGGCGGTGGGAACAGGGCGGCAAGGATGATTCCCGCTGCGGCACCCAGGCTGACGTGCCAAGGTGAGCCGACATAGTGATAGGCGACAACAGAGGCGACCGCACTGACGGCGGCGACCGGCAGAAAGTTGTCGCGATGGCGGAAATCCAGGACGATGCCGAGGAAGTAGGCCGGCAGCAGGATGTCGAGACCGATCAACTTCGGGTCGCCGATGTAGTTGCCGAGCAGCCCGCCGAGCAGGCTCACCAGGACCCAGGGGATGTAGATGATGATGCCGAAGCCGAGGTACCAGACAAAGGTGACCGGCTTGCCGGCTTCGCCGCGCTTCAGCGTTTCGGCAAACTGCGGATCGACCAGCAGGAAAAAGGTGAAGAATTTCTGGAGCGGCGAAAAATGCTTGATGTAAGGGGCGATGGCCGCCGAATAGAGGACATGGCGAAAGTTGACGGCCAGGATGGAGGCGACGATCAGCCACGCCTGGACGTTATGGCCGAACAGTTCGAGGCCGACCATCTGGCTCGCGCCGGCATAGACCGTGGCGCTCATGAAGGTCACTTCCGCGAGCGACATGCCGTTATCGACTGCGAGCGCTCCAAACAATGCCCCAAACGGGGCCGAGGCCATCGCAATGGCTGAGCCACCGCGCAAGCCGTCGAAAAAATCAGCGCGACTCATCGGCGATAATCCTTCTGGAATTTTGTCCCCCGTCTAGGGACGGGCGGTATCCGCCGCAAGCAAATTTCCTTGATTGACCGATCGATTTCGCTGAACGATGCACACGCGACTGATTGCCGTTCGAGGAACAAAGATGACCCGGATCGAACTTTCGAAAGAGGAAAAGGCCGAACTCATTGCGCGGATCCAGCACTATTTCGATAGTGAGTTGGACCAACCGATCGGCCTCCTGAAAGCGGAGTTTGTTCTCGAGTTTTTCGCGAAGGAAGTTGGCGCCGCTTACTACAAGAAGGGGCTCGAGGATGCGCAAGTCGCGCTTGCCAGACGCATGGATGACTTTTCCGAGGACGTCTATGAGTTGCAGCGGACTGCGACGGAGTGATCAGCCTTCCAAAATTTGTCGGCTGGTGACGATGTCGATGCCGTGCTCGCGCATTTCCTTGACCGCGGTCGCAACACCTTCGGGCGTGATCCCACGGCTGGCATCTTCGACAAAGCGAACCCGCACTCCGGGCATCATTTCGGTCGCATCGAGGACGGAGAACTTCACACAATAGTCGGTTGCGAGACCGCAAACGTCGAGTTCCGTGACATCCTGCCCCTCGAGAAAGTCGGCGAGCCCGGTGAGGGCGTCCTGATCGTTGTCGCGGAATGCCGAGTAGCTGTCGACACCGCGATTCTCGCCTTTCTGGAGGATGAGATCGATCTCGCCCGTCTTGAGATCGGGATGCAGTTCAGCGTCCACCGTTCCTTGAACGCAATGGTCCGGCCACATCATCTGCGGCTTGCCGGAGAGCGTCCCTAGTTCGAACGGCTGCTTGCCGGGATGAGATGAGGCAAAGCTTCCATGGCCGGCAGGATGCCAGTCCTGGGAGGCGACGATCAGGTCATACTTGCCGCTCTCGATCAGGCGGTTTGCGATGGGAACCACTTGGTCGCCATCCGGCACCGGCAGGTTGCCGCCCGGGCAAAAGCCATTCTGAATATCGACTAGAAGCAAGGCTTTCATCGGTGCGACTCCCTCGATTTGCACTGCAACATGCCAAGGGCCGAGGGACGGCGCAAGCGCCGAAACGCTTCGCCGCATGGGCGGCGAAGCGGGCCTTGAAATGGTCAGGTCGGCCGGTGCCCCTTCAGCCCATAAAAGGCAATGTAAGCATAGCACAGAACCGGCATCAGGAAGGCGAGATGTATGCCGATCGTGTCAGCAAGGGCGCCTTGCAAAAGCGGCAGCAAGGCGCCGCCGACGATTGCCAGGCAAAGGATTCCAGAGCCTTGGCTCGTGTATTTTCCAAGGCCGTACAGTGCGAGACTGAAGATCGTTGGGAACATGATCGAGTTGAAGAGGCCGATTGCGAGGACCGACCACATGGCGACGTGACCGCCCGAGAAGACGGTGAGTAACAGCAACAGGATGACCGCGGCTGCATTGAAGGCCAAGGCCTTGCCGTCATCGACGTAGCGCATCACGACAGCACCAATGAACCGGCCGATCATCGCGCCGCCCCAGAAGTAGGATACATGATGGGCGGCCTCGGCTTCCGAAAAGCCTGCGATATCCGGCTGGCTCATGAAGTTGACCAGGAAGCTGCCGATGCTGACCTCCGCGCCGACATAGAGGAAGATGCCGATTGCGCCGAGCACGAGATGGCGATACTGCCAGGCCGAGCCGCCGCCGGTGATCGGCTCAATATCTTCCGCACCTTCAACCTGGGGGAGCTTGAGGGCTGCAAAGAGCGCGGCGAGTGACAGGAAGGCGACAGCCAGCAGCATATAGGGGAACTTCACAGCGCTCGCTTCGGCAAGCCTGACGGCGTCGAGTTGTTCCGGAGTGGTGCCCGCAACGGCGGCCGCTGTCGCAGACAGGATCAGGACTGCGCCGAACATCGGGGCTAGTGTCGTGCCGAGGGAGTTGAAGGCCTGTGTCAAGGTCAGGCGGCTTGCGGCGGTGTCGGGTGGACCGAGGACCGTGACATACGGGTTTGCCGCGACCTGTAGCACGGTGATCCCAGTTGCCAGCACGAAGAGGGCGCCGAGGAAGAGTGCATAGACACGGTAGCTTGCGGCCGGAATGAAGAGCGCGCAACCGATGGCGGAAATGATCAGGCCCGTCACGATCCCCCACTTGTAGGTGATGCGCTTGACGAGCGCGCCGGCGGGCAGGGAGACGATGAAGTATGCGCCGAAGAAGCAGAGCTGGATCAGCATCGATTGCGTGTAATTCAGCTGGAAGACGTTCTTCAGGTGCGGAATGAGAATGTCGTTCAGGCAGGTGATGAAACCCCACATGAAAAACAACGATGTCAGGGCCACGAGGGCAAATTGATAGCTCGCTGCCGGGGAAGCCGATGCCGGGCGCGTCGTCGCGGCACTGTTGGTGATGATACCAGCCACAGTCTTGTACCTCTTGTTCTTGTTGCGCCGGAAATTTTCTCTTGAAGCCGTCGAAACGGCGGGCCGGCGGTGGCTCGGCAAGGCGCTTGGGAGGAGGCATGCAGCAAGCCACAAGGCTCATATATCCATTTGAAACCAAATTGGTAGTATTCAAACGATTTTTATTGTGCGTTGCGGCGGGTGGTTCGCCCCTGCGAACATGTGCTGACGCGGCCGGTTCTTGCGCCGGCGTTCCAAGACCGTGGAGAGATTTCCTGCGCCGGGGAAATGGTCAGGCCGCCGAAGCGGACTTTTCATTCGCCGCGACGCTGCCTTGTCCTTCTGTCCTGCGGCTGGCGTGATAGGCGCGTTTCTGCGCGTACATCGCAATGTCGGCACGCCGCACCATGGCTTCCATCGTTTCCCCCGGCTCGCTTGTCGCGACACCGAGCGATATGCTGAGCGGAGCATTGGAGTAGAACTGATTGTTGATCTTCAGCAGCTCGCCGATGGTCTCGACCATTGCGGCGACAGCCTGCTTGTCGGCGCCGGGCATCAGCACCGCAAACTCGTCGCCGCCGATGCGGGCAGCATGGTTTGGCTGTGTGGCGGCGCCATTCAGAACTTCGCCGAGACGGCGCAGCAGCGCATCGCCGGCATCGTGTCCCAGCTGGTCATTGGCCTCCTTCAGGCCGTTGAGATCGATGACGACAGCCGAGACCGGCCGCAGCGACTTGCGTTCGAGCCTGTTCAACTCGTCCACGTAGAAGGCGCGATTGTGAAGCTTGGTCAGGACGTCGTGCTTGCCGAGATATTCGAGGTAAGCTTCGGCCTTCTTGCGCGCTGTGATGTCGGTGAGGGCTACCTGCACAAGTGCCCAGTCGCCTTCGTGGCCGGGAAGGACGGAGAATTGCAGAAGGACGTAGCGCTCGGAGCCGTCGAGGGCGTAGTTGATCACTTCGCGCTGATGAAAGAGCCGGCCGTTCCAAAGCTCGATCAGCTGTTCGCGGAAGTGTTTTTCCATGTCGTCGCGGAAGACATCGCCAATGCGCTGCAGAAGCGTATGCCGGTCGGGTGCGCAGAACAGGTCGAGGGTTGCCTGGTTGACGTCGATCACCTGGATCTCGCTCATGCACTGACGCACGAACTCGGGATGGACATCGGTGAAAACCCTGAAATCGTCGATGCCGCGATCGCGGACATTCTCAATCAGCAGTTTGATCTGGCTGAAATCCTCGACCCAGAGCGAGACCGGGGAATGCTCGAAGATGCCTTCGGCGTAGCGGCGATTTTCGCGCTCCTTGCGGCGCGCTTCCTCACGTGCGGTGACATCTTCCGTTGTCAGCATTATCTGCGCAAGCGACTGCTCATGGCCCGGCAGCACCGAACCACGGAGCTGGATATCGAGCCTGCGGCCGGACAGCGTATAGTTGACCGCGCTGCTGGTGAATTCGGTCTTGCCATCCCAGAGTTCTGCCAATTCGTTGACGTGGCTTTCGAGCATCTCGTCGCGAAACACCAGGCCGAGATTGGCGACCAGGTGGTCGAGATCGTTAGCCCCGAAGAGTTCGAGTGTCTTTCGGTTGACGCGCAGCACGCGGATAAGCTGTGAGCAGGCGGCGACGCGCGTTGTGTCTTCTCTAAGGTAAGCTCGGATGTCTTCGACGCCCTCAGCGCGCCAGCGATCGAATTGCGCCTTGACCCCGCTGAAATCCTCGATCCACATCGCGATCGGTGACAGGTCGAAGATATCGGAGTCGCTCATGATGAGACTTTCGGTTTGTTGTCGCATGTGTGGAGGCGCAGCGTTGTTCGTCGGCTTTTAAGCATGATTCGTAAACCTTCACTTGATGCGGCGAAGATCGGTTTCCCGATCCTCGTGCGATTCATGCCATTGACGCGCGCTCAGTCAGGCCAATCTAGAGATAGGAGACCTTGTGCCCGCGACAGTGCGAGTGAGTGATGATGGTGAGTAGCGTTCAGAGTCTCGGGCGACAGGCGACAGTCGCGACGGCCAAATTCTGTCTCGTCATGTTGGTCATGATTTTCCTAGCGGCAGGATCCCTGGCTTACTGGCAAGGCTGGGTGTTTCTCGTGCATTTCTGCGGGTGGTGCGCAGTCCTCACGGCCTATTTCGTCAAGCGCGACCTGGAACTGGTCCGGAAACGCATGAGTGTCGGACCGGCGGCGGAACGCGAGCCATCGCAGAAGCGCATACAGTCCTTTAACAGCATCGCGATCCTTGCGCTTTTCGTCGTTTCGGCGCTCGACCACAGGTTCGGCTGGTCGGTCGTTCCGGCCTCGATCGTGCTTCTCGGCAATGCATTGATCGCGGTCGGCTTTATCGGCTGCTTCTTCGTGCTCCGGCAGAATTCGTTTGCCGCGGCGACAGTCGGCGTGACGGCGGGGCAGCGGGTGATTTCGACCGGCCTCTACGGCGTGGTGCGCCATCCGATGTATGCCGCGGCGTTGGCGATGTTTTTTGGCGTGCCCTTGGCGCTGGCTTCCTATTGGGGTCTGCTTGTGTTGGCTCCCGTCATTGGTGGTCTGGTCGCCCGCCTCCTAGATGAGGAGAGGTATTTGGTGGGCAATCTGGTCGGCTATGCCGAGTACCGCAGCCAGGTCCAATGGCGCCTGGTGCCTGGGATCTGGTGACGGATCATTCCTCTGGAGGCTGGTGAGGCGGCGGCCCTTGCGGTAAATATCGCGGCAGGTCGATGGAGGGCGTCGTGGCAATCAGGGTCGTGCAATTGGGTTCGCCGCGGGCAGAAGGCGAGGGGGTGCGGATCGGTACCGTCCGCCGACCGCCACGGGGCGTGCCGAAGGAAGAATTTTCCAGCCGCAACTACTATGACGTCTGGCTGCCGGTGCTTTCGCCGAGCCAGCCCCTTGTGACGGAAGCGAAGGCCGCGACGACTGACGCCGAGTGGGCGGCCTTCGTCCGCAGCTTCACGAAGGAAATGAAAGTGCCGGAGGCGAGCCATGTGCTAGACCTGCTCGCCACGCTTTCGCATGCCAGTCATTTTTCAATCGGATGCTACTGCGAGACCGAGAGCCGCTGCCATCGAAGCGTGTTGCGGCGCCTCCTTGAAGAGCGCGGTGCGACATTTGCCGCGGAAGGCTGTGCCTGATGGCTGCAGAGGATGACCTGAAGCGAAAGCCAACGACCGAGCCCGGTCCTGATGAGAAGATCGATGCGACCTTTCGCAACGGGTCACTGACGGCAGCCGGCATCATTCTCGGTTTTTCCCTGAGTTTCATGAGCCGTTGGGCTTCGAATCCGAACGACTGGAGCCGGATCGATATCCTGCCGATGTTGCTGCTGACGGTAGGGATTGCCTTGCAGGTCAAGGTCTTTGCCGATCTGCTGGCCAGGGACTCGCTGATTGCGGCCAAGTACGATCGGGCGAGGCGCCTGTTCCTGATCGGAATCGCGGTCGTCGCCGCCGGGATCGGGCTCGCATTGCTCAACGACATACTGGGGTTGGGATCGATGCCGATCCTGGGGTGAGCGGGCGCCACGCCCGCTCCATGAATTCGGACTTCCTCGCTTGTCGGTAGTCGTTCGTGTACCTGCGGGATCAGGTCCCTAGGATGATCTTGCTGCAGGCAAATGCGACGGTCGGACTGCTCAACACCGCAATCATGAGCGAGGCTACGATCAGAGGCAGCGAATAACGTTTCATCTGCGTCCTCCTTCTCTCCCGCGATCGATGCGCGCGGGAGTTCAGTATGCGGGACGCGGGGCAGTAAACGAAGTCACGAAAGGGTGAGGCAAGCCGCGCTGTCGTTTGCTGCAGTTGTTGGTACATTATCTGAGGTCAGTGAGTTGGCGGTTCCGCTTTAGGAAACCCTCTCCACAAACCCATCCAAGACGCGCTTCTGGCCTGCCCGGTCGAACTCGATCGTCAGCTTGTTGCCCTCGATCTCCACGATGTTGCCGTTGCCGAATTTGAGGTGGAAGACGCGATCGCCGGTCTTGAATTTCGAGGGCTCGGCGGCGGTTGATTTCGCCACGAGTTCGCCATCGATGGTGCGGCTGCGCGGGCCGCTTTCGCCGTAGCCGATGCGTTCGACGGCGTGGCCAGAACGTGTGCCCCAGTTGTCGCGGGTGGCGTCCGTCTTGTTCTGCTGGGCACGCTTCCAGCCGGGCGTCGAATAGGAGTTGGCGAAGGGGTCAGCCTTGTCGAAACGGGACTGGCCGTAGCCACCGCGACCATAGCCGCCGTAGCTCTGCTCGGCTTCCGCCACCTCGACATGCATTTCCGGCAGTTCGTCGAGGAACCGCGAAGGGATGGTCGACTGCCAGAGACCGTGGATGCGCCGGTTGGAGACGAACCAGATGTGGCAGCGGCGCTTGGCGCGGGTGATGCCGACATAGGCAAGGCGGCGTTCTTCCTCGAGGCCGGCGCGGCCGCTTTCGTCCAGTGAACGTTGGTGCGGGAACAGGCCTTCCTCCCAGCCCGGCAGGAAGACGGTATCGAACTCCAGGCCCTTGGCGGAATGCAACGTCATGATCGAGACGGCGTCGAGGTTTTCGTTCTGCTCGGCGTCCATGACAAGCGCGACGTGCTCGAGGAAACCACGCATCGACTCGAAGCTCTCCATCGAGCGAATGAGTTCCTTCAGGTTTTCGAGGCGGGTCGGCGCGTCCGCCGACTTATCGTTCTTCCACATGTCGGTGTAACCCGACTCTTCAAGGATCTGCTCGGCAAGCTCAGTGTGCTGGGTGTTTTCCAGCATTTCCTGCCAGCGGCGGAATGATTGGACGACGTCGAAGAGAGCTTTGCGCGCCTTCGGCTTCAGCTCGTCGGTTTCGATCATGTCGGCGGCTGCGGCCAGCATCGGAATGTCGCGGGCGCGGGCATAATCGTGGAGGGCGCGCACCGTCGTATCGCCAAGACCGCGCTTCGGGGTGTTGATGATGCGCTCGAAGGCGAGGTCGTCGGCAGGCTGGGCGACGAGGCGGAAGTAGGCCATGGCATCGCGGATTTCGAGGCGCTCGTAGAAGCGCGGGCCGCCGATGACTCGGTAGTTGAGGCCGAGCGTCACGAAGCGGTCTTCGAACTCGCGCATCTGGAATGAGGCGCGCACGAGGATCGCCATGTCGTTGAGCAAATGCCGCTTTCCATTGGCGCCGCCGCGTTGAAGTTGCTCGATCTCCTCGCCGATTTCCCTGGCTTCCACCTCTGAATCCCAGGATGCGTGCACCTGGACCTTGATGTCATCGGGGTCGCTGCGGTCGGTGAAAAGCGTCTTGCCGAGGCGGCCTTCATTGTGAGCGATCAGGTGGCCGGCGGCGCCAAGGATATGCGCCGTCGAACGATAGTTGCGCTCCAGCTTGATGACCTTGGCGCCCGGGAAGTCCTTCTCGAAGCGGAGGATGTTGTCCACCTCGGCACCGCGCCAGCCATAGATCGACTGGTCGTCGTCGCCGACGCAGCAGACGTTCTGCGGCTCGCCCTTCGGGCGCTGGGCAAGCAGCCGCAACCACATGTACTGGGCTGTGTTGGTGTCCTGATACTCGTCGACAAGGATGTAGCGGAAGCGGCCGTGATACTCCTTGAGAAGATCCGGGTTTTTCCGGAAGATCGCGATCGGGTGCATCAGGAGATCGCCGAAATCGCAGGCGTTCAGCGTCGAGAGCCGTTGCTGATAGGCAAAGTAGAGTTCGCGGCCCTTGCCGTTGGCAAAGGCGCGGGCGTCGCCCTCGGGAATGTCGCCAGGGCCGAGGCCCTTGTTCTTCCAGCCATCGATCATTCCGGCGAACTGCTTGGCAGGCCAGCGCTTGTCATCGAGGCCTTCCGCCTGGATCAGCTGCTTGATCAGCCGGACGACATCATCGGTGTCGAGGATCGTGAAGTCGGAGCGCAGGTTTACGAGTTCGGCATGGCGGCGCAGAAGCTTGACGCCGATCGAGTGAAAGGTGCCGAGCCAGGGCATGCCCTCGACGGCGCCGCCGACGAGCACGGCAATACGTTCCTTCATCTCGCGGGCGGCCTTGTTGGTGAAGGTCACGGCAAGGATCTGCGAGGGGAAAGCGCGTCCAGTGTTCAGGATATGGGCGATGCGCGTCGTCAACACGCGCGTCTTGCCGGTGCCCGCACCGGCGAGCACGAGTACGGGGCCTTCCAGTGTCTCGACGGCTTCGGTCTGTTCAGGGTTCAGGCCGGAAAGATAATCGGGGCGCCTGCCGCCATCGCGAGCTGCCATGGCACGGGCGGCGAGCCCTCCGGCGGCTGGAGCGGCAGGGGTCGGCTGCTTGCGCGGCGGCTCGCCCGGCTCTTCATCGAAGAAGGGGATATCGTCGAAACTATTGCTCATGGCGCGTAATGTAGTGATTCGGGATCGAAAGACCAGAAAAGATGTTCTGCTTTCATTCCGCCCCGCACCCGCTGTCCTCAGCTTATGCAGTGCATTCGAGCAGGCCTGCCCGGGAATTGCCCAGTGCGCTGTAAGGGCGGGCTCGGTCGCGCGCAAACATCGTCAATAAAACTCAGAAAACAAAACCGTCATTTGACGTTGACGATGAAATTCTACAACACGGCAGGCGGCGGTCGAGAGTTGCCTGACAGTAACTCAGTCTTGAATTACAATTCAGTAATGCCGGACCAATTCGCTTGCTGGTGATCGGCAAAGAGACAATATTGTCGCAGACGCGCGGCAATTTGTCCTGCGAACGCCTCTTTCGATAGACCCTGGACTAGCCTCGAGTCCCTCTGGAGACGTGAATGCCATTTTGGAAGCAGTTTATAGTTTGCCTTGTCGTGATTGCGGCCGGCTTTGCTGGATGGGTTTTCTTCGTGCCAGGGGCTGGCGAGACGCTACGGAAGGCCGGCTTTTCAGAGGTTTCAAAGCTGGCGCCCGGTGAGGCTGTACCGAAGCCGGTGGGGAGCGAGGAAGGGCAATCGAGACGTCGCAGCGGCGGAGCAAACGCGCCCGTTCTGGTCGCCACGCAGGCCGTCGTTCGTGGTGTCGTCAATGATCGGCTGAGTGCCATCGGCACGGGCGACGCCATCCGCTCCGTGGTGGTGATGCCGCAGGCAAGCGGGACAATTCGCGAGATCCTGATCAAGTCGGGCGACAGGATCACCAAGGGGCAGGTGCTTGCAAAGCTAGACAGCGAAGAGCAGGTCATCGCTCGCGGTCAGGCCGATGTGGCGCTGAAAAGCGCCGTCGAGAAATCCAGCCTCTACCACAACATCAAATCCAGCGTGTCGCGCATGGATGTCTTCGATGCCGAAATCGCCGAGCAAGGCGCACGCCTTCAACTGCAGGCCGCCGAACTCAATCTCGAGCGTCGCAGCATTGTCGCGCCGATCGATGGCATTGTCGGCATCATCCCGGTCAACGTCGGCGACAACGTTTCGACGACGACACCGGTCGCGACCCTCGACGACCGGACCGAAATCCTGGTCGACTACTGGGTGCCGGAACGCTTCGCCAACACGATCACGGTCGGCCAGCCCGTGGAGGCAACGTCGGTGGCACGGCCAGGTCGGGTATTCTCGGGCGCGGTCGAGGCAATCGACAACCGCATTGACGCCGCCAGCCGGACAATGCGCGTGCGGGCCCGGATCGACAACGCATCGGACGAACTGCGCGCCGGCATGTCGTTCAATGTCGGGATGCGGTTTGGCGGCGACCAGTATCCCGCGGTCGATCCGCTCTCAGTCCAGTGGGATTCGCAAGGCGCGTTCGTCTGGCAGGTCGTCGACCGCAAGTCCGGCAAGGTGCGTGTCAGCATCGTGCAGCGCAATCCCGACTATATTCTCGTCAAGGCCGATCTGGACGATGGCGATGCAATCGTCACCGAAGGGCTGCAGCGTGTCCGTGAAGGTGGCGCGGTACGGGTGGCCGGCGAAGTGGCGTCGAATTCGGAGCCAGTCACGCAATGACCGTGACCGAGATGCAGGAGAAGCCGGCTTCCGGCAAACAGACCTTCACCGCGCTGTTTGTCAGGCGCCCGATCCTTGCGCTTGTCTTCAACGCCCTGATGATCGTTGCCGGCCTTGCAGCCTATGCCGGGATCGAAGTGCGCGAACTGCCCGATGTCGACCGACCCGTGGTGACGGTGCGCACGACTTTCGACGGTGCCTCGCCACAGACTATCGACCAGGAACTGACGAAGGTGATCGAGGGCGCTGCCGCACGCGTCAGCGGCCTCAAATCCATTTCCTCCAGTTCTCAGTTCGGCCAGAGCCGGGTGACGCTCGAATTCTCTGACTCCGTCGATCTCGCGGTAGCGGCAAACGACGTGCGAGATGCCATCGGCCGTATTGCCGACCGTCTTCCCGAAGAGGCGGATGCGCCGCAGATCGTCAAGGCGGATTCCGACTCTCAGCCGATCATGCGTCTTGCCGTTACGTCGTCGAAACTGAACATGGACGATCTGACGCTTCTCGTCGAGAACCAGGTCATCGACCGGCTTGCCTCGGTCGATGGCGTTGCCGATGTCGAAACCTACGGCGACCAGGAGAAGGTCTTCCGCGTCGACGTGAACCAGAGCGAACTGGCCAGTCGCGGGCTGACCGTTGGCGATCTGACGAAGGTGCTTTCAAGCGCTGCTCTCGACGTGCCGGCCGGATCGCTAAAGAGCCCGACGCAGACGATCGTTGTCCGCGCGATGGCAAGTTTGCAGACGCCGGAGGATTTCTCCAACGTCATCCTGCAGAACCACGTGCGTCTCGGCGATGTGGCAAATGTTACCCTCGGACCGCGCGACGGGCAGACGGCGCTGCGCTCGAACGGCGTTCCCGGCATCGGCCTCGGCGTCATCCGCCAGGCACAATCGAATACGCTGAACATCTCCAACGGCATCAAGGACGCCGTCGCCGAGCTTTCAAGAACGCTTCCCGAAGGCACGCGGATCGCCATCACCAGCGATGACGCCGTCTTCATCCAGGGCGCGATCCATGAAGTGGTGCTGGCGCTCATCCTGGCCGCGGTCATCGTCACCGGCGTCATCTATCTCTTTCTGCGGGACTGGCGTGCGACGATTATCCCTGCCGTCAGCATGCCGGTTGCGCTGATCGGAACCCTGGCAGCGGTCTATCTCGTCGGCTTCTCGATCAACATCCTGACGCTGCTAGCGATCGTGTTGGCGACCGGCCTTGTCGTTGACGACGCGATCGTCGTTCTCGAAAACATCGTTCGCCGCCGTTCGGAAGGCATGGGACCTCGAGCGGCTGCCGTGCTCGGCACGCGCGAAGTGTTCTTTGCTGTTATCGCCACGACCGCGACGCTTGCAGCGGTCTTTATTCCGCTTTCCTTCCTGCCGGGGCAGGTGGGTGGTCTGTTCCGCGAATTCGGCTTCGTGCTGGCTTTCTCGGTTGGCCTCTCATCCATCGTTGCCCTGACGCTATGTCCGATGTTGGCTTCACGGATACTGACGAAGGAGATGCTTGAGGACCATGGCCTTCTTGGCCGTTTCGGAAGGTGGTTCGCCGACGCCTACCGATGGTCGCTGCACGCCTGCCTGAATGCACCGCTTGTGGTCATCGTCGCTTCGTTGCTTTTTGCCGGTGCCGCTGTTCTTGCTTTCCAGACGGTTCGAAGCGAGCTGACGCCGAACGAAGACCGCGCGATGGTGATGATGCGCCTGACCACGCCGCAGGGGTCAAGTCTCGAATACACGCGCGACAAGATGCAACGGGTGGAGGAATATCTCCAGCCGCTTGTCAATAGCGGCGATATCAGCAATGTCTTTTCGATCTCGGGACAGGGCGGACAGGTCAACAGCGGCTTCATGGTGCTGACGCTGGCGCCGTGGGGTGAACGCCATCGCACACAGGCGGAGATCGTGGCCGATATCAACCGGGCCGCAGCAAGGGTTCCGGCGCTGCGCGGCAATGCGATCCAATCGAACAGCCTGCGCATCCGCGGCGCCGGCAACGGACTGCAGATGGCCTTGGTCGGCAACGATCACGAGGCTCTGACGACTGCGGCTGCTCAACTGGTGCAGGCCCTCGACGCCACGGGCCATTACGATACGCCGCGACTGACCAACGAACCGACCCAGGCCCAGGTGTCGGTGACGATCGACCGCGAGCGTGCCTCCGATCTCGGGATCGACATCACCGGCCTTTCAACGGCTATGCAGTCGCTCCTGGAAGGGCGATCGGTCGTTGACGTTTTCGTCAAGGGCGAAGCCTATCCGGTGCTGCTCACGTCGAACACCCGACCACTCGACGATCCGACGGATCTAGAGAACGTCTTCCTGAAGACGGGCGATGGCAAGATCGTGCCGATGTCTGTAATCGCGTCACTGACGGAGAGCTCGGTCGCGCCGCAATTGAACCGCGAACAGCAGCTTGCGTCGGTAGCGATCACGGCCGGCCTGAAGAATGGTCTTTCGCTCGGAGATGCCGTCAAGGAAGTAACCGCGATCTCCAAATCGATCCTGCCTGCCGGTGCGCGTCTCGTGCCACTTGCCGAGGCGGCGACGCTGGAGGAGAACTCAAGCGGCATGGCACTGACCTTTGGCTTTGCAATCGTCATCATCTTCCTGGTTCTGGCCGCGCAGTTCGAGAGTGTGCTGTCGTCGGTTATCATCATGTCGACGGTTCCGCTCGGGCTGGCATGCGCCGTCTTCGCGCTGATCATTACCGGGTCGAGCCTCAATATCTACAGCCAGATCGGCCTTGTTCTGCTTGTGGGCGTGATGGCGAAGAACGGTATTCTGATCGTTGAATTTGCCAACCAACTCCGCGATCGCGGCGAGGAGGTGCGCACGGCGATTGAGAAGGCGTGCGCGCTACGCCTGCGCCCCGTGATGATGACCATGATAGCGACGATCCTCGGCGGCGTTCCGCTGGTCTTCGCCCATGGCGCTGGCGCGGAAGCGCGCGTTGCGCTTGGCTGGGTTATCGTTGGAGGGCTTGGCTTTGCGACACTGGTGACGCTCTACATTACGCCGGTCGCTTACCTGCTGATTGCCCGCTTCGCGAAGCCGCATGCTCACGAAGAGGAGCGGCTCCACGAAGAAATGGCGCACGCATCGCGTCCGCGCCCTGCCGCCAAGGCAGGTCGGCTGGAGGCGGCAGAATGAACCGCGCCTTCAGCGGGTAAGGTCCTGCGAGTTATGGCTTATAAAAAGTTGTAGGATTGGATGAATTTCTTCTAAATTTTAGACGTTTTTTAAGTGTGAGCGGTAATCATTCCGACAGAAGCCGAAAGGTCCTCCAGCGTTTTCTGAGGGCCGCCCTGGTGCCTCGTTCAGGCGCTCCCGGACAATGATCGTTCGCGGTACGGTTTTTTTGTATCAGTGTATTGTTGTGTTCGGAGTACAGTACCTTGAGCATTTATCGGCGCACCTCGGTGGATGCCGCGCTGTATGTATTGCGCGACATCGGTCGCGACATGACCAAAACCCAGAGGCAGGTGTCTACCGGCCTCAGAGTCGAAAGAGCGTCCGACAACGGCGCCTATTGGGCGATTAGTTCGACCCTGAAAACTGATCAGAAAGCTCAATCGGCCATTCGCGACGCTCTCGGCCTGGCGGCTGCGACGATGGGCACGGCCTATAACGCCGTCGACAGCGCAATTGATCTCGTCAGCGAGATCAAGGCAAAGCTGGTCGCAGCGACCGAGTCTGGTGTCGACAAGGACAAGATCAACACCGATATCGCCCACCTGAAAGATCAGCTCCGGTCGGTCGCGCAGTCGGCGGAGTTCAACGGCGACAACTGGGTTACGATCGACGATTCGGCCGATCCCTCCAAGCCGAGGGAGATCCCGTCGTCGTTCATCCGCTATTCCGACGGAACGGTGAAGGTCGATATGCTGAGCTATGAGGTCGATCTCGCGCCCGTTGGGGCAACCACCTCGAAGGATGCTCGCTACCTGATTGACGACCGTACCACCGGTTCCGGTGAATATGGCGCTCTTACATCCCAGTATTTCGCGACCGAGGCCGGTGCCTCGCAGAACTATGTGATGCTCAAAGGCGCTGGTAACACGGCTGGGCAGGTTGAAATCGGTGTTTCGAGCAGCACGACGCAGGCGCAGGTGAAGGAGATGATCACCGTCGTCGATATGATGCTGAACCAGATGACGACGGTTGGCTCGGCCTTCGGTGCGCTTGAAAAGCGCATCAGCATCCAGAGCGACTTCGCGCAGTCGCTGGACGACTCCTATTCCCGCGGCATCAGCCGTCTGATCGACGCGGATATGGAAGAGCAGTCGAGCCTGCTGCGTGCCTTACAAACCCAAGAGCAGCTTGGCTTGCAGTCGCTGAACATCGCCAACGCCAGCTACGACACGGTTCGCCAACTCTTCCAGAACTTCTAACCGGTCGTCTTGAAGTAGAACTGTCGCTTAGATTCCGACGGGCGACTTAGCGGCCTGGCCGTTGTTGTTGCTTGCCGTCCGCAGTAGTTGTGCTTTTTGCCCAATTTCGAGCATCTGCAGCGTCTGCTTCATCTTGTTGCCGCAATCCTTAATACTGGTCGCATCAACACCGAATTGGAGATTCGCCCGTCCATGATCAAGAAATTCATACTTCTGACTGTTGCCGCAACTTACCTTAGTGCTTGCACCACGACCGACCCCTATACGGGCGAGCAGAAGATGTCGAATACATCGGGCGGCGCGCTGCTGGGTGCCGGCGTTGGCGCGCTTGCCGGTTTGGCGGTCGGCGGCTCGCCGGTCGGACGTCGCAATGCCGCGCTGATCGGCGCCGGCGTCGGTGCGCTCGCAGGCGGTGCGATCGGCAACTACATGGACCAGCAGGAATCGGAACTGCGCGCCCAGCTCCAGGGAACGGGCATTTCGGTGACCCGCCGCGGCGACAACATCATCCTCAACATGCCGTCCAACATCACGTTCGATGTTGACCAGGACGCTGTGAAGTCTGGCTTCTATCCAACGCTGAATTCTGTCGCGATCGTCCTGCGCAAGTTTAACCGCACGCTGATCGACGTCAACGGCCACACCGACTCGACCGGCAGCTTGCAGCACAACCAGGATCTGTCACAGCGCCGCGCCATGTCGGTTGCCGATTATCTCGGCACGCAGGGCATCGACCCGCGCCGCGTTTCCGCTGTCGGCTTCGGTCCGTCGCAGCCGATCGCTTCCAACGCTACGGAAGCCGGACGTGCTCAGAACCGCCGCGTCGAAATCCAGATTGCGCCTGTCACGCAGAGCTGATCCAAACTTCAGTCAAGAGAAACGGCCGGGCCAGCGCCCGGCCGTTTTCGTTATTGATGCATCGTCGCGCCCTTGGTGATCTTGTCGACGATCTTCTTTTCGGCCCGGATGGCTATGCCGACGACCTTGGCATCGTCGGGTGCGTATTCGGCAAAGACGGCCCTGTTGGCGGCGTCGTGGCCGGTTGCAAACATCTCCTCGATGAACAGCGACGAGGTTATGCCGCGCTCGAGCGAGCGGCGGTGGATTGTCGACATCGTTTCGTCCTCTGCCGACAGTACAATGATCGGCTGGATGGAAAGCGGATTGTAGAGATTGCCGGCGCGGTCTTTGTAGGCCTTGCCGATCATCTCGGGGTGCTGGCCGGCAATGCCACTCATCAGGAAAGCCGTGACGTTCAGCTTCTGCCAGGATGCAAGATTGTTTCGCAGGACGATCGCAATTTTGGTATCAAACATTCCAGTCTCTTTCATGCAGGTTCGAAAGTCGCGTTGGACCAGGATGTAACCAGTCACGCCTTCGAGGGTCTTGAACGTTTGTGCACGGAGCCCGGCGCAGACGGGATCGTGATTGCGCCGGCTTTTCCGGGAATCGAGCGGATGGAAGCGCAGTTTTCCGGCAAGGCCTTCGAGCCGCATCGCCACGATACCTATGCTCTCGGCGTCACGATGAAAGGCGTGCAGACCTTTTCTTATCGCGGCCAGCGGCGCTTCAGCATGCCCGGGCAGGTGCTCGTGCTCCATCCGGACGAGGAGCATGATGGTGGAGCAGGCACCGATGATGGGCTGCAATATCGCATGCTTTATCTTGAGCCGGCGCTACTGCTCCAATGCCTTGGAGCGGAAAAGATCGGGCTGCCCTTCGTTGACGACCCTGTCATCGGGGATCCGGTTTTGGCGGGTACGCTGCTAGCTGCACTCAGTGAGCTGGATCGCGAGCTCGACGAGTTGTTCGTCGACGACTTTGTTTCGCGTGTTGCCGGCGGACTTGCAAAGCATGCAAAGACCCCGCGGCGGCCGCTCGGCAACGTTGCGTGGCAGCGTGCTAGATTGGCGCGCGATTATCTCGAAGCACATGCGACGGAAGCGGTGCGATCCGGTGAGTTGGAGACGGTCACCGGTCTCGACCGCTTCTCCCTTTCGCGGCACTTCCGGGCCGCCTTCGCCACAAGCCCGCATCGCTATCTGCTCATGCGGCGGCTGCAGCAGGCGCGCGCCATGATCGGGGTGGGTGACGGGCTTTCGGATGTGGCCGCGGCGACGGGCTTTGCAGACCAAAGCCATCTGACACGTCATTTCAAAAAGGCCTATGGCATGACGCCCGGCCAATGGGCGAGCCTTAGACGGGCTTCTCCGCAAGGCCGGAGCGGCGCGCGATAAAGCGTGCCAGCATTGGGCCAGTAAACAGGATCACTAGGAAGCGGCCGGTTTGCATCGCCATCACGAAGGGCACGTCGACGTCGGTTGACGCCGCAATGATCGCCACAGAATCAGCCCCGCCGGGACTGGTCGCCAGATAGGCCGTCAGCGGATCGACGCCGGCGAATTTGTGCAAGGCAAGGGCCATACAGCCGCAGATCGACATTAGCAGCAGGATAGAGGCCGCGACGCGGGGCAGGGCACGCGCGGCGTGCATGACAATGCGGCGTGTGAAACGCAGTCCGATGTTCCAGCCGATCAGGGCATAACTGATCGCCAGCAGCCAGAGCGGAAGTTCGATCTTGAACAACCCGAACCCTTGAAGCAGCGCGCCGAGAACCAACGGCACGGTGATCGTGCCGCCCTGAATGCGAAAGCGCACCGCAATGTAGGCGGACAGGCAGGTGAGGGCGACAGTGGCGGCCAGCGCCTGCCAGTCGACCGACGGGAAGAGGATGAAGGGCGGCGCTTCGCCACCATCGGCGGCAACCCAGAGGCGCGAGACAACCGAGGCCGCCACCGCGACGAAGACCACCCGCAGATATTGCATGAAGGCGACGAGACGGGCATCGGCGCCATAAGCTTCGGACATGATGACCATCGCGGACGCCGCGCCTGGCGAGGAACCCCAAACCGCGGTCGTTCCCGGCAAGACCTGCCAGCGCGTCAGCAGCCAGCCAAGGCCGGCCGCGGCAACGATGACGGAGAAGATCATCGCGAGAAAAAGTGGCGCGTCGGTCGCCATGGTCTTGAGGATATCGACAGTGATGGCGCGCGCCATCAGAAAACCGACGAGCGCCTGCCCGAAGAGGAGTGGCCAGCGCGGCACCTGAAGCGATCCCTGCCCGATGGAAAGGGCAAGGATGATTGCAGCCACCATCGGGCCGATAAGGAGCGAGGCTGGCAGCCCGAGCATTTCAAGCCCGACCACAAGCAGGGTCGAGATACTGAGCAGGAGAATCCATCGCGGCAGGCTGGCGTATCGAAAGAAACGGCTGGCGTCGTACAACGGCATGATTCCCATGCATGTCTTGCCAATGCTGGAGCCGCGATCAGGCGAAGCAGGAGAGCAGCACTGGCTGGCAAAAGAAGCCGGCCGGAGGGCCGGAGGATATGCGCCGATATAGGCGCCTGCCGGGGAAGCGGTCAATTGCGAAATCCTGTCGGTTTCGCGAGGTCAGAGGCTGACACGCTCCGCCAGGAAGTCGAGCAGGGCCCGCACGCGAGCCGGCAACGGACCGCCCTGGCCAATGTAGACGGCGTAGAACTCCTCGATGTCGCCGGGGTTGAGATCCTCGAGAACCGGAATCAGTCGCCCGGTCTCGATATCGGCGCGAACGGTGAAGGTGGCGAGGCGGACCAGGCCTGCACCTGACAGCGCCATATATCGCATCGCTTCGCCGTCGCCCACCTGGACGCCTGGCGTAATCGGCAGGCCAATGGTCTCGCCGCCATCGAGTAACGGCCAGCCCTGAACGCTGCGTGCGTAGGAGAAGCCGACACGGCGATGGCGCTTCAAATCGGTGATCGACTTCGGTTCGCCTTCGCGTTTCAAATAATCCGGCGATGCCACGATGACGTTGCGGGTGAAGCCAAGCTTGCGCGCAATGAGGCTAGAGCTCTTCAACGGTCCGGCGCGGATCGCCACATCGGCGCGATCCTCGACAAGATCGACAATGGCATCGGTATGAGAGATGTCGAGGGTGACGGCGGGATTGAGCGCCAGAAAATCCGAAACGAGCGGTGCAAGGATATGATGGCCGAAGGAAGCGCTCGTGTTGATGCGGATGGGACCCGCGGCCTGCTCGCCGGCGGAGGCGTAGCGTTCGGCCTCCGCGATGTCCGCAAGGATCGAAACGCTACGCTCATAAAAGGCGGATCCCTCCGGCGTCAGATGCAGCTTGCGGGTCGAACGGTTGACGAGGCGAGCGCCGAGGCGTGCCTCAAGGCGCGCCACAAGCTTGCTGACGGCAGATGGTGTCATGCGGCAGGCACGCGCTGCGGCCGTGAAACCGCCGAGTTCGACGGCACGCACGAAGACTTCCATTTCGCCGGAGCGATTGATGTCTTGTCGACTCATGATGAATTCAATTCATGGATAGTTTTCCTCCCGGCAATCTATATCACGATAGATTCAGTGTCTATCTCTTCTGAAGTCCACAACAGGAGACCGACCATGGAATACAGAAATCTCGGCGCATCGGGCCTCAGGGTGCCGGTTTTGAGCTTCGGTGCGGGAACATTCGGAGGCTCGGGTCCGCTCTTCGGTGCCTGGGGCAACACGGACGCCGCCGAAGCTCGACGCTTGATCGACATTTCGCTGGAAGCGGGCGTCAATCTCTTCGACACCGCAGATGTCTATTCGGGCGGCGCCTCCGAGGAAGTCCTTGGCCAGGCTATCGCCGGCCGGCGCGACGCCGTGCTGATCTCAACCAAGATCGCGCTACCGATGGGCGACGGACCGGGTGATTGGGGAACGTCGCGCTCGCGCCTGATACGTTCCACTGACGAGGCGTTGAAACGCCTAGGGACCGACTATATCGACCTGTTGCAGCTCCATGCGTTCGATGCTTCGACGTCGATCGAAGAGGTACTCGCAACACTGGACGGGCTGATCGCGGCAGGGAAAATCCGCTATGTCGGCGTCTCCAATTTCGCGGGATGGCAGCTGATGAAGTCGCTCGGCATTGCTGGGCGGCATGGCTACCCGCGCTATGTTGCGCATCAGGTCTACTACTCCCTTGCCGGCCGCGATTACGAATGGGAACTGATGCCGCTTGCTGCCGACCAGGGCGTCGGTGCGTTGGTCTGGAGTCCGCTTGCCTGGGGCCGTCTCACCGGCAAGGTCCGCCGTGGCCAACCATTGCCAGAAGGCAGTCGGCTGCACCAGACGGCTGAATTCGGGCCGCCGGTCGATGATGAGAAGCTCTATGATATCGTAGATGCGCTGCTGGAGATTTCCGAGGAAACGGGCAAGACCGTCCCGCAGATCGCGCTCAATTGGCTGATCGGTCGCCCCACTGTTTCCAGCGTCATTATCGGCGCGCGCAACGAGGAGCAACTGCGGCAGAATCTCGGTGCCGTCGGCTGGTCATTGGCGAAGGAGCAGGTGGAAAAGCTCGACAAAGCGAGCAGTGTAACCGCGCCCTATCCCTACTTCCCATACCGCAGGCAGGAAGCGTTTGCGCGGCTAAACCCGCCGGTGGTCTAAGGGTGCTCGATCGGGGACAGTTCTCCGTAATCATGCACTAGACAGGCGCCGTCTCTTGTCTCATACCAACCTGCCTCCGGGTGTGAAGGTGAAGGAGATCAAAGAGATGGCGCTCAAAGATGCAAAATCCGGAACACGGAACGAAACAGGCATCACCGCCGCTCTTGCTGTTCTGAAACAGAGCTTTGGTGAGCGCTTCCAGACCGGCGAGGCGTTCCGTGCACAGCACGCGCATACTACTACCTACATCCCGGCTCAGCTGCCAGACGGCGTGCTCTTTGCAGAGAGTGCCGACGATGTGAAGGCTGCAGTCAAGATTTGCGCCGAGCACAAGGTGCCGGTCATTGGCTTCGGCACCGGCTCGTCGCTGGAAGGGCAGGTCAATGCGCCGAATGGCGGTATATCGATCGATTTCAGTCGAATGAACCGGGTTCTTGAAGTCAATGCTGAGGATCTCGATTGTACCGTCGAGCCCGGGGTGACGCGGGAGGAGCTCAATACCTATCTCCGTGACACTGGTCTATTCTTCCCCATCGATCCCGGAGCAAACGCTTCGATCGGTGGCATGACTTCGACGCGGGCCTCCGGAACGAATGCCGTGCGTTACGGCACGATGAAGGACAATGTGCTTGCCGTGACCGCGGTTACTGCGAACGGAGAAGAAATCCGTACCGCACGACGCGCCCGCAAGTCGTCAGCCGGCTACGATATGACCCGGTTGTTTGTCGGCGCGGAAGGCACGCTTGGCATACTAACGTCGGTGACGCTGAGGCTGCAGGGCATCCCGCAGAAGATCGGCGGTGGCGTCTGCGCCTTTCCGACTGTTCGGGCCGCCTGCGATGCCGTCATCATGACCATCCAGATGGGCATTCCGGTCGCCCGCATCGAACTTCTCGATGCGCTGCAAATTCGTGCCTGCAATGCCTATTCCAAGCTGAACTACGAGGAAACGCCGACGCTCTTCCTCGAATTTCATGGCACGGATGAAACCGTTGCCCTGCAATCGGAACAGTTTGCCGAGATTGCCTCCGAATGTGGAGGCGGCGCGTTCTCATGGACAGTCAACGCCGAGGAGCGCAGCAGGCTCTGGAAGGCAAGGCACGATGCCTACTGGGCATCGCGCGCGCTGGCGCCGGAATTGGCCGCGCTCTCGACGGATGTCTGCGTGCCTATTTCCCGTCTTGCCGATTGTATCGGCGAGACGCAGATCGATATAGAGGAACATGGCCTGCTGGCGATGATCGTCGGGCATGCAGGCGATGGAAACTTCCATGTGCTCCTGTTGTTCGACGACAAGACCGAGGAGGGCATTGCCGCTGCCGAGGCCTTTGTCGGCAGGCTCAACGCTCGCGCTCTGGCGATGGACGGCACCTGCACTGGCGAGCACGGCATCGGCCAGGGCAAGATGGCATTCCTGGAAGAGGAGCTCGGCGGCACGGTTGAACTGATGCGGCAGGTCAAGAAGGCGCTCGATCCGGATGATATCTTCAATCCTGGCAAGATATTCCACCGCACCTGAAGTGGGATTCCGTCGAGCCTGTAGGCCGGCAGGGTTGACGCTACGGAAGATTGACTGGCGATGAGGCGAATTCATCTCCAAATCAATTAAATAGGGCATGATGTTGCCCGAAAGCTGCTTCACAGCTTTCGGGATCATGCTCTAGTGTCCGCAATGGATTCCCGAATGGAGAATAGTTGAGTTGGTAGGCCGGTTCCTCGTCTTTTTGGGCGGAGTGATTGTGGTGGCGCTGTTCGTAGCGCTGCTGGCACCGCTGTTTATCGATTGGACCGATTTCCGAAAGAATTTCGAGGATCAGGCGAGCCGGATTATCGGCAAAAAGGTCGTCGTGCACGGAGCGGTGGACGCGCGCCTTCTGCCGTTCCCTTCGGTGACGCTGCATGATGTGCGCGTTGGACAGGAGGTCGACGGGTCGCCGATCGTGCAGATCGAGCAGTTCTCCATGGATGCTGAACTCGCGCCTTTCCTTTCCGGCGAGGCGTTGATCTTCGACATGCGCGTGGTCAATCCGCGGGTGAAGCTGCGCCTCTTGAAGGATGGCACGCTCGATTGGACCCGTGGCAGCCAACCCGAAATTCCGGCCAAGACGGTTGTTCTCGAAAACGTCCACGTTACTGGCGGCGATATTCAGTTCATTGACGATCAGTCAGGGCGGTCGCGCCGCATCACAGGACTGAACGCCGAAATGTCGGCTAAGTCGCTTGCCGGTCCGTGGAGGATCGAAGGCGATGCGGCGCTGGATGGCGCACATGGGAGTTTCATGATCGCCAGCAATCAGCCTGATGAGAACGGGATCCTGCGGATGCGCACGCGACTGCAGCCCGACAAGCAACCGGTGATCGTCGATCTCGATGGCGAGTTGAAACTTGTCGACCGCAGGCCGAACTATCAGGGAGCGATATCTGCATCGATCGAGAGCCGGAACGCCAAGGCGGCCGACAAGACCGATGTTCCTCCGCGACT
The DNA here is from genome assembly GCF_014851575.1 of Rhizobium sp. RHZ02. NCBI lineage: Bacteria > Pseudomonadati > Pseudomonadota > Alphaproteobacteria > Hyphomicrobiales > Rhizobiaceae > Rhizobium > Rhizobium sp. RHZ02. The sequence goes on from NZ_JACUZX010000008.1 coordinate 208,158, forward strand.
GAAAGGCAAGTTCGAGCTTACGAACGAGAGCATTCGTATACCGGAATACCGTCTCGAGATCGGAGCCACCGATGATCCCTATGTGGTCACGGGCGAGGCGACCCTGGACACCGGAAGCCAGCCGCAATTCCTGCTGATTGCGAACGGCCAGCAGATCGACGTCAATCGCATCGGCAATCAGGGTGCGAATGGCAAGACGACGCGCGATCCCGGCCTATCGGCGCGGCAGCGCCTGAACGCGCTGATTCAGATCGTTTCGCAAGTGCCTGTACCGCAGGTGCCGGGTAAGGCAACCGTTCGGTTGCCGGCGATCGTCGCCGGCGACACGACAATCCGCGATATCCAGCTCGATGTGCAACCCGCTGGCAAGGGCTGGATCATCGACAACGTGGTCGGCACGCTTCCGGGACGCACACAGGTGGAAGGCCAGGGCAAGCTCAATTTGCAGGGGCAAGCATCGTTCGTTGGGCAGATCACGGTGGCCTCCAATCAGCCCACGGGCCTTGCGGCATGGCTTTCCGGCTCAGTCGATCCGGCGATCCGGCAACTGCGGCAGGCGGGCTTTTCCGCTGATGTCAGCCTCACGCATGACCGGCAGACGTTCAACAACCTGGAAATCGCCGTTGGACAGGCCACGTTGAAGGGTCGGATGGACCGACAGGCGTTGGCCAACCAGGTACCGACGCTTGATGTCGCGCTTGCCGGCGACGCACTCGATCTGGATGCACTGCGTGCGCTGACAGGGCTGTTCACCGGCCAGGATGGCGGCGACAACGTACTCGATCACAAGATCACTGCACGGCTCAAGGCCGACAAGTTTACAGCCTTCGGCGTCGAAGCGGGCGATGTCGAGGCGAGCTTTGCAATTGCCGATGGGGCTCTCGCGGTCGACAAGCTTTCTATCAAGAACCTGGCGGGTGCCGAAGTGACTGCGACCGGTCGCGCCGAGGGATCGCTGCTCGATTACAAGGGCTCTGGGGAAATCACCTTCAAATCGGCGGATCCGGGCTCATTCTTCACAATGCTCAAGCAGCATCTGCCGCAGCATCCGGTCATGGATAGGCTTGTGCGCAATGCCGCATGGTACACGAATACCGCACTGCGCGGAGCTTTGACTCTCGGAGGCGACGAGGGCGACGGCCTGACACTGACATTGGCGGGGGTGACCAACGGCAGTCGTGTCAACCTCGACTACCGCATGTCGGATCTTCTGGCGCTGACGGGCAAGGGCACAACGAGCCTTGAGGCGACGCTTGAGAACAGCGTCACCTCGATCCTGTTTGGGCAGGCGGGTCTTGATCCGTTGCCGGTCGAGGCCGATGCCAATGGCCGCCTGACCCTGAAGGTGCAGGCAGAAGGAACGGATCCTGCCGACGCCCAGCTGACATTTGCCACCGACCGCACATCGTTTACGGCTGGCGGCAAAGTGGACGTTCGCCCGCAGGCCTTCATGAACGGACAGCTTGCAGTATCCCTGGAGAGTGCCGATCTTGATCCGTATCTTGTCATGAACGGCATCGCTGTGCCGCAAATGGGTACGGGCCTGCCGTTCAAGCTGACAACGAACGCGACCATCGATGGCGACAAGATTTCCTTTGCGGATATCGCAGGACATGCCGCCGACAACGAGTTCAGCGGCGCCCTGACCGTCGACCGTAAAGCGGAAAAGACCACGGCGACGGGCGAATTGGCGCTATCCAAGGCCGATGCCACCTGGCTAGGGGAAGCTGTTTACGGACCTATGACGGATGCGGCGACCGGCGACCTGTCGGCCGGCGCGCTGGGCTTGCCGATCTTCAAGGATTTGGACGTCAACCTCAAGCTCTCCGCCAAGCAATTCTGGCCTGGCTGGTCCGGCGCGATTTCGGATTTCACGTCAAACGTGGCCTACAGGGGCGACGAATTGCAGCTGAACGACATCAAGGGCGGTTGGGATGGCGGCAGCGTCAACGGCAGCCTGCTGTTTACCAATGCTGACGGTACGGGCTTCTTCCAGACGCAACTGGTGCTGGCAGATGCGGATTTGGCCGGTGTCGTGTGGCCCCGCGATGGCGCGCCGGTCGCCAACGGCAAGTTCGGGCTTGGGCTCTCCATGGAGGCTTCCGGCAAGTCCATGAAGGATATCGCTGGTTCTTTGAACGGCTCCGGCGAGCTTCGGCTTGGCGATATCAGCGTACGTGGTCTCAATCTCGGCATGCTGGCGCCATTACTGGCCGCCACCGATCCGATGCAGGATCAGCTGAATGCCGGCAAGGTTCATCCGATCGTCGAGACCTTGCTCAACAACGGCGAAGCGAAGCTGCCGCCGACTGCGATTCCGTTCAACGTGACGGATGGGGTTCTGCGCTTTCAGAACGTCAGCGTGACGACCGACCAGGCAAAGCTCGTCGGCAACGGCCAGATCGACCTGCCACAGGAGCGCATCAATGCGTCGCTCAACATTGCACTGAATCCGGGTGGCGAGGTGCTTCCCGGTGCGGAGCCTGCGGTACGACTCGACTTTTCAGGACTGCTCGCGTCGCCTGGGCGAACCATTGATGTCACGGACATCACCGGCTTCTTGTCGTTGCGCGCCTACGAGCGCGAACGCCGGCGCGTCGAGCGCCTGCAGTCCAACGTACTGGAGAAGCAGCGACTGCGCCGTGAAGTTGCTCTCTACAAGTTCAACGATATCGAGCGCCAGAAGGCCGCAGCCTTCGAGGCGCAACGGCAGGCGGAAGAGCAGCGCCTGAGAGCTTTGGCCGCGCAGGCCGAGCGCGATAGGCAGGCAGCGGAAGCGAAAGCAAAGGCTGACGCTGAAGCCGAAGCGCGCGCCAAGGCAAAGGCGGCGGAGGACGCAAAAGCGGCCGCAGAGGCGGCGCGACGGGCACAGGAGCAGCTTACCGTGCCCCCGGAGAACTCACTCAATTTCGAAACGGTGCCGGGGTTGCCGGGCGTGCAGGTGCCGCAGTAGTGTGTTTGCGATCGCGGTATGTGGGTATCCTCACGCGCGGTAGCCTTCGAGGCGAACTAGCCCGCGCTCTCGGATTTCAGCCAATGAAGGACATAGACGCGCAGCGCTGACGAGAGGTTGCTCTCCGGCTGTCGCTGATCGTCTATGTCGGAAATCAAGGCTGCGAGTGGGATGGCGCGCGCTTTGGCGATTATGTTCAACTCGGTCCAGAACTCGTCTTCCAACGAGAAGCTGGTGCGGTGTCCGTGTAGAGTAGCCGAGTGCTTGCGGATCATCGCAAGGCTTCAGAATTCGGTTCGAGCCGCTGACACGTTGATTCCAGAAAGCCTGCCAACTGATTGATCCCGGAATCTTTTGCGTTTCTCGGGGCGCTCATTTGTCGTCTTCAGATTTCTCTATCCGGCCTTGCTGATGAGAGCGTTCGGCCTTCTCATTGAGCGCCTTCGTCAGCTGCTTCTCGGCCTTGGTGCGGCCAAAGGAGATACGGTTTTGCTCCGCCTGCCTCGCCTTGTCGGCGCGGGCCTGTTTCTTTTTGAACTGGCGGAGATTGACGACTTCGGCGGTCACGGTTGGCCTCGATCGGAATTGAAAAAGGGAAGCAGTTGCTTCCCTTGGTTTTACTGCTTCTTTCGGAAGGCGTCGAGCGAGACGACCGAGCCGGGTTTCTTTTCCTCGCCATCGGCTTTGGCGGCGGGCGTTTCCTCGGACTTCTCGGACGCAACCGGATAGGCGGTGATTTCAGCGGCGGGAAGCTCTTCGCTGTCAGCGAGAGGCACGTCGAATTCCAGCTCGAAGTTCACGGACGGGTCATAGAAGCCGCGGATGGCGTTGAACGGAATGAAGAGCTTTTCCGGAACATCCGAGAAGGAAAGGCCGATCTCGAAAGTGGTCTCCGTGATCTTCAGTTCCCAGAACTGGTGCTGGATGACGATAGTCATCTGTTCCGGATACTTCGCCTTCAGGTGCTGCGAGATGCGAACACCAGGGGCGCCGGTCAGAAAGGTAATGAAGAAATGATGCTCGCCCGGCAGGCGGCCCGTCGCGGCAACTTCAGACAAAACCTTGCGGATGACGCCACGCAGCGCGTCCTGTGCCAGAATGTCGTAACGGATGTGATCCTGCCCCATGCTTTCCTGTCTTTCTTTTGGTTCGGACTCGTTTCCCAAGGCTGTATGGCATGCCAAGACGCCCTGGAAAAGGCCTGAGCCGAGTCATGCTTGACCAAACCATACATGATTTGCGCGCAAGGGAGAAGGTGAAGGCTTCTGTTGCCAGGTGCCTTCGGACCCCGCCTAGAGGTGCGAACCACTAGGGCTTTATTTGAAGTGTCACACCGCGATTAAGCAGCGAGACGAGCTTCCGCATAGTTGTCGTTTGCAACTACAATTTTAGCCCGATAACGGCGGTACAATGCCGAGCAAAAAGACGATCTTTACACCCTTGTCGATCCTGTTTCGCCCCCATCAAAAGCCGGCCATCTTGTTGCAAGCCGCCGGTTTTTGGTGGAGGCGCCGGGTACCGCCCCCGGGTCCAATAGGTTTATTACACCGCTCATTTATCGCCATAGCCGGCCCGAGGACCGGCATGGCTGATATAGTGTTTTCCGCCTCGGTTGGGAAGAGGTGTTGTCACAAAACCGTTTCGTAGTGAGCGGGACTGCAGGAATTTCGCCCGTGCTCTAGCAGACGGCCGTTGCCTCATTGAAAACACCGCGCTTCTTGAGCAGACTCACCATACCGGTCGCAGCGCCCACGACGGCCATGAAGAAGACAAGAAGAGATAGATAGGGGAGAGACAGCGCATTGGCTGCGCTGGCGACCCGGTAGATCTCGATCAGGAGAACGGCCAGAAGCGCGGCGGAAACAGTCGAATAGTCCTTCGCGATGACGCGTTTCGCATTGAACACCATCCCTTGCGTTGCCGGCGCAAAATTGCCAAGGCGAAGCATCCAGCGCGGAACGTCGGCGTCGCCAAACTTGTTTTCGAGAAATGCTTCCTCGGCGTAGACGATGCATTGGTAGATGAGCATGAAGAGCGCTATGCCGACAACTACGACCATTGGATTTCCATGCAGCAAGAAGACCGCTGCATAGATCAGCATGTTTCCGACATAGAGCGGGTTGCGGCAGACCCGAACATCCCCTCGGTCACCAGATCGCTGGCGTAGACGCGCTTCTTCAGGCCGCCTCGCTGAATATAGGCATAGCCGATCACGGTTGCGCGCAAAGCCAAGCCGGCAAGCAGGATCAGAAGTGCAACTACGTCTTTAACACGCTCCGCCGTAACGCTTCCCCCGATTTCCGAGGGGGGTAGCGTCATCAGAAACAAGGTGACAATTATGAGCGGGAACACCTGATTGCGATATTTGAAGAAGAAGTTCCCGATATGGATCATGGCTGTTTTCATTTCTGCGCCCAGACTCACTTGACGGCCACGATGCCGCAGAAATTGTACCAGCGGAAAAAGACCTCGACACTGCGGAAGCCGACCTCTTTCAGAAGCTGCATGTTCTCTTCCAGACGATAGGGGATGAGCACATTTTCAAGCGCTTCGCGCTTCTAGGCGATCTCGATTTCGGAGTAGCCGTTTCGTCGCTTGAAGTCGTAATAGTGCTGGATGAACAGCCGGTTGAAGGCCGTATCCTCGCTGGTCAATTTCTCAACGAGGAGCAGGCAGCCCTGATCGTTCAGGCCGGAGAAGATCATCTTCATTACGCGCTCGCGAAACAGCGGGCGAATGAATTGCAGCGTCAGCAGCATGGTGACGACGCTGGCGTTCTCCATGTGAAGACCCTGGTGGAGATCGACGACTTTCAAGTCGATCGGGCGCCGCGCGTCTGCATGCTCGATTTTCTTTGCCGCCTTTTCCAGCATGTCAGGGGCATTGTCGATGCCGATGAAAGTGACGTTCGGATCGATCATTCGGTCGAGCGTAAGCAATGTCGTCGCCGTCGAGCAGCCGATATCGTAGAGATTGGTGTTCGGTACGGCGAAGTCCAGCGCCAACTCACAGACCATCCGCTGCATTTCTTCGTAATACGGCACGGATCGGCTGACCATGTCGTCAAAGACATCTGGTGAAGTCGCCAATCGGCTGATCCTCTTTGGCGAATTCTTCGTCCCGCCGCTCTGTTCGCAGCTGCAATCGTATCGGGCTCTCTGCCATCATTTCCCCCCCCAAAAAAAAGCGGTTGGTCCCAAAGGAGAGCGGCGTGAATTGCCGCTAATATACTGACAGTGCTGAAACCCGTGGAGCGCCCCCGCGCTGAGCATAGGGCGACACGCAAACCTGACGGTAGCCTGAAAGCGCCTCCGATCGTCTGGTAGGTATCGCGGAGAATTGCCGGGATAATAGCCGCACTATGATTGGTTTCGACGGGCAAAACGCCTAAATAGGTACGGAACGGAATCGGCGGCGGACGATGAAGCAGTATCTCGATCTCTTGAAGCATGTCATGGAACACGGAACCGATCGTGGCGATCGAACGGGCACCGGCACACGCTCGGTGTTCGGCTATCAAATGCGGTTCGATCTTCAGGAGGGCTTTCCGGTCCTGACGACCAAGAAGCTGCATCTGCGTTCGATCATCCACGAGCTTCTCTGGTTTCTTCGCGGCGACACCAATATCGGCTACCTCAAGGACAATGGCGTCTCGATCTGGGACGAATGGGCTGATGAAAACGGCGACCTTGGGCCGGTCTACGGCGCACAGTGGCGTTCCTGGCCTGCTCCCGATGGCGGCCATATCGACCAGATCTCCAATCTCGTTTCGGGCATCGTCAAGAACCCGAATTCACGCCGGCATATCGTTTCGGCATGGAACCCCGCCGAGGTGGATGACATGGCGTTGCCACCTTGCCATTGCCTGTTCCAGTTCTATGTCGCCGACGGGAAGCTGTCCTGTCAGCTCTATCAGCGTTCGGCCGACATCTTCCTTGGCGTACCCTTCAACATTGCCTCGTATGCCCTGCTGACGATGATGGTGGCGCAGGTAACGGGCCTGAAGCTCGGCGATTTCGTGCACACGCTCGGCGATGCGCATCTGTATCACAACCACTTCGAGCAGGCGAAGCTGCAGCTGACGCGCACGCCAAAGCCATTGCCGTTCATGCGGATCAACCCCGACGTGAAGGACATCTTCGGCTTCAAGTTCGATGATTTCGAGCTGGTCGGCTACGAAGCCGACGCCAGCATCAAGGCGCCGATCGCGGTTTGATCGGGGAGTTCTGACGCGGCGAGTTCCGGTTGGCGCAGCGCTGTCTATCACGGCTTCCACGAGCTCAGGCCTACCAGCGGCCGATCTCACCATGGATTTTTGACGCATGCCATAGGTGGCTTCACCGCTGGCGACTGACTGCTGGCCATTCGGCGCTTGGGAGCGGCGGGCTAAGTGGTCGCGCAGCGTAAAGGGACTCAGCGCGGAGATCCAAAAGACCGTCTGGGCCGGTTTCCTGCCCAGCCTACCGACACTACATGTCCGTGACTTTTGCTCAGCAGCGGGGAGCGTTGATGCGCGACCTCCGGTTGGTTTAACTTAGATCGTTCCAAAATATTCTAGATCGACACCGACCCAATTTCTTGCGAACAAGCAAGCGCCGTAGATGATATTGATGTATTTTCCGTGGCTTAGATATTCCGAAGCGCAGAGGCGTAATTCCTGTATGGCGATTGCTTTTCCCGCAAGAAATGCGGAATTGCCACTTGACAAAATTGGAACGTTCCAATTATTTGGGCGCCGTGGCTAAGGCCATTGGAGGATCTCATGACAAAAGGGCGGGTCACCGTCATCGATATTGCGAAGGCGGCGGGCGTCTCCAAGTCGACCGTTTCGCTTGTCTTGCAAGGATCGTCCCTGGTGAACGACGGCACGAGAGCGAAGGTCAATGCGGTGATGCGCGAGCTTGGCTACGTGTACAATCGCGGAGCCGCCAATCTGCGCCAATCCGGTTCGAAGTCGAAAATTATCGGCGTGGTGGTCAACGATCTGACCAACGGGTTCTTCGCGGAACTCGCCGTTGGTGTGGACATGGTCGTCCAGTCCGCGGGATTCGTCCAGTTCCTGTCCAATACCAGCGAGAACCTGGACCGACAGCGGGAAGTTATCGCCTCCATGCGCGAGCATGGGATTTCAGGGCTGATCATGTCGCCCGCCCGTGCGACCGAAGCCGCTGACCTGAAGCCGCTGGTCGCCGCTGGCATTCCCGTCGTCGTGGCTGTCCGCAACGTTCCGGGAGCTAAGGTCTCGTCCGTCGTTTCGGACAATCGCGAGGGAATATCTGCTGGCGTGCAGCATCTCGCTTCGCTTGGCCACCGCCGGATCGCATTCATCGGCGGCTTTAGTGATACGGCGGTCTTCGACGAGCGCATCGACGGCTATCGCGGCGCAATAGCGGCTTGCGGCCTTGAGCTTGACGAAGATCTTATCCTGCCTTCCGCCCCCTCGAGAGCTGGTGGTGTCGATGCGATCGGCCGAGCGCTGGCAATCGCTGCCGCTCCCACTGCCGCTGTGTGTTTCAACGACGCAGTCGCGTTCGGTGTGTGCGACGGGCTTCGCGCCCAGCGCCTCGAGCCTGGACGTGACTTTGCAGTGGTCGGCTTCGATGACGTCATCGAGGCAAAGGCCGCCGTTCCGGCGCTGACGACGATCTCGGTGGATCCGCAGGGAATGGGCAGGCGCGCCGCGCAACTGCTTCTGAAGCAGATCAGCGCGGGTAGGGCGGAAGCGGAGTCGATCGTCTCCTCTGTCCGGCTCGTGGTCCGGGAGACCTGTGGAGCAAACCTGGCAGGCGGTTCCAACAGGAGGCAGGCATGAGTTGGTCGCTGGCGACGGGTCCCGCCGTTGTCGAGGCGGCGAAAAGCGGCTCGGCCGTGAAAATCGAAACAGGGCTTTGAGTAATCAGATGAGCAAGCACATTACCCCGACGGAAGCCGCAGCACTGATCCCCGACGGAGCGGTTGTCTCCGTATCGTCGTCGAGCGGCCTCGGTTGCCCCGACCTGATGCTGAAGGCGATCGGCGAGCGCTTCGATAGCACCGGTCATCCGCGCGATATCACGACGCTGCATCCCATCGCGGCGGGCGACATGAGCGGTATCAGGGGTGTGGACTATATCGCCAAGAAGGGCCTGCTCAAATGTATCATCGGCGGCTCCTATCCGTCGGGACCATCCAGTGCGGAGCCGCCGCTGATCTGGCAAATGATCACGAACAACGAAATTCCGGCCTACAACATTCCCTCGGGCATCATGTTCGATATTCACCGGGAGGCTGCCGCCAAACGCCCGGGTGTCCTGACAAAGGTGGGCATCGACACGTTCGTGGATTCAAAGAGGCAGGGTTGCGCGATGAACGACCTCGCTGCCCAGGACCCGGTGGTCAAGCGCGTCTCGTTCGAAGGCGACGACTACCTGTTCTTCCCGTCGATCGTGCCGCAGGTCGTCATCATCCGCGCGACGACCGCGGACGAGCGCGGCAACCTGACTTATGAACACGAGGGTGCCTATCTCGGCGGTCTCGACCAGGCGCTTGCTGCCCGCAACAATGGCGGCATCGTCATCGCTCAGGTCAAGCGGATCACCAAGGAAGGTTCGCTGAAGCCGCATGACGTGCGCGTCCCCGGTATGCTCGTCGATTACGTGATCGTCGATCCGGACCAGAAGCAGACCACTCAGACGCTCTACGATCCGGCTATCTCAGGCGAGATCTTTCGCCCGTTGGAGAGCTTCCGCGTTCCGGAATTCAACATCCAGAAGGTCATCGCGCGCCGCGTTGCCCAAGAGTTGCAGGCAGGCAGCTGCGTCAATCTGGGCTTCGGCATTTCCGCCAACGTGCCGCGCATCCTCCTTGAGGAAGGGCTGCACGGCTCCGTCACCTGGGTCATCGAACAGGGTGCCGTCGGCGGTGTCCCGTTGCTGGACTTCGCGTTCGGCTGTGCATCCAACGCCGACGCCTATATGCCCTCGCCATACCAGTTCACCTATTTCCAGGGCGCCGGCTTCGACGCCTCGTTGCTCTCCTTCCTCGAGATCGGCCGTGATGGCTCGGTGAACGTTTCGAAGTTGTCGTTCCGTCCCCACGTCACCGCGGGTGCCGGCGGCTTCGTCGATATCACGGCGCGTGCGAAGAAGATCGTCTTCTCGGGGATGTTCAATGCCGGCGCAATGCTCGCGATCGTCGACGGCAAGCTCGTGATCGAGAAGGAAGGCAAGTTGAAGAAGCTCGTCAACGAGGTCGAGCATGTCACCTTCTCCGGCAAGCGGGCGATCGAGCAGGGCCAGGACATCACTTATGTCACCGAACGATGCGTGATGAGGCTGACGCCTAAAGGCATTGTTCTCACGGAGATTGCGCCGGGTGTCGACCTGCAGGCCCATATCCTCGATCAGTCCGAGTTCTCGCTCATCATAGCAGAGGACCTCAAGGTCATGGATGCGAAACTCTTTGGTGAAGCAAACATCGGCCTGACTCTACCGAAGAAGAGCGCCCGCGTCCTGGAGGGCACGTTCAATGGCTAGCGGCACGGTCAAGATCCACGTCGAAGATCACATCGCGATCATGACGGTATCTCGTCCGGAAAAGCTGAATGCGCTTGATCTCGACATGCTCAAGGCGCTCGCAGATGCCGCCGATGACGTCGAGGCTAACGGCGACGTTCGTGTGGCGATCCTGACAGGCGAAGGCAAGGGCTTCTCAGCGGGCGGCGACATCAAGGCCTGGGGCGGCATGCGGCCACAGGAGTTTGGTCATGCCTGGGTACGCCACGGACATCGCATCTTCGAAAGACTTGCGACCCTCAGAATGCCTCTGATCGCGGCCTTGAACGGCCATGCGCTCGGCGGTGGGCTGGAGCTTGCCGGCGTCGCCGACATTCGCATTGCCGAAGAGCACATCAAGATCGGACTTCCGGAAACAGGCCTCGGCATGGTTCCCGGCTGGTCGGGCACGCAGCGTCTTGTGAAGCGCTTCGGCGCGCAGGTGGTCAGGCGCATGGCGCTGGGCGGTGAGATCTTCACCGCCGAGGAAGCCCGCGCGCTTAGCATCGTCGATGTGGTGACATCGACCGGTAATGCCGTGGAAGCGGCCAAGGAATATGCGGCCCGCATCGCGATGAGGGGGCCGGCTGCTCTTGAAGTGGTCAAGCTGATGATTGCCTCCGCGAACGGCGAGGACAATGGCACGGCCGTCGAGGCGCTGGGCTCGATCCTCGTTGCGAAGACCGGCGACCTCAATGAGGGGGTGGCTTCGTTCACCGAAAAACGCCCTGCACACTTTAAAGGAGAATGGTAATGACGGTTCTGGTTACTCCCAAGGCGCTTAGCGATCACAAGGCCCGCGACTTCAAGATGCTGGTCGATGGCAAGTGGGAGGCCGGCTCCGGCCAGCCGATCGAGCGCGTGGCGCCAAGCCATGGCGTCGTCGTGAGCCGCTTTCCGGCGGGAAGCAAAGCCGATGCCGAGCGCGCCATCAAAGCCGCCCGCAAGGCGTTTGACACGGGTCCCTGGCCCAGAATGACGGCATCCGAACGTTCCGCCATCTTGCTCAAGGCTGCCGACCTGATCTCAGCCCGTGCGGACGAACTCGCCTACCTGGACGCGATCGAGGCCGGCAAGCCGATCTCCCAGGTGCGCGGCGAAATCGCCGGTTCGGTCGACATTTGGCGATACGCAGCGGCGCTCGCCCGCGATCTTCATGGCGAAAGTTACAACACGCTTGGAGACGGCACGCTGGGCGTTGTCCTGCGTGAGGCGATCGGCGTCGTATCGATCATCACTCCCTGGAACTTCCCCTTCCTGATCGTCGGCCAGAAGCTTCCCTTTGCGTTGGCGGCGGGCTGCACCACGGTCGTCAAGCCATCCGAACTGACCTCGGGCTCGACGCTGGTTCTTGGCGAAATCCTTCAGGAAGCAGGCGTGCCCGATAGCGTCGTCAACATTGTCACCGGCACGGGACCAGAGGTCGGCGCGATCATGACGTCCCATCCTGAGGTCGACATGGTGTCGTTCACCGGCTCAACCGGCGTCGGCAAGCTCACCATGACGAATGCCGCGCAGACGCTGAAGAAGGTCTCGCTGGAACTGGGCGGCAAGAACCCGCAGATTGTATTCCCGGATGCGGATCTCGATGCGTTCATCGACGCGGCCGTCTTCGGCGCCTATTTCAATGCCGGCGAGTGCTGCAATGCGGGCTCGCGCCTTATCCTGCACAAGAGCATCGCTTCCGATGTGGTCAAGCGCGTCGCCGAACTCGCCAAGGACGTCAAGGTTGGCGATCCGCTCGATCCGACAACGCAAGTGGGCGCGATCATCACGCCGCAGCATCTGGAAAAGATTGCCGGTTACGTGGCCAGTGCGACGAGCAGCGGTGCGCAGGTGGCGCATGGCGGCGAAAAGCTCGACTTGGGCATGGGGCAATACATGGCGCCGACGATCCTCGAAGCTGTCACGCCAGGCATGGCGGTTGCGCGCGAGGAAGTCTTCGGACCGGTGCTGTCCGTCCTCACGTTCGAAACCACCAGTGAGGCGATCGCGATCGCCAACTCCATAGACTACGGCCTTTCCGCTGGCGTCTGGAGCCGTGACTTCGACACCTGCCTGACGATCGGTCGGAAGGTCAGGGCAGGGACGGTCTGGATGAACACCTTCATGGACGGCGCCTCCGAGCTGCCGTTCGGAGGATACAAGCAATCCGGCCTCGGCCGCGAACTCGGCCGCCATGCGGTGGAGGATTACACCGAGACCAAGACGCTCAACATGCATATCGGCGCCCGGACAAACTGGTGGATGCCGAAGAGGGAAACGCTGGGATAACCGGCAACGAGACTACGCCCGAGGAGGGCGGGTAATCGGTGCGGGAATGGTCCCGCACCTTCGAACTTGCAAACCGGGAGGAAACGATGCGCAAGTTTTTGCTGACGACAGCGTTGGTGACGATGAGTGTTGCGGGCTTGGGTGCTGCCAAGGCTGCGGATGTGAAGGAAGTGCAGATGCTGCACTGGT
>NZ_JACUZX010000090.1:0-550 GCF_014851575.1 Rhizobium sp. RHZ02
GTCGGCTTCGTCCTTGGCTTTCGCTAGGTGCTCTTCGGCGTGGCGTAGGAGGTGCTGGAGCATGGTGAAGTCTTCGGGCTCGTCGTCCATCACGCGGCCTCATCTTCAAGATTTCGGTAGGCCTGCGCCTCACATTCGGACTCGCAAACCGCCAGATAGAACCAAGAGCCGTCCTTATTCGCGCCACGCTGTGCGTCGTCGGCAATCTTGGCCTCGCAGAACATCTTCGCATCGCGCATGTACTGGAACTTGGCGACGATCTCTGAAGAGCCATCAAAACGCCAAATCATCATGACGAGTGCGCCATTGGTGAAGTTCTTCATTCTGCCGCCTCCAGATAAGCGCGCTCCAGGCGAGCGGCTTCGTTGTGCCCAGTGAAGCTCTCGGCGTCCGTACGGCGCATGAGGCGCTTGAATTCGAAGACTTCGCCGCCGAAGCTGCGCATGTCGCGATCTGCGTCTTGGTACTCTTCGTATTCCCAAGCCATCTCAGGATCGGTCGTCCATTCGCAGCCTCTATCGAGGTAAAACGTCGTGCCGTTTCGGCTGCA
>NZ_JACUZX010000091.1:0-533 GCF_014851575.1 Rhizobium sp. RHZ02
TCAGCCCAAGCCAGGCACCAACTGAGCGCGACGTTTTGAAGTTTTCTGGATCTTCAATCGCGGCAACATAGGAGACGGCCGTAACGGCGCCGATACCCGGGATCGTCATCAGGAGCTTCGTCGGCTGGCTCTGCCGTGCCACTGCGAGCAGCTGGCGATCCAGATCGGCCGCGCGCTTGCGGATGCCACGCCACGCATCAAGCAGGGGCAATATGATCGCTGCAAGGGCGTCATTCCCAGCTAATAGCTCCCTCACTTTGCCATCAAACACCCTACCCTTTCCGTTGGAAACAATGAAGCCGAATGTTTTCATCAGGCCGCGGATCTGGTTGCTGAGCTGGGTCGAGATGCTCAAAAGCTGATTGCGAGCCGCCACCAGGGTGCGCGTCAGCATGCTGTCAAATGACTTTACCCGGACCGCCTTGTAGAAGCCGGCTTCGGCCATCTGGGCCAGGCCATCCGCATCATTGGCATCCGTCTTGTTGAGCGTCTCGTGCAATATCTTTTGCGCGTGCCGCGCTTCGATGCAGATC
>NZ_JACUZX010000092.1:0-504 GCF_014851575.1 Rhizobium sp. RHZ02
ACGTCACGCATGATCTTTTCGACGGAGTTGAAGGCAACCGTCGTTTCCGCCGCATAGTGCATGGCCAGCACGACGCCGGTCAGGATCTGCACGACGAGCATGACCGCCAGCATGGCGCCGAAGGTGTAGGCATAGTTCAGGTTGCGCGGAACCGGATAGGCGACGAAACTGTCATAGACCATGCGCGGCAAAGGCAGGCGCGCATCGATCCACTTCTCAAGGCCGGTTGATGGCTCGTAGCTGGAATGGCCACTCATAAATCAGTCCCCCTCAACCGATCTTGATTACTTTATCGGAAACGAACGAATAGGTCGGGATCGCCAGGTTCTGCGGCGCCGGACCTTTGCGGATGCGGCCGGCCGTGTCGTAGACCGAGCCATGGCAGGGACAGAACCAACCATTGTATTCGCCGGCCTGGCCGAGCGGGATGCAGCCGAGATGGGTGCACGAGCCGATCATGACGATCCAGTTTTCCTTGTCCTTGCCGGCCGAACGGTCGACGCC
>NZ_JACUZX010000093.1:0-488 GCF_014851575.1 Rhizobium sp. RHZ02
ACTGAACCGTTCAAAGGGCGGGCAGTTCGCCCTGCACGCAGCGGCGCTGCCCGGCAATCCGTACGACGGCCACACGCTCGCGACCGTCATTCCGGATATGGAAAAGATGATTGGCAACGAGCTCTCCCGCATTCTGGCCGATGCTGGATACCGCGGCCATAATGCTCCCGAAAGTCACAAGCTGAGAGTCTTCACCAGTGGCCAGAAGCGCCGTCTCACACCCGCCATCAAGCGCCAGATGCGACGACGATCGGCGGTCGAACCCGTCATTGGACACCTCAAGAGCGAACACAGAATGGACCGGAATTATCTCGCTGGCGAACAGGGGGATGCCGTCAATGCCGTTCTGGCCGCCGCCGGATACAACTTCTCCCTCCTGCTGCGATGGTTCAGGCAACTTTTGTGTCTGTTCGCCGCACTCCTCCTCACGTTCCAGAGCCGACCGATGCCGCAACAACCTGCCTGAAAGCGAGTTCTTCACGATCGAC
>NZ_JACUZX010000094.1:0-477 GCF_014851575.1 Rhizobium sp. RHZ02
GTCATGCCTGCGGCATTTTGTGCCTGTGACTGGACCACCGGGTAGGCCGCGGCGGAAAACAGGATTGCTATAGCCGCTGCGGACAGGATTTTTTTGTTCAGCTTCTTCATGGCTTTCTCCTCTCCAACTATTTTTTGACTGACATGACCTGTTTGGCCGCCAACGCCTGAACGGTTACGCTGTCGGTGTTCACAAGTTTCGAAAATTCATCGCTTGCTCTGGGTTTGGCACTGCGAAACACGTACCAATCTCCCATTGGCAAACGCTTCTGGTAGATCACGTTGCCAAGCCTGCCATGGGAAAAACATGTCCTTGCCTTGGCGGCCTCGCCGTCCGTCGTCCAAGTGGCGTTCATGCACATCTTGCCGAGGTTATCGACTGACCATGTGCCTTCGCCGATGGACTTCTTGCCGTTTTCTTCGGTCATTGCGGTAAAGCGCCGACCTTGCGAATCAAACCGTCCGCCGCCACTTGGCC
>NZ_JACUZX010000095.1:0-469 GCF_014851575.1 Rhizobium sp. RHZ02
GTGCAGGGGCAGAATGCACCGGTTGAAGTCGCCGAAGGGCAGCTGAGTATCGGCGGCGCACAGATCACACGATCGGACATCATGGCCAAGAACGGCGTGATCCATGTCATCGACAAGGTGAACATCCCGGAAGCCAAGCCTCACTGAAGGTGGCTGCACCGGAATGCAGGCGGCGGGGAGCGATCCCCGCCGTTCTCGTGTGCAGTCGGTTCAAGCCGGCGCCACGTCATGGCGACCAAGCCCAGCCATCCCCATCTATACGACACGGATTCGCCAACATGGATAACCTCAGCGCAGCCAGCGCCCTTATGGCGAGAATTTCCCACCAACTAAGACCTCCTGGTACGACCACGATGTCTCCCTGCAGCCGTTGCTGCAGACCGAGCCCCGGTGGCCAGCCTTGCGCGCGTTGCCTCACCGACGAACTGGGAGGATCGATCAGTAACCAAGGAGCCGCGCTGAGGTGGCT
>NZ_JACUZX010000096.1:0-451 GCF_014851575.1 Rhizobium sp. RHZ02
GTGTTCTTCCGCACAGTGTTCTTCGCTCCAGTTATCACCTCGGCAATCGCCTGGGCGATCGTCTGGAAGTTCCTGTTGCAGGGAGAAGGCGGCTTTATCAATCAGGTGCTGGCGATTGTCGGCATCAGTGGACCGAACTGGTTGCGTGAGCCGAACTGGGCGATGGCCGCTGTCATCGTGACGCGGGTCATCAAGATGGTGGGACTGAACATGATCCTCTACATCGCCGCCCTGCAATCCATCCCGCGGGATTACGAGGAGGGAGCTCGCCTTGAGGGGGCCTCGCGTCGGCAGATTTTCAAAATGATTACCTGGCCGCTGCTTGCGCCGACGACGCTCGTCATCATGGTCATCACAACGATCGGTTCGTTCAAGGTATTCGATCACATATACCAGATGACCGGAGGCGGGCCTGAAAACGGCACGCTGGTGTTGGCTTTCTACATTTACC
>NZ_JACUZX010000097.1:0-419 GCF_014851575.1 Rhizobium sp. RHZ02
CCGTCCACCGTGCGGTGATCGAGGTAGAAGAAGCCCTTTGGCTTGCCGTCGCGCACCATGTAACCGCTGTCGGGATCGGTGCGCGACACCTTGGTTTCCTTCACCTGCGGCTCGCGCTCCTTTTCCTTCAAGGGCTTCTGGCCGTGCACTGCTCGCTCGGCCTCAATCGCCCGGTCGAGGTCGGCCCAGTAATCGGAGCGCGACTTTTCGATCATCGCAAGATCATATTTGCCCTTGTTGGCATTTGCCTTCAGATGCGTTGAATCCGTATAAAGCACCGTGCCGTCCACCAGGCCATGACGGATCGCCTGCTCAACGATGTGGTCAAAAATATCCTGTGCCACGCTCGTGTCGTTGAAGCGCCGGCGGCGGTTCTGCGACAGCGTCGAGGCGTCAAACACACCGTCCGTCAGCTTCAT
>NZ_JACUZX010000098.1:0-406 GCF_014851575.1 Rhizobium sp. RHZ02
TCGGTCGGCCGGATGACAACGTTGTCGCCCTCGTTGACGATCGTGATCTTGTCGTCCGTCTTGATCGCGCCCTTGGCCACCGCTTGGTCGCGTAGCTGTTGAATGGCCACAAGGACGTCCTTCTGCTGATAGGTGATCGCCTGTCCGAGCGTCTGTGTCCATTCCAGGTCGTCGTTCATCATCTTGACGACCTCAGGATAGTTGAGAAGAGAGATGATACTGCCATCCCAAGTCTCCTTGGGCTTAAGCTTGTCATCAGTCTTCTTCGTTTCAAGGAACCGGTTCGCCTCGACGATCTGCAGCGGAAACAGCGAGCTAGCCGTGATCAGTGCCACGAGGTCATCCGGATAAAGTGCGATGCGCGCGACAAGCGTCTCGAGTTCGTCCTCCGTCAAGGCCTGAGGCG
>NZ_JACUZX010000099.1:0-393 GCF_014851575.1 Rhizobium sp. RHZ02
CACTCCCGTCTCACCGTATTTGACGGGCCATCCGACGAGCGCGAACCCGACGATCATGTTGCCGTTGATTATGTAGCTGTAGTCGCCACCGGCTATGTTGGCGCCCTGGCCCTTCAGGATCCGAAAATGGTAGCCGAAATAGCCATCCCCGGCCTTCGCACGCTCGAGAGCGGCCTGTTCGACGAAGGCTCCGGCGGGACTGTCTGAGTCTCCTTGGTTGGGGGGCCAGTAAAGGCCGTCTGTCTTGCCAGGGCTACTTATAAGGTTCTGTGCATATTCGAGAACGCCGTCGCCGTCGTGATCGGCCGAAGCGTATTCTTGCTGCGCGTCGACGTAGTTGCGCATGGTGTCGATCGCTTGCAGTTCATTCTCGCCGATCCGCCTGTCGAGGAT
>NZ_JACUZX010000009.1:0-180817 GCF_014851575.1 Rhizobium sp. RHZ02
TCGGCGATCGAAGCGCAGAACATGGGCATTCCGGCAACCGCGATCGAAGCCGCCGTTGCCGCCCGCAGCCTGTCGTCGATGAAGACCGAGCGCGAAGCCGCCGAGAAGATCTTCGGCAAGCCGGAATGCAAGTTCCCGATCGCCTACGGCCCCGAACTCAACAAGGATCTGGAGCTGGCGCTGTTCGCCGCCAAGATCGGCGCTTATGCGCAGGGCTTCGCCGTCATGGCGGAAGCATCGCGCGAGTTCAACTGGTCGCTGCCGATGCCTGTCATCGCCAAGATCTGGCGAGCCGGCTGTATCATCCGCTCGCAGTTCCTCGACGAGATCACCTCGGCCTTCACCAAGGCTCCGGATGCTGCCAACCTGGTCGTGACGCCTGCCTTCTCCGAGATGGTCAAGGAATCGATCCCGGCGCTGCGCCGCGTCGTTGCGGCGGCCCTGCAAGCCGGCCTGCCGGTTCCGGCGCTGACCTCGGCGCTGACCTACTTCGATGCCTATCGCCAAGGCCGCGGCACCGCGAACCTGATCCAGGCGCAGCGTGACTTCTTCGGCGCGCACGGCTTTGATCGCCTCGACAGCAAGGACTTCCACCACGGCCCGTGGGGTAGCGGTGCGGCGACCTTCTGAGCCGGCGCGCGTTCCCAAAATGAAAAAGCCCGGCCGAAACTGGGCTTTTTTGATTCTCGCCGCTTTGGTTTCCTGTTGGGTCAGTCGAAGACGCCGTCCGGCCAGGTCGGCTGGCTGACGCTCTGCAGCTTTTCGGGCGGAACGCCTTCGATGCGGCCGATCACCGCGCGGGCGAGTTCGCGGCCGGCCTCGCGAACGTCCTCGAAACAGGTGATCATATTCGGTCGTATCCAGTTGAGGATCTCCGTCGATTGCTTCGAGACGAGGTCGACATCGCGACCGACGACGCAACCGGCAGCCTCTACACCGGCATTGACGGCGATCGCGCCGGCGGCCGAGGAGGAAACGATGCCATCTGGCGCATGCGAGGAACGCATCAGCGCTTCCACCTCGTCGCGTATCTGCTGCAACGGCGCGTCGATGTTGACGCGCAGCGGGATCTCTTCGGCGCCATAGACATGCAGCGCCGTCTGGAAGCCGATCCGCGTATGGGCGAAATAGGTGAGCCGGCCTGGCGGCGGCAGCAGCGCTATCTTCCGACGGCCTTTGGCGACGAGGGCGCGGACGGCCTGATAAGCGTAAGCCTCGCTGTCGAAATCATGATAGGGATGTACGAGATCGCTCTCGGTGCGCCCGTGCGTGGAGAAGGGCATGTTGCGTTCGATCATCAGGCTGACGCGAGGGTCGTCGGGCTCGATTCGCGAGATAATAACGCCGTCGGCGGAGCCGGTGTCGAGAATGTAGCGGACCGGTAATAGCGGATCCTTGGCGATGGAATAGGGCGTCACGACGAGGTGATAGGGCGTGCCCGACAAAACGTCCGAAATGCCGAAGACAATCTGGCTGGTGAAGCCCATGATCTCTTCGTCGATGCTGAGCACGAGCGCGATGACGTTGGTTTTGCCGGTTCTGAGGCGCACGCCCGCTCTGTTCGGCTGATAGCCGAGCTGGCGGGCGACCATGCGCACGCGCTCCTTGGTTTCGGCACCGATATCGGGCGCATCCTTCAGGGCACGCGAAACGGTGGTCACACCGAGGCCCGTCATGAAGGCAATCGTCTTGAGCGTCGGCCTCTCCCGCTGGAGCACGCCGGTGGCGTCTCCGAATTTTTCGTTATTTTTCATCCCTCTAGACCATCCTATGCGATTTGGTCCGCTTATAGAGTCTTTTTAGAAGCGTCGTAAGCGCAAGTGCGACCAAAGATGCTCCTCCCTCAGACAGCGAAATCTGTAACGATACAGTAGAATTGTCGAGACCTTTTTCGCGTTTGAACAGCATGGGTGCGCCCATAGGTTTAGTCATGGTGTTTTGCTCACATTTTTTGCACCTGCGAATGAAACGTGCCGCCGAAAATGCGATAACTACGATATTTTGTGCGTTAAAACAATTCGATAATCCAGATTGTGCACTTGCTCGCTCGTTGTGCTTTCCACGCTCTCCCGTGCAAAAATCAACGCCATTATGCAGTCTGAGATTGCAAAGAAAAAAGTTTAGAAATTTTTCATCGGCTGGCTGTTGCGCGAAAATATCGATTGCACTAAGTTTTTCCGGCAACGTTTCAGTGAGGGAGGAGAACTCATGAATTTTCGTTTGATCGCGGCTGCACTTGCCGCTTCCGTCGTGCTGCCGCTCGGTGCGGCGAACGCGACCGATCTTGAAGTCACCCATTGGTGGACTTCTGGTGGCGAAGCCGCTGCCGTGGCAGAACTCGCAAAGGCATTCGACGCGACCGGCAACAAGTGGGTCGACGGTGCGATCGCCGGCTCCGGCGGTACCGCGCGTCCGATCATGATCAGCCGCATCACCGGCGGTGATCCGATGGGTGCCACGCAGTTCAACCATGGTCGTCAGGCCGAAGAGCTGGTTCAGGCTGGCCTGATGCGGGACCTGACCGACGTCGCCACCGCCGAGCACTGGAAGGACATCATTCGTCCGTCGAGCCTGCTCGATTCCTGCACGATCGACGGCAAGATCTATTGTGCCCCGGTCAACATCCACTCCTGGCAGTGGCTGTGGCTCTCCAATGCAGCCTTCAAGAAGGCTGGCGTTGAAGTGCCGAAGAACTGGGATGAATTTGTCGCCGCCTCTCCGGCGCTCGAAAAGGCCGGCATCGTTCCGCTCGCCGTTGGCGGTCAGCCCTGGCAAGCTGCCGGCGCGTTCGACGTGCTGATGGTTGCCATTGCCGGCAAGGATACCTTCCTCAAGGTGTTCAAGGACAAGGACGCTGAAGCGGCTGCCGGTCCGGAGATCGCAAAGGTTTTCAAGGCCGCCGATGACGCTCGCCGTATGTCCAAGGGCAGCAATGTTCAGGACTGGAATCAAGCAACCAACCTCGTCATCACGGGCAAGGCCGGTGGCCAGATCATGGGTGACTGGGCGCAAGGCGAGTTCCAGCTGGCTGGTCAGAAGGCCGGTACCGACTACACCTGCCTTCCGGGCCTCGGCGTGAACGAAATCATCTCCACCGGCGGTGATGCCTTCTACTTCCCCCTGCTCAAGGACGAAGAGAAGTCTAAGGCACAGGCTGTGCTTGCCAAGACGCTTCTCGATCCCAAGACGCAGGTTGCCTTCAACCTGAAGAAGGGCTCGCTGCCAGTTCGCGGTGACGTTGACCTTGGTGCAGCCAACGACTGCATGAAGAAGGGTCTCGACATCCTCGCAAAGGGCAATGTGATCCAAGGTACCGACCAGCTTCTGTCGGCGGATAGCCAGAAGCAGAAGGAAGACCTCTTCTCGGAGTTCTTCGCAAATCCGTCGATGACGCCGGAAGCCGCTCAGAAGCGCTTCGCTGAAATCATCGCTTCTGCCGACTGATCGTCGCTTTTCCGACGCTGTTGCGATCCGGCTCCGTGTGACGGAGCCGGATTTGCCCGGAACTCCCATCGTGTCCGGGTGGCGGCAGCGCTCGAGGCTGGTAGCAGCTGATGCAGGGCATCCGGCCTTGGTATGGGAGTGAGAAGAGGAGGCGACCGGTAGACGGTTCGCTGCTCTGGATCACAGCAGAATTGCGATTCAGGAGGAATTACAATGACGGGTCAAGCGAAAGCCGGCCGGCCAAATCAGTTACTGCGCAATCTGAATTCGAAGATTGCATCCATTCCGATGATCCTGACCGCCTTGGTCATCTTCGTCGGTGGCTCGGCCTGGACGGTCGTTTATTCATTCACGAACTCGAAGCTCCTTCCGCGGTTGAGCTTCGTAGGTCTCGAACAATACAGGCGCCTGTGGGCTGCCCCGCGCTGGATCGTGTCCATCGAGAATCTTGCGATCTACGGCGTGCTATCGATTATCTTCAGCCTGGTGATCGGCTTTGTGCTCGCGGCGTTGATGGACCAAAAGATCCGGTTCGAAAATACGTTCCGTACGATCTTCCTCTACCCATTCGCCCTGTCTTTCATCGTTACCGGCCTCGTCTGGCAGTGGATCCTGAACCCTGAGTTTGGCATCCAATCAGTTGTCCGGTCGCTTGGCTGGACAAGCTTCAATTTCGACCCGCTCTACACACCTGAAATCGTCATCTACGGCATTTTGATCGCCGCGCTGTGGCAGGGCACGGGTCTCGTCATGTGCCTTATGCTCGCCGGCTTGCGCGGTATCGATGAAGACATCTGGAAGGCCGCGCGCGTCGACGGCATCCCGATGTGGAAGACCTATCTCTTCATCGTCATTCCGATGATGCGGCCTGTCTTCATCACGACGCTTGTCATCATCGCCAGTGGCATCGTCAAGGTCTACGACCTGGTGGTGGCGCAGACATCAGGTGGTCCAGGCATCGCCTCTGAAGTGCCTGCGAAATACGTTTACGACTACATGTTCCAGGCTCAGAATCTGGGGCAGGGTTTCGCCGCCTCGACCATGATGCTGGTCACCGTCGCGATCATCATCATCCCGTGGGCCTATCTGGAATTCGGAGGGCGTAAACGTGCCTGATTCTGTTACTCTCAAGACCTCCGGTGGCCGCGCGTCCGGCCCCAGCGGCCCGAAGCCGAAGCGGGTGATCTCTCCGCGCAACATCATTCTCTATGGCACGCTTTTTGTTGCCGCTGCATATTACCTTCTTCCGCTTTACGTGATGATGGTCACGTCGCTGAAGGGCATGCCCGAAATCCGCCTCGGCAATATCTTCTCACCGCCGGTCGAAATCACCTTCGAGCCCTGGGTGAAGGCTTGGGCGACGGCCTGCACAGGCCTGAACTGCGACGGCCTCTCGCGCGGCTTCTGGAATTCGGTGCGTATCACCGTTCCCTCGGTGGTCCTGTCGATTGCCATTGCCTCGGTGAACGGCTATGCGCTCGCCAACTGGCGCTTCAAGGGTTCGGAAGTCTTCTTTGCGATCCTCGTCGTCGGCGCGTTCATTCCCTATCAGGTGATGATCTATCCTATCGTTATCGTGCTGCGTGAGATCGGCGTCTATGGAACTCTGACGGGCCTGATCATCGTGCACAGCATCTTCGGGATGCCGATCCTGACGCTGCTGTTCCGCAACTACTTCGCATCGCTGCCGCAGGAGCTCTTCAAGGCTGCCCGCATCGATGGGGCCGGCTTCTGGCAGATTTTCCTGAAGATCATGCTGCCCATGTCGCTGCCGATCTTCGTCGTCGCCATGATCCTGCAGGTCACCGGCATCTGGAACGACTTCCTGTTCGGTGTCGTCTTCACCCGACCGGAGTACTACCCGATGACCGTGCAGCTCAACAACATCGTCAACTCTGTCCAGGGCGTGAAGGAATACAACGTCAATATGGCCGCAACGATCCTGACGGGTCTGGTGCCGCTCGTTGTCTATTTCGTATCGGGACGACTTTTCGTCCGTGGTATTGCCGCTGGCGCAGTGAAAGGCTGATCCATGAATTCAAGTGTTTCCATCCGAGATCTCTCGTTGAACTTCGGTTCGGTCAGCGTTCTCAAGGACCTCAACCTCGAAATCAACGACGGCGAGTTCCTGGTTCTCCTGGGCTCTTCCGGCTGCGGCAAGTCCACGCTGTTGAACTGCATCGCCGGACTGCTCGACGCATCCGACGGCCAGATCTTCATCAAGGGCAAGAACGTCACCTGGGAAGAGCCGAAGGATCGCGGCATCGGCATGGTGTTCCAGTCCTACGCGCTCTATCCGCAGATGAGCGTCGAGAAGAACCTGTCTTTCGGCCTCCAGGTCGCCAAGGTGCCACAGCAGGAGATCGACAAGCGCGTGGCGCGTGCGGCGGAAATCCTGCAGATCCAGCCGCTGCTGAAGCGCAAGCCGGCCGAGCTCTCGGGCGGCCAGCGTCAGCGCGTTGCGATCGGTCGCGCATTGGTGCGCGACGTGGATGTGTTCCTGTTCGACGAGCCGCTGTCGAACCTCGACGCCAAGCTGCGCTCGGAGCTGCGCGTCGAAATCAAGCGCCTGCACCAGTCGCTGAACAACACGATGATCTACGTCACGCACGACCAGATCGAAGCGCTGACCTTGGCCGATCGTATCGCGATCATGAAAAACGGCATCATCCAGCAGCTTGCCGACCCGACGACGATCTACAACAAGCCACGCAATCTCTTTGTTGCAGGCTTTATCGGCTCGCCGTCGATGAATTTCTTGCGTGGGGAGATCACCAAGCAGGGTGACGAGGCGTTCTTCACTGCCAACGGCGTGAACTTCTCTGTTGCAGCCTATGAGGCGCCCGAATCGCTGCAAGCGGGCCGCAAGGTCATTCTCGGCGTTCGTCCTGAACATGTGAAGGTCAACGAGAATCTCGGCGCCGAGGTCCACGAAGCGACCGTCGACATCGAGGAACCAATGGGCGCCGACAACCTGCTTTGGCTGAAGCATGCCGGCCACACGATGTCCGTGCGTATCAATGGTGCACGCCGCTTCAGCCCCGGTTCCGCCGTCAAGCTCGGCTTCGATATGTCGCTGGCGTCGCTCTTTGATGCGGAGACTGAGCTTCGCATCTAGAAATCGCAATAGGGCGGAGCGTATAGTTCCGCCCGTTCTCCAATCGGCCATCTGGCCACCAAGTTCGGCTGCGGCCCGCGATTGCGGGCGGTCCTAAGCGCGGCCCGATCGGGATAATGCTATGACTTCCTTGCCGACAAACGGGTTTAACCTCGACCTATCCGGATCGTGGAAGCTCACCTCAGCCGACGGCGAGGTCACGACATCGATCACGCTGCCGGGCGATGTGCACACGGCGCTGCATGCCGCTGAACTGATCCCCGATCCCTATTTCGGCCGTAACGAGGAGATCGTTCAGTGGGTGGCGCAGCGCGACTGGGTGCTGGAACGCAGTTTCACGCTGTCCGAGCCGGACGGCGAGTGGTATCTCGATATCGACTATCTCGATACCGTTGCCGCGGTGTTCGTCAACGGTTCTCCGGTGCTGCTCGCCGATAACAGCTTCCGTCGCTACCGGCCCGATGTAGGTGGCCAGCTGAAGACTGGCGAGAACCACATTCGGATCGTGCTGCACTCGAGCATTTCGGCCGGTGCCGACCGGCAGGCCAAGCAGCCGTTCTACATCCCATATCACCCCGGCAATTCGCCTATTGCGAATGGCAATATGCTGCGCAAGCCGCAGTGCCATTTCGGTTGGGACTGGAACATCGCGATTGCGCCGCTCGGCCTCTATGGCACGATCGCTTTGCGCAGGCTCGAGACTGCGCGCATCGACCACGTCACGACACGTCAGGTCCATAATCTCGACGGCTCCGTCGATCTGCAGGTGACGGCGACATTGTTCGCCAAGAATCCGGGGATTGTGCCTGTTCATTTTACGCTCGACGGGGAACGCATTCGGCTCGACGTAGGCGTCGGCGCCGGCGAAACCGTCGTCAACCACGTCTTCCAGATCGATAAGCCGCGCTTGTGGTGGCCGGCGGGCAGTGGTGAGCAGGCGCTCTACACATTGACTGTCGATCTTCCGTCGGATGCGGTCAGCAAGCAAATCGGTCTTCGCACCGTCGAGCTGATCACGACGCCCGATGCCGCCGGCAGCCGTTTCGCGCTGAAGGTCAACGGCCGCGAGATCTTCTGCCGCGGCGCCAACTGGATCCCGGCTGATGCGCTGTTTTCGCTGTCATCGCCCGAGAAGACTGAAGACCTGCTGCAGTCGGCTCATGCCGCAAACATGAACATGATCCGCGTCTGGGGCGGCGGCTTCTACGAACATGACTATTTCTACGATCTTTGCGATCGGATGGGCCTGATGGTCTGGCAGGATTTCATGTTCGCCTGCAACCTCTATCCTTCGACGGAGGATTTCCTCGACAACGTCGCGCTTGAGGTCGACTATCAGGTGCGCCGTCTGTCCTCGCATCCGTCGATCGCGCTGTGGTGCGGCGACAACGAACTGGTCGGTGCGCTCACCTGGTTCGACGAGTCGAAGAAGGATCGCGACCGCTATCTTGTCTCCTACGATCGCCTCAACCGTACGATCGAGCAGGCGATGAAGAAGGCGGCGCCCGACGCCATCTGGTGGCCGTCGAGCCCGGCATCCGGTTATCTCGATTTCGGCGATGCCTGGCATGCCGACGGTTCCGGCGACATGCACTACTGGTCGGTCTGGCACGAGAACAAGTCGTTCGACAATTATCGATCGGTGCGCCCGCGCTTCTGCTCGGAATTCGGCTTCCAGTCCTATACGTCGCTGCCTGTCATCAAGACCTACGCCGATCCGAAGGACATGAACGTAGCGTCGCCTGTCATGGAGCTGCACCAGAAGAATGCAGGTGGCAACGAGCGCATTGCCGGGACGATGTTCCGCTATTTCCGCTTCCCGAAGGACTTCCCGAATTTCGTCTATCTCAGCCAGATCCAGCAGGGTCTCGCAATCAAGACCGCAGTGGAATACTGGCGGTCGCTGAAGCCGCATTGCATGGGCACCATCTACTGGCAGCTCAATGACACATGGCCGGTCGCCTCGTGGTCGAGCCTCGACCACGGCGGTCGCTGGAAGGCGATGCATTATCTGGTCAAGCGCTTCTTCCAGCCGGTCGCCGTTGCGGCGATCCCTAATGAGGACGGCAAGCAGATCCGCTTCTCGCTGGTCAACGACACGCTTGCCGAGGTCAGCATCGACCTGTCGGTCTCGGTCCTCGACATGAAGGGCGAACGCAAGCACCTGAAGGACGTGCAGGCGGTCTGCACCCCTGACGCAGCCGTAACGGCGACGAGCATCGACGTTTCCGAAATTCCTGCCGGGACACTGCTTGCCTGGCGCTTCACGGCGTCGAATGGCATGGGTGGCGAGGGGCACTATGTGCACGGCACCTACAAGGCACTGGAGCTCGAGGCTGCGGGCCTCATGGTCACACACGAGTATGTCGAGGAAGACGGCTCCGTGTGCCTTAACGTCACTGCGAAGGGACTTGCGCTCTTCGTGATGATCGAGACCGAGACCGACGGAAAGTATTCAGACAATGCCTTCGATCTGGCGGCGGGCGAGACGCGCCGCATTACCTTCACCCCGGCAAAGCCGCTCGAGGGCGGCACCTTGCCGGAATTCCGTTTCTACGACCTGCAATCCTGTCAGTCCGTGGATTGATCCTGACTGAAATGCAATGGGCACGAGGCCCGAGGAGGAATGATGACGAAACTGAGTTTCCAGCTTTACAGCGCCCGTAACTTCCAGCCCTATTCGGCGATCTTTGAAAAGCTCGGCAAGGCCGGCTATCAGGAAGTCGAAGGTTTCGGCGGCATCTATGCCGACCTCGATGATGCCGGCCTGAACAGCCTGCGTGCCGAACTCGACAAGAACGGTCTTGTCATGGCCAGTGGCCATTTCAGCCCCGATTTCCTCGACGGCGAAGTCCAGAAGTCGCTGAACATTGCAAAGGTCCTCGGCATGGACTCGATCTATGCGCCGCATCTCGCCGCCGAGCAGCGCCCGACCGATGGTGCCGGCTGGCTGGCCTTCGGCAAGCGGCTGCATGAGATGGCAAAGCCCTACAAGGATGCCGGCTATGAGTTCGGCTGGCACAACCACGACTTCGAATTCGTGAAGCTCGCCGATGGCTCACTGCCGATCGAACGCATCTTTGAAGGCGCTCCTGACATTTCCTGGGAAGCGGATATCGCCTGGGTCGTTCGCGGTGGTGCTGACCCGTTCTCTTGGATCGAAAAGCTCGGATCGCGCATCACCTCGGCTCACGTCAAGGACATTGCGCCGGCTGGCGAGAACAAGAACGAGGATGGTTGGGCAGATGTTGGCCACGGCACTCTGCAGTGGGCCAAGCTCATCGCTGCACTCAAGAGCACCAAGACCAAGCACTACGTCGTCGAGCATGACAACCCGGCCGATGTCGACCGCCTGATCACGCGCTCGATCGCATCCTTCAAGACTTATTGAGGCATATCATGACCAAGGAACTTGGCGTCGGCATCATCGGATGCGGCAACATCTCCACCACCTACTTCTCACTCTCTCCGCTTTTCAAGGGTCTGAAGGTCCTGGCCTGCGCCGATATCAACGTGCAGGCTGCCCAGGCCCGCGCCGAGGAATACGGCGTAAAGGCGCAGACGATCGATGAGCTTCTCGCCAATGACGAGATCGACGTCGTCGTCAACCTGACGATCCCGGATGCTCACTTCCCGGTTTCCAAGGCGATCCTTGAATCCGGCAAGCACGTCTATTCGGAAAAGCCGCTGGTTCTCACCCTCGAGCAGGGTGAAGAGTTGCGCCGCATTGCCAAGGAGAAGAACCTCTCCGTCGGCTGCGCGCCGGATACCTTCCTCGGCGGCGCGCACCAGCTTGCCCGCAAGTTTATCGACGACGGTGGCATCGGCCGCGTCACCTCGGGCGCGTGCTACGTCATGAGCCCGGGCATGGAGATGTGGCATCCGAACCCGGACTTCTTCTTCCTGCCCGGCGGCGGCCCGATCCTCGATCTCGGTCCATACTACATCGCCAACCTGATCAACCTGATCGGTCCGGTGAAGCGCGTCGGCGCGATGACCTCCATGGCGTCCGAGACCCGCACCATCACCAGCCAGCCGCGTCATGGCGAGACCATCCCGGTCAAGACGCCGACGACGATCCAGGCGATCCTCGAATTTGTCAGCGGCGCGACTGTCACGCTGACGGCGAGCTGGGATGTCTGGTCTCATCGCCACGCCAACATGGAGCTCTATGGCACCGAGGGCTCGCTTTACGTGCCGGATCCGAACTTCTTCGGCGGCGTCGTCGAGGCCAGCGGCAAGGACAAGGACATCAAGCCGGTCGAAGGCTGGGAACATCCCTTCGGTATCTTCAACCAGGAGAGCCCGCAGGGACCGCGCGCCAACTACCGCACGGCGGGTCTCGCCGACATGGCGATGGCGATCATCGAGGGGCGCGATGCGCGTTGCTCGCTCGATCGCACGCTGCACGGCGTCGACGTCATGACTTCAATCCTGAAGTCGGGCGAGGAAGGCCGTTTCATCGAGCTGACGACGACCTGCACGCAGCCGGCCGCACTCGGCATCGAAGAAGCGCAGGCGCTCTTGAAGTAAGCGACCAAAGGACTATGGTCCGGCGCGGGCGACAAGCCCGCGCTTTTTCGCTTAAAGGATCAGAATTATGAGCTGGCAACCGGCTTCCGACCGCTATTCAAAGATGAAGTATAACCGCACAGGCCGTTCCGGCCTGAAGCTGCCTGCGGTATCGCTCGGCCTCTGGCACAATTTCGGCGGCGACACGCCGCATGACCGCAAGATCGACATGTGCCGCACGGCCTTCGATCTCGGTATCACCCATTTCGACCTCGCCAACAACTACGGCCCGCCTCCTGGCAGCGCCGAAACCGCCTTCGGTGAAATCCTGCGCACTGAATTTTCAGGCCTGCGCGACGAGTTGATCATCTCGTCCAAGGCCGGCTACGACATGTGGCCGGGTCCCTACGGCGAATGGGGCAGCCGCAAGTATCTGATCGCGTCGTGTGACCAGAGCTTGAAGCGCATGGGTCTCGACTACGTCGATATCTTCTATTCGCATCGTTTCGATCCGGATACCCCGCTCGAGGAAACCTGCGGCGCGCTCGATCATATTGTCCGCTCCGGCCGGGCGCTCTATGTCGGCATCTCGTCCTACAATTCGCAGCGCACCCGGGAGGCTGCCGCTATCCTGAAGGATCTCGGGACGCCGTGCCTGATCCATCAGCCGAGTTATTCGATGCTCAACCGCTGGGTCGAGGACGACAAGCTGCTGGATACGCTTGACGAGGCCGGCATGGGGTCGATCGTGTTCTCGCCGCTGGCGCAGGGTATGCTGACGACCAAGTATCTCGGCGGCATCCCGCAGGATAGCCGTGCTGCCCAGAACCACTTCCTCAAGAAGGACTTCATTCGTCCTCAGATCATCGACAACATCCGCAAGCTCAATGAGATCGCGGAGCGTCGTGGCCAGACGCTGGCGCAGATGGCGATTGCCTGGGTTCTGCGTGGCGACCGGGTGACGTCGGCGCTGATCGGCGCGAGCCGTTCGTCGCAGATCGTCGATTGCGTCAAGGCGCTCGACAATCTCGAATTTACCGCCGCTGAGCTCAAGGAGATCGATGTCTATGCCCGCGAGGCCGACATCAATCTCTGGGCAAAGTCCGCGGAACGCGAATAAACCGAAGCGCCCGGTCCAGTGCGCCGGGCGTTTCTCCTATCATTTTTTGATGTACGTGCGGTAAGCCGCGCGTATTTCAGGGAGGAGACTTCACCATGATCCGCAACCCGATCCTGCCGGGCTTCAACCCCGATCCATCCATTTGCCGCGTTGGAGACGACTACTATATCGCCACCTCGACGTTCGAATGGTATCCCGGCGTCCAGATCCATCATTCGCGCGATCTTGTGAACTGGACGATGGTTCGGCGTCCTCTCGAGCGCAAGTCGCAACTCGACATGCGCGGCAATCCCGACAGCTGCGGCGTCTGGGCCCCCTGCCTTTCTTATGCCGACGGGCTGTTCTGGCTGGTCTATACCGACGTCAAGCGCTTCGACGGCAACTTCAAGGATGCGCATAACTACATCGTGACTTCGCCAACCATTGAGGGCGAATGGTCGGAGCCGGTCTACGTGAACTCTTCGGGCTTCGACCCGTCCCTGTTCCATGATGAGGACGGCCGCAAGTGGTTCATGAACATGCAGTGGAATCATCGCACCGAGAGCTTCGGCGGTGCGCCGAAGTCGCCGGCCTTCGATGGCATTCTGCTGCAGGAATGGGATGCGGCGACCAGGTCGCTGAAGGGCCCGATCAAGAACATATTCGCCGGCAGTTCGCTGGGCCTCGTCGAGGGACCGCATCTCTTCAAGCGGAACGGCTACTATTACCTGACGACCGCCGAGGGCGGCACTGGCTACGACCATGCCGTCACCATGGCTCGTTCGCGCACGATCGACGGTCCCTATGAGATGCATCCGAACAAGCACCTCATCACGTCAAAGGATCATCCTGAAGCCATTCTCCAGCGAGCAGGGCACGGCCAGTATGTCGAAACGCCCGACGGACAGGCCTATCACACGCACCTCTGCGGTCGTCCGATGCCGCCAAAGCGCCGCTGCACGCTCGGTCGCGAGACCAGCCTGCAGAAGTGTGTCTGGAAGGAGGACGGGTGGCTTTACCTCGAGAACGGCACTGTTGTTCCCGATGTCACCGTGCCGGGACTGGCCGGCGCTGTGCCGGTCGAGAAGCCTGTGCGCAGCGAATACAGCTTCGACGGCGGAAAGCTGCCTGATGATTTCCAGTGGCTTCGCACGCCACAGCCGGAGCGCATTTTCAACCTTACCGATCGGGCAGGACATCTGAGGCTGATCGGGCGCGAAAGCATCGGTTCGTGGTTCGAACAGTCTCTTGTCGCCCGTCGTCAGGAGCACCACAGCTTCAGGGCGGAGACGGTCGTGGAGTTTGATCCCCACACCTACCAGCAGGTTGCCGGCCTGACGCATTACTATAACAGGCACAAGTTCCACGCGGTCGCCGTGACCCTCCACGAGAAGCTGGGACGGTGCGTCACCATTCTCTCCTGCAATGGCGACTATCCCCACAGCCGTCTCGACTTCCCGGTCGGCAGCGGCGTTGCGGTGCCTGCCGAAGGGCGCGTTCAGCTTTCCATGGAAATCCGCGACAATGACCTGCAGTTCTTCTGGCAGACGGAAGGCAAGGGGGCCTGGCAGCCGATCGGGCCTGTGCTGGATGCCGGTGTGGTCTCCGACGAGGGCGGACGTGGCGAGCACGGCTCGTTCACCGGTGCATTCGCCGGCGTTTTCGCCTTCGATACGTCGGGTCGCGCAAAGACCGCGGATTTCGATTGGTTCAATTACGAGGAACTATGATCGAACCAGCGACATCGCCTGAAATTGCGGGAGATGTCGCATTTGCTAATTTAATAGATGCTTTTAAACACGTGTTTTCATTACGTAAGTTTAATCAAACTTTCAGTTTCGGTTCATCATTTTGGACCTAGGTTCTGGGCGTGTTCAACACGAGGAACCTCCCAATGAAAAAGCTCACCACCGTCCTTCTCGCTACTGCTGTGCTCGCTTCTCCGCTGCTGGCAACGACCGAAGCGAGCGCCCAGGATCACCGCCGGCCGGTCGTCGTGGAGCGCGACGTTCACGTCACGAAGTACAAGTGGAGCCGCGGCCATCGCATGACGCCTACCGAGCGCCGCCATATGCGTGACGTGCGCGACTATCATCGCTACCGCCTGTCGGCTCCGCCACGCGGCTATCGCTGGGTGCAGGTCGACAACGACTTCCTGCTCATCGGCTCGGTCAACGGTGTGATCGCGAACATCGTCATTCGCTAAACGCTGACGTCACCATGTGAAAAGGGGGCTTTAATGCCGCCCTTCTGATTCAATCAGACGCCAATTACAGGCTTCCGTAGGACGCTGTGCGCGTGGCCAGAACTAGTGAAGGGCGGGGGTTCCGCACCCGCCCCTGCAATCTCAGCTTTCTCGCGCGAGGCAGGCCTTCATGCTGTTGGCAATGCCGAGCATGAGGTTGGGATAGAGGTCCGCGCCGGCATCGAGCGTGGCGGCCTCCGGATCGAGGACACCGGCCTTCGCCTTGGTCCCCTCGATGACCACATCGACCAATCGCGGCTGGAACTGCGGTTCGGCGAAGACGCAGGTGGCGCCAAGTTCGCCGACCTTCTTGTGGATCTCCGCAATGCGTTCCGCGCCGGGGATCGTTTCGGGGCTGACGGTGATCGAGCCCGCGACCCGTACATGATAGCGGTTCTCGAAATACTGGTAGGCATCGTGGAAGACGATGAACGGCTTGTCCTTCACCGGTGACACGATGCCGGCGATTTCCTTGTCCAGCGCGTCGAGGCTGTCGTCCAGCGTCTTGGCGTTGGCCTGGTAGGTGAGGGCATTGGCGGGGTCGGCTGCGACGAGGGTGGTGGTGATCTCGGAGGCCATCGCCCTGGCATTCTGCGGATCGAGCCAGAGATGGGTGTCGAAAGTCCCGTGATCGTGGCCCTGATCGGTGTCGGCACGGGCATGATCATGTCCATCGCCGTCATGATGATCTTCACCGTCATGGTCGCTGTGGTCGTGCGGTTCGAAGGCGCCGCCCTCACGGAACTTGAGCTTGGTCAGGCCGGGCGCCTTGTCGAGCTCGGCGACGACGGCATCAGACCCGATCGCCTCCAGCGGCTTCTCCAGAAACGTTTCAAGCCCGGGACCGACCCAGAACACCACCTTGGCGTTTTGCAGCGCGCGCGCGTTTGACGGCTTCATATTGTAGGTGTGGGGCGAGGCGGCGCCATCGACGATCAGTTCGGGTGTGCCGACGCCCTGCATGATCGCCGATACGAGCGAGTGAACCGGCTTGATCGAGGTCACCACGACAGGCGCATCCGCCGTTCTGCCCGCCTCGGCAAAGAAGATGGCGGGAATTGCGAGGGTAAGGGCCGTCGCGAATTTCATCGGTGTACTCCGCTTGAATTGCAGTTGTAATGTTATTACATCGATTGCGTTATGCTATAACGTGTGCGATAGCAAGTCGCAACAGCACATTCGGAAAAATGATGTTCTCTCCCGCAAATTCCGAAGCGAAGCCATTGGTCTCGCTTTCCAACGTCGGCGTCCAAAGAAGCGGCCGCTGGCTCGTCCGGGGCGTGGATTTCTCGGTCTCGCGCGGCGAGATCGTGACGCTGATCGGCCCCAATGGCTCGGGCAAATCGACCACCGTCAAGACGGCGATCGGCGTGCTGAAGCCCGATGAGGGTACGGTTGAACGCGCCGACGGCCTCAAGGTCGGTTATGTGCCACAGAAGCTTGCGATCGATTGGACGCTGCCGCTCACCGTACGCCGGCTGATGACGCTGACCGGACCGCTCTCCGAACACGACATGACCGCCGCGCTCGAAGCCGTCGGGCTTTCACATATGCTCGGCGCCGAAGTGCAGCATCTCTCGGGCGGCGAGTTTCAGCGGGCCTTGATGGCGCGGGCGATTGCGCGCAAGCCTGATCTCCTCGTCCTCGACGAACCCGTTCAGGGCGTCGATTTCTCAGGCGAGATCGCGATCTACGACCTGATCCAGTCGATCCGCAACTCGACCGGCTGCGGCATCCTGCTGATTTCGCACGACCTGCATGTCGTCATGGCGGCGACGGATACCGTCATCTGCCTCAACGGCCATGTCTGCTGCCGCGGCACACCGCAGGCGGTGACGCAGAGCGCCGAATATGTCCGCCTCTTTGGTAGCCGCGCTGCGCAGGCGCTTGCCGTCTACAGCCATCACCACGACCACACGCATCTACCGGATGGCCGTGTGCTGCATTCCGATGGCTCCGTCACCGATAACTGCCATCCTGATGACGGCCACCATCATGGCCACGAAGGGCACGACCACGCCCACCACAACCACGCCGGTCACAGCCACGATCATCATGCTGACGATCATAGCCATGATCACAAACAGCCCGCAGGAGAGCGCCATGTTTGACGATTTCTTCGTCCGCGCGATCCTTGCAGGCGTCGGGCTTGCGCTGACGACCGGCCCGCTCGGCTGTTTCATCATCTGGCGGCGTATGGCTTATTTCGGCGATACGATCGCCCACTCGGCACTGCTCGGCGTCGCGCTCTCGCTGCTCCTGCAGTTCAACCTGACGCTTGCCGTGTTCCTCGTCGCGGCTACCGTGTCGATCCTCCTGCTGTTCCTGCAAAAACGCCAGGCGCTGTCTGCGGATGCGCTGCTCGGTATTCTGTCGCACGCGACGCTGGCGATCGGTCTCGTCATGGTCGCCTTCATGAGCTGGGTGCGCATCGACCTCATCGCTTTCCTGTTCGGCGACATCCTTGCGGTCTCGAAGACGGATATTGTCATGATCTGGGGCGGCGGCATTCTCGTTTTGGCGGCGATCGCCTGGCTCTGGCGACCGCTTCTGGCCTCCACGGTCAACCCCGAGCTTGCCGAGGCCGAGGGACTGCAGCCGGAGCGGGCGCGGCTGTTCTTCATGCTGCTGATGGCTGTTGTCATCGCAATCGCCATGAAGATCGTCGGCATCATGCTGATCACCTCGCTGCTGATCATCCCGGCGGCCGCAGCGCGCCGTTTCGCCTCGACGCCTGAGGTGATGGCGGTCTTCGCCTCGCTGATCGGCGCCGTCGCCGTGGTCGGCGGGCTGTTCGGTTCGCTGACCTACGACACGCCCTCCGGCCCCTCGATCGTCGTCGCGGCCCTGATCCTTTTCATTCTGAGCCTGCTGCCGAGGCGCGGGCGCGGGCAGGCCTTGGAAGGACAACGTTCATGAACGCACCTGCTTTGACCAAGAACCAGGCTCTCGTTTTCGAGGTACTCGAAAAGGCGGACGGACCGCTCAGCGCCTATACGATCCTCGACAAGCTGCGCGATCATGGTTTTCGCGCGCCACTGCAGGTCTACCGCGCCCTCGAGAAGCTGCTCGAGTATGGCGTGGTGCACCGGCTGGAAAGCATCAACGCCTTCGTCGCCTGCGCCCATCCGGACCAGAACTGCCACAGTCACGGCATCGTCGCCTTCGCGATCTGCGAGAGCTGTGGGCATGTCATGGAGTTCCACGACCACGAGGTCGATCACCGCCTCATGGACTGGACGCGCGGCAAGAAGTTCAAGGCAGAGAAGACCACGATCGAGATCCGTGGTCTGTGTGAGGCGTGTGCCGCTTAGGCCTGACCGCTCAACCAAATTCTCTCTATGATTGCTGATTATTGTTTATGTAAGTATTGATTGTATTTGTAGCTGGTTTATGATGTTCGGCGGGGCTGGGGACTCACACATGCCGAAATGTCATCTATCTTTGCTGATATTGGCAATTCCGCTCAGCGGATGTTCCATCTTGGCGCCTGTTTACAACGAGGCCGTCTATACGAAGCTTGACGGCGCACATTCGAGCCTGACGAAAATCGATATTACATCGAAGCTCTCGCCATGGTGAAGGACGCGGGCGATATCGCAGGGCGTCGCACGGCTTATCTCCAGGGCAAACCATCTGCGCGCGCCGCACAGCTCGTGGCCGACAACATCGAACGCTGCCGGCAGGCGATCGAAGCATCCCGGGCGAAGTTCGAGGCCAAGGGTCAGCGGGCCAACGAAACGGACAATATTACGATCGTTCAGAACACCTGAGGCATAGCCAGAACGATGGAGGGGTCATTGAAATAGGGGGGACAGCCATGTCTGTTGACGCGAATTTCGCACCGGAATCTGCCGAAGAACTGCTTGAAGGCCTGCTGTCCGTCGCTGCCGCGACGGCAAAGGGCCAATGGACCGCCATTCGCGACGAGATGACCTACCAGCTGGGTTTCATCGCGCAGAAGACCGCCAAGGTCATGGCGCAGCTTGCGGCGAGACGATCACCGCCAAGTCTGCTGACCTGACGCTGCATCTTCTCGTACTCAATCTCAACAGCGCGTGGCCGAGTTCGAATTCCTCCTTTATGTCGCCGCGCAGAAGATCCTGAACGCCGTTTTCGATCTCGTGAAGATGGCCGTCAAGAACGTGACCGGCGTCGGTCTGCTGTTCTAACAGTTCAGAGTGGGCGCAAGTCCCGCGCGAAACGTTGCCAGTTGCCGACATATTTTTCGGCTGAGCGGCGTAACCCGGCGATCGCCGCCTCGTCCAGGGTGCGGACCACGCGCGCCGGCGAGCCGACGATCAAGGAGTTATCCGGAAACTCCTTGCCCTCGGTGATCAGCGCATTTGCGCCGACGAGGCAGTTGTTGCCGATCTTGGCGCCATTCAGCACCGTGGCACCCATGCCGATTAGGGAATTGTCGCCGATCGTGCAGCCGTGGACGATGGCGTGATGACCGATGGTGCAGCCTTCGCCGATCGTTACGGGAAATCCCGGATCGGTGTGCAGCATCGCGCCTTCCTGGATGTTCGTCGCCGCGCCGACGGTGATCGGCTCGTTATCGCCGCGCAGCACTGCACCGAACCAGACGCCGACGTCGACGCCAAGTAACACCTGACCAATGACATGGGCATCCGGGGCGATCCAATAGTTGCCTGATGGCGGCAGGTCCGGCATCAATTCGCCAAGCGCGTAGACAGGCATGACGTCTCCCCTCAGGCCACGTTGATCGACAGCGTGGAAATGCCGTCGATGCCGCAATCGACACGGTCGCCCTTCTTTACGGCGCCGACGCCTGCCGGCGTACCGGTCATGATGACATCGCCCGGCGCCAGGATGAAGAGTCTCGAGAGTTCGGCAATGATCTCAGGCACCTTCCAGATCATCTGGTTGAGGTCGCCATCCTGGACGCGCTTGCCGTTCAATTCCAACCAGATCCGGCCCGCCGAGGGATGCCCAAATTGGCTTGCCGGGACGATAGGCGACACCGGTGCTGAATATTCGAAGGCCTTGGCGACTTCCCAGGGGCGGCCGAGCTTCTTCGCCTCGGCCTGTAGATCGCGACGTGTGAAATCGATGCCGACGGCGTAGCCATAAATGCAGTCGAGCGCCTTGTCGGCGGCGATATCCTGGCCGCCGGCTTTTAGCGCCAGCACACACTCGACCTCGAAATGCACATCGCTGGACAGCGGCGGGTAGGGGAAGTCCTTGCCTGCGGGCAGCAGATTGTCGGCGTTCTTCTGGAAAAAGAACGGCGGCTCGCGGCTCGGGTCATGGCCCATCTCGATCGCATGGTCGGCGTAGTTACGCCCGACGCAGTAAACGCGGCGTACCGGGAACGCCTCGGCTGTGCCTTCGACGGGAAGCAGGACGGGATGCGGAAGCGGGATGACGGTGGCGGGAAGGGACATTGCACGCTCTTGCTGTTCGTGAGTCCTGACATCTTAGACGGAAAGCAACGGCGGGGGAACGCGTGGTTCGACAACGCAGCATCATCATCGCCTTGCATCCTGACATGGCTGCCTTGCGTGAGGAAAACTGGCGTTTTGCCTGCCTTT
Source organism: Rhizobium sp. RHZ02 (assembly GCF_014851575.1). NCBI lineage: Bacteria > Pseudomonadati > Pseudomonadota > Alphaproteobacteria > Hyphomicrobiales > Rhizobiaceae > Rhizobium > Rhizobium sp. RHZ02. The sequence goes on from NZ_JACUZX010000009.1 coordinate 19,977, forward strand.
ACGCTATGAGCGCGGCATGACGACATCCAATTTCTACGCCGAGGCCCTGACGTCGGGCCAGCCGATCTTCGCGATTGCGCCGATGATCGACTGGACCGATCGCCATTGCCGCTATTTTCACCGGCAGATCAGCCGCAATGCGCTGCTCTACACGGAAATGGTGGCGGCCGATGCGATCATCCATGGGCCGCGCGAACGGCTGCTGTCCTTCGACGGAGCGGAGCATCCGGTGGCGCTGCAGCTCGGTGGGTCGGATCCGGCGAAACTTGCCGAGGCGGTTCGGATCGCTGGCCCTTACGGCTACGACGAGATCAATCTCAATGTCGGCTGTCCCTCGGACCGGGTGCAGTCAGGCACCTTCGGCGCTTGCCTGATGCTGACACCGGAGACGGTGGCTGCCTGCGTGGCGGCGATGAAGGCGGTGGCCGACGTGCCTGTCACGGTGAAGTGCCGGATTGGTGTCGACGAGCAGGATCCGGACGCGGCTCTGCCCGATCTTCTCGATCGTGTGCTCGATGCCGGTGCCGACGCCGTCTGGATCCACGCCCGAAAGGCCTGGCTGAAGGGCCTGTCGCCGAAGGAGAATCGGGAAATCCCGCCGCTCGACTACGAGATCGTCTACCGCACGAAAGAGGCGCGGCCCGATGTCTTTATCGGCATCAACGGCGGCATCCAGACGCTGGACGAGGCGGCTGATCATTTGAACCACGTCGACGGCATCATGCTCGGGCGTGCGGCCTACCAGAACGCCGCGATTCTTGCCGATGTCGACCATCGCTTCTATGGCGCGGTTGCCGACGAAGCTGACTGGGGCGATATCCGCGGCCGGATGATGGCTTATGCCGAGCGCCATATCGCCAACGGCGGGCGGCTGCAGCAGGTGGCGCGGCACATGGTCGGGCTGTTTACGGGGCTGCCTGGCGCGCGGCGCTACCGACAGATTCTCTCGACCGACGCGGTCAAGATGGGAGCAGGCCCCGAGGTGATCGCAGCCGCCTTTGCGGCGGTGGATTTCGAGGGCGCGCGGGAAACTGTCAGCGCCTAGGGCGACGCTACGACCGGCCAAACGAAAAACGGCGCCCCTTGCGGAGCGCCGTTCTCTTTCCTGCCGAAGCAGAGAATGAATTAGTTAGCCGAGATGTTCACGGCCTTCGGGCCCTTGCCCATGCGGTCCGGCTCGGTGTCGAAGGTGACCTGCTGGCCTTCGCGCAGCGACTGGATGCCAGAAGCCTGGAGCGCGGAGATGTGGACGAAAACGTCCTTCGCGCCGCCTTCCGGCGTGATGAAACCAAAACCCTTGTCCTGGTTGAAGAATTTTACGGTGCCCTTGGTGGCCATTGGGATAGTCCTTTTCCCTTAGTCTGTTTGGTATCCATCCCCCGCGAGAGGAAACGGACGGCTTTAGCTTTCGCGCTCCCTCATCAAAATTCAGCGCGCGAAGGGTCAGTCGAGTAGTTCACGAACGGGGAAAGAACGTCTACGTACGCGGGTGTCCCCCACGCTGCCTTCCTGCCGGAAAGCTTTACCACATCAGTCCAGTCACCGGCATGCAAATGCCCGAGAGCCGCATTTGGTGACAGCATTCGAAGCAAAAGGCAAGCGGCAATATTGTGGCACCAGAATCGCCGGAGCGGGAATCGCCAAAGATTCAGACGCTTGACGAATTGTAAGCATTCACAGCCACTGCTGTGCCGTTTCCGGAAACTGTGCCGGAACGGCACCCCCGCGCGCCTTTGCCCCCTCGGCCGTGACCGCCTCGAGCGCGCAATCCTAGCGGGCAGCCGCGCTGGCGAGCTTGTGCTGCACGATGTCGGCGCTGCCGCGCACATGCGACACGACGGGCTTGCCGCTGGCATCGGTGACGGCATAGGCGACAATGGTGACGTCTTCCTCGAAGGAGGAAACGTAGATGACCTGCTCGGGGTTGATATAGATCGTGTTGTTGTGGGTGTTCCTGAAGCCGACGAAGGCCATGCAATGTCTCCTTATGCGCTGCCGGGGCAGGTATGCCACCCAGGGGTTGAAGCAAGTTTAACGGGCGGCGCTGCCGAAGAGGATGCCTTGCAGTCCGGTGCGAGATCGTCCGACACGAGCACGCGCCGCCGTACCGCTCCGGCGGTCATCGCCGGAAACGTGTTTTCCAGCTCCACGCGGCGGGCGCTTGGCCGGCCCTGATCCTGTCGATCGCGTCGAGGCCGCCATGGGCGCGATGGCCGGGCGGAAGGGCGTGGCGGACGATCTTGGTCACCGCATAGTGATACTCGGGCGGCTTGTCGATCAGCAGCCGGTAGAGATTGCCGAAATGGCCGGACTGCGCCGCCTCGTAGACGCTGGCGGCGAAATCGAAGAACTCGTCATGCGCCTTCCGCTCGTCCTCGGTCAGCATGGTGTAGCAGAGCGGCAGCCTGTTGTGGGTGAAGACGAGCAGGCAGGATCGCGTGCGGCGGCAGTTGCGCACGCCGCAGACCCTCGCTGGCAGGCCGAGCATCTCGGCGGTGCGCAGGCGCAGCCTCAGCGTGCCGTAGTCGCCGATCCGGCGTTCCCATTCGCTCATCGTCGCTTCGTCCGTTTTCCCTGCGGATCCCATCATGTCTGCGCCTCCGTCTCTCCTTCGCCGGTGCGCCGGCGGCGGCGTGCGGCTTTGCCTTCACGCGGCTGGTTTCGCCCGTGGTTTGATCCTGGCATCGGTTTGCCGGCCCGTGCGGGCGACAGGGTTCGGACGGGGTGCTCGAAAGAGCCTCATCTGAAAAGTGTAAAATGGCGCTGTCGAGCGCCCCGTTCGGCGGTTTATGCCGTCAACTCCGGTCCCTCTGCCGCCTTGCCCGAGGAAGCTTCACTTCTCCTGGGGGCCATGTGTGCCACACAGGCACGTCCGGGGCTCAACTCGACGCCGCATTCGCGCGATCGCCGCCGTCCCCGGAGGGAGACCATTTTCTGCGGACCCGGTGCATGAGGTTTTGCGTCCGACCCTCACACCCGCGCCGGTCCCGCCTCGCCGCAACGCCTTGCGGTGTATCCGTGACGGGACGAGAGGGATGATGGCATGTGTTGGGAGGGGTGGGGATGAATTTCGAGTAGAATTTCACCTAACGTGTAAAAGGAAAGAAAGTAGGCCCATCAAATCATGCGCATAAATTTGCTCACATGCGCTGATCTCCGCACTTCTCAATGCGGGCCTTCATTGCGGAGGCCCGCTTGTGTGCCGATAGGACCGGCTAACGGACCTTGCTGAACTCGGCTATAATATCATCCAGGTTGATCTCGCTCAGTTTACTAAATAGTAATTCTGGAGATATTACATCAATATGATCCGCTCCCAAACGTTGGACCAGCGGAGGCTGGAGTTTTCCGGCTTGTGTCAGGGGGGGCGGGCTGGTTGCGCCTCCCGGATTCATCAGTGCGATCGGGACCTTGTTGCCGATCGCACCATGTGGCCGAACCATCACTTCCAGGTCGCCGTGTTCCCGTCATGCATGAACCTTGTGGTTGAAAAAGTCAAACACACCACCAGAGATAAAGCCAGGTTTTGCACAGCCTGCATTAGAACTGCTTTGGAGAAATATTACCACGTGAGGACCCCGGATCAGGTCCGGGGTGACGGTGAGGTCGACGAGTTTGTTCGCTTAAATGGCTTTGCGGGTTCTCGCTTTCGTCATGCCGGGCTTGACCCGGCATCTAGTGGCGCCGCGTCTGCCGTGCAAAGAGTCTCCACGCTCAAGGATTTGAGCGCGGTGTCCGACCTCAGAGTTTGCCTTGGTATGCTCGTTCTGCACTCCGTCATGCCGGACTTGATCTGGCATCCAGTGGCGCCGCTTCTGCGGTGCAAGAGAGTCTTTCGCGCTGAAGGACTTGAGCGCGCTGGACCCCGGATCAGGTCCGGGGTGACGGGTAAGTTGGCGACGAGTGCCGCGCGGATGAGGTGGTGTTGTGGGCACGAGTTCAGGGGCCGTGCAGGAAATGGGCGATGTCCTGCCAGTCGGGGTTCATTGTCTCGATGAGGTCGAGTTTCCATTTGCGCGGCCAGTTCTTGATGGTCTTTTCGCGAGCGATCGCATCGGTGACGAGGTCGTATTCCTCGAACCAGACGAGCGTCTTGACGCCGTAGCGGCTGGTGAAGCCCGGGGTGAGGTTGGTCTGATGCTCGAAGAGGCGGCGCGGCAGGTTGGATGTCACGCCCATGTAGAGCGTGCCGTTGCGCTGCGAAGTCAGGATGTAGACGTAGCCCTTCATGAGCGGATGATGCGTGTTCCTGAGATAGAATGCAATCAGCGATGGCCGTCATGCCGGACTTGATCCGGCACCCAGCGGCGCGATGTCCATCGCGCGGAGATTGTTGTTGTTTGCTGATTCATTCACCGCGCGGACGCGCGGTTGCTGGATCCCCGATCAAGTCCGGGATGACGGGGAGTGTGGGTGGTGGCGCGACAGAGGGAATGGTCTGGCCGAGGCGATCACTGCCCAGGCCGCCCCGTCTTGCCCTTCGTGCGCCCCTTGCGCTTCTGGTCCACCGGATCCTCATAACTCCCCACGCCCGCCTTGCCGCGCACAAGCGGCCTGACGTCGTCGCGCTCCGGCTGGCCTTCCAGCAGCCGTGAGAAGCGCTTCGTGCCCTTGGCGGCGTCGGGCTTGTCCGGCAGGTGGCCGGCGACCGGCTTTTCGGTGCGGCCGACGGTCATTTCGTCGAGGCTGTTGCGGCGGAAGAGGCTCTTGCCAGCGGGGTCGGCGACGTCGCGGCCCATATCGTCGAGATCGGGTTTGCGGAAGAGCGGGGTTTCGGTGTCGGTGCCGGGGCCCATGTCGTCGAGGCCGGGCTTGGTGAAGAGCGAGCCGCCGCCTGCGGCCGGCTTGCCGCTCTTCTTGCCGCTGCCTTCCTGCGAGCGGGCTTCCTCGCGTGCCATCGGGTCGTCCATGACCGCGAGTTCGGCGGCCTTGAGGCGCTTGATCTCGTCGCGCAGGCGGGCGGCCTTCTCGAAGTCGAGGTCGGCGGCGGCGTCGCGCATCTGCTTTTCCAGCGCGTTGAGATGGGTCTGCAGGTTGCCGCCGACGAGGTTGCCGCCATCGGCAAAGCCCTTGCCCGAGGCGCCCGATATGTCGGCGCGGACGTGGTCGCGTTCGTAAACCGAGTCGAGGATGTCCGAGATCTTCGCCTTGACGCTCTCCGGCGTGATGCCGTGTTCCTCGTTGTAGGCCACCTGCTTTTCGCGGCGCCGCGCGGTCTCGTCCATGGCGCGCTGCATCGAGCCGGTGATGTTGTCGGCATAGAGGATGACCTTGCCGTCGACGTTACGCGCGGCGCGGCCGATCGTCTGGATCAGCGAGGTCTCGGAGCGCAGGAAGCCTTCCTTGTCGGCATCGAGGATGGCGACGAAGCCGCATTCGGGAATGTCGAGGCCTTCGCGCAGGAGGTTGATGCCGACGAGCACGTCGAAGGCGCCGAGGCGGAGGTCGCGGATGATCTCGATGCGCTCCAGCGTGTCGATGTCACTGTGCATGTAGCGGACGCGGACGCCCTGTTCGTGCAGGTATTCGGTTAGGTCCTCGGCCATGCGCTTGGTCAGCACGGTGCAGAGGGTGCGGTAGCCCTTGGCCGCGGTCTCGCGGATTTCGCCGAGCACGTCGTCGACCTGGCTGCGGGCGGAGCGGACCTCGACGGGAGGGTCGATCAGGCCGGTCGGGCGGATGACCTGCTCGGCGAAGACGCCGCCTGACTGGTCCATCTCCCAGCCGCCGGGGGTGGCCGAGACGGCGATCGTGTCGGGGCGCATGGCGTCCCATTCCTCGAAGCGCAAGGGACGGTTGTCCATGCAGGAGGGCAGGCGGAAGCCGTATTCGGCGAGCGTCGCCTTGCGGCGGAAGTCGCCCCGGTACATTCCGCCGATCTGCGGGATGGTGACGTGGCTTTCGTCGATGAAGACGATGGCGTTGTCGGGGACGTATTCGAACAGCGTCGGCGGCGGGTCGCCGGGGTCACGGCCAGTGAGGTAGCGCGAATAATTCTCGATACCCTGGCAGGAGCCTGTCGCTTCCAGCATTTCGATATCGTAGCGGGTGCGCTGTTCCAGGCGCTGGGCTTCCAAGAGACGGCCGGCCTTCTCGAGTTCGACGAGACGGAGCTTCAGCTCCTCCTTGATCGACTTGATGGCGGCGTTCAGCGTAGGGCGCGGGGTGACGTAGTGCGAGTTGGCGTAGATCTTCACCGATTTCAGGTCGCCGGTCTTGGCGCCGGTCAGCGGGTCGAACTCGGTGATGGCGTCGATCTCGTCGCCGAACATGGAGATGCGCCAGGCCGCATCTTCCAGGTGGGCCGGGAAGATTTCGATGGTGTCGCCGCGGACGCGGAAGGAGCCGCGCTGGAAATCCATGTCGCGGCGCTTGTATTGCTGGGCGACGAGGTCGGCGAGCAGCTGGCGCTGGTCGAGGCGGTCGCCGACGTTCATCTGGAAGGTCATGGCGGTATAGGTTTCGACCGAGCCGATACCGTAGATGCAGGAGACCGAGGCGACGATGATGCAGTCGTCGCGCTCGAGCAGCGAGCGCGTCGCCGAGTGGCGCATGCGGTCGATCTGCTCGTTGATCGAGGATTCCTTCTCGATATAGGTGTCGGAGCGCGGGACGTAGGCTTCCGGCTGGTAGTAGTCGTAGTAGGAGACGAAGTACTCGACCGCGTTGTCGGGGAAGAAGTTCTTGAACTCGGAATAGAGCTGCGCGGCGAGCGTCTTGTTCGGCGCCAGGATCAGGGCCGGGCGCTGGGTTTCCTCGATCACCTTGGCCATGGTGAAGGTCTTGCCGGAGCCGGTGACGCCGAGCAGGACCTGGCTGCGGTCGCCATTGCCGAGGCCCTCGACGAGGTCCTTGATGGCAGTCGGCTGGTCGCCGGCGGGCTGATATTCGCTGTTCATGCGGATCGAGATGCCGCCTTCGGACTTGTCCGGCCGGGCGGGGCGGTGCGGCGTCCAGATCTTGCCGTTCTTGTGCAGCGGGTTGCCGCTCTCGATCAGCGCCGACAAAGCCTCGACAGTGGCGGTGACGGCGGTGCCGGCCTGCAATGAGGCGGCTTCCTCCAGCGTCGTGTCCATGCCCGCCACCGGATTGAGGCCGGCGGCCGCACGGGTCTTCGGATCGGTCGAGCCGCCCATCGACGTGCCGCGCGCCGACTTCGAGGCGGCGATTTCGACCTTCTTGCGGTGCTTGCCGGCCTTCGAGGCGATCTGGCGTTGCGTCTCGACACTTGACGCCTCGGCATCGGCCTCCAGCTGCTTCACCCAGTCGGCAACGGAACCGGACAGGGGAGCGCCCTCGAAGGACGACTGCGGGGCTTCCTCGAAGCCAACAGGGGCGGCGGATTTCTTCGGAGTTTTGGCCATGGGCGGAATATGGCGAGAGTCACCGCGAAAGTGAAGGGGCAAAGAGTACTGATGGGGGAGCGACGCGTGACGTGGCGGGGGTGCCGCGTCCAGGGGCGTTGAAGCCACCCGGTCCTGATCATCGGCGTTACGGCTGCTTGCGGACATCAGGTCGGCGTCATCCGCGTGCCGGCTGAAAGAGCTCAACGGAATTTCCGGAGGGATCAATCAGCAGGATCTGCGACCCGCCCGGTCCGGTGACGATCTCGTTGCGGAACTGGACGCCGGCGCCGCGCAGGCGCGCCACTTCCGCCGACAGATCGTCGACGATCAGATGGATGCGGTTCCAACCGCCGGGGCGGGGCAGTTCGCCGTCCGGCATCGGCCGTCCCGCGGAACTGGTCGGTCCGCTGAGCAGCAGCCGCAGCGCTCCACGCCGCACATCCGCGAAGGCGGGAGCGTAATTCGTCAGAACGGAAAAGCCGAGATGCGTCGTGTACCAGGCGATGGCTGCCTCGACATCATCGACCATGTAGCGGACATTGACTGTGGTTTCCGCCATGTCCTCCTCCCGATGTTGGGCGGCCAACGGTGGCGCCGGTCGCCGTCACGCGTAACTGCCAATTGTCTCACCAGGAAAAGTGTCGCGGCCCGGAGAAAAGGGAAGCCCGTCGCGGCAGATGATGTGCGCCTCATTTGCATGCGGGCTGTATAGTGGCTGAAAAGCTTGGGCGTCTGGGACGTCGGGTGCGAACACGCACTCGGTCTCGCTCTTGCGGCTCACCCCTGCCACGGGCACAGGGGTGAGGAGTGTTCGATGCGTAAACGGGAACCGACCGGCTAGGGGAGGCTGCGAAAGAAGGCCAGCGACGGCATGAAGAAGTATTCGCCGCCCTTCATGGTCACTGCCTGCGGCGGTGCGGTCGTGGTGGTCATCGTCGAGCCGCCCCATTGCGCCGGACAATCGATATCGGGGCGTGGGTTGGGGCTCTGGCCGATCACCAGGTCGAGACCGGGGCTGCCGGCGCCTGCGGGCACCCGGGGAAAGCCCGGATTGTTTGCCCATGTCCCTTGCGCAAATTCGAACTGCTGCGCGATGTTTGCATTGAAGGCCATGAACAGCAGGCCGACATCCTTGCTCGGCTTGTTGTCGATCCGGCCGTCATTGGGCTGGTCGGTGCGCACGCCGTAAGTCTGGCCGCGCCGCGCCATGATGTGCAGGCGCTCGCCCTCGACCGGCTCGAAGCCGCCGGAACCGCGCGGGTTGACCTTGCGGATATGGCCGAAGAACGGACACTTGGCGCGCCGTTCGGATCGCTGTCGTAGTTGAAGTCGTTGGGAACGGGATGGTGGTTGCCGTCGGCGAACTGGGTCGTCAACGGCGTGCCGTCCTCGAAGCGGCCGACCAGCATGGCGCCGGCTCGCTCGGCGTCGTCGCCCCTCAGATGCAGCCGCTTTGCCAGCGCCTTCTCCTGCTTCTTGAACAGCTTGACGTTCTGCTCGAGCTTGCGGAATACGAAGTAGCTGCCGAAATGCCTCGTCGGATCGGGCGCCGCGGTATCCGGGACGATGACGCGGTTCAGCCCGAAGGCCGGATCCCAGTTACTGGTGCCGTCGGCGGTTAGCCGCTCGTCGTTTATTTCCTCGGTGAGAAACAGCGGCTGGCTGCGGCCGTCGACGTAGCCGAAGTGCTCGATGCCGTCGCCGTTCTTGTTGTGCAGACCGTGGCCCTTTTCCTCGCCGAGGATCTGAACACCGTGGGCGGCCTGGATCAGTTGATGGACTGCGGCAAGAACCCGGTTGCGCGGCCCGGACATCTGGTCGCCGACCAGGATGACGGCGTCGATGACGTCGCGGAAATGCGGATCCCAGTTCGCCGGAGCCGGGTCGTTCAGCGCGGCGTTCTTCATGCCCGCCAGGAACGAGCCGTCCTGCGGGATCGTCGGGTCGGGGACTTGCAGGGCCGTGTAGCCGTGGCGCGTGATGCCGACTCCGACATAGGGGGTTCCCTTGGTGCCGTTGGCCTTGAACGCCTTGACCTCCATCAAGTGAGTCCGCGCGGCTTTCAGGAGCGGCGCGCCGGCCGGTGGCTGCGACAGCGATTTCAGCAGGGCCCGGCCGCCGGCCGGGTCGGTGAATTTCAGGAACAGGACGGTCAGGAATTCGCGGGTGTGCGCCTTGACGATGTTCGGTTGGAGCTCGTCGAGCATCACCGCTGCGTCTCCTGCCGCGCTCTCCCACGAGAGCGGCTGGGTAAGATCAAAAGGCATGGCTTCTCTCCACAGGGCTTGTCGGCCTAGGATGTCAATGCGCATGGCGGTAACTGTTCAGACCGACGATTGATCTACTGTTGTCTTCAATATGTCTGAGGTCTCAGGCTATCGTTCTTTCGCAAGCGGTATCATCGCCGCCAGACAGCTGACGGGCGCTTTGCCGGTATCGATCTATTTATGCTTACATATCTTGGTTGCGCGATTGCAACCTATATATGTATTTCACGAATTACCTTTTGTCGCGATAACTATTTATAACTAGAGGCTTGGCGGAAATTTCCGTACCGAAATTGGGGCGTTCGCTTTGTGGTAAACGCTCCGGTTGTATCCGCGTGCATCAACTGACGGCGTTTGCTGTTGAGGTGCGGATGGAACGAGAGTGATTGCAGGACGCCTCGTCATCGGCTTCAGGTCACTTCGCCCAGTCGACGACGCCCGACAGGATAGCGCCTTACAGGTTCGATTTTATCTCAGACGGTTGTCGGCACGTCGCATGGGCGATCGTCCTTGGGAGTGTAATAGACGTTTGAAAGCCGGGTGGCGTTTTGAGGCCGTCCGGATTCAAGCGTCTGACGCGGACAGTACTAGGCGACACCTTGTAGATTGGAACGACACCTTGGAGATTGGAAGCATGGCGCTCAAGCGGATGGATAATGTAGGAATCGTCGTCGAAGACCTCGGAGAGACGATTGAATTCTTTCGCGAGCTCGGCCTCGAGCTCGAAGGGCGGGCCACGATCGAGGGAGAATGGGCCGGACGTGTCACTGGACTGGCCCATCAGTGTGTCGAGATTGCCATGATGCGCACACCCGATGGACACAGCCGGCTTGAGCTCTCCCGCTTCCTTGCGCCTGATGTCGTCGCAGATCACCGGAACGCCCCGGTCAACGCCCTAGGCTACCTCCGCGTCATGTTCGCCGTGGACGACATCGACGAGACGCTTGAAAGGCTCCGCAGGCGCGGCGCGCAACTCGTGGGCGAAGTCGTCCGGTACAAAGATATATATCGGCTCTGCTATATCAGGGGGCCTGAAGGGGTTCTCATCGGGCTCGCCCAAGAACTCAGCTGAGCGCAATACGAAGACAAGACTAATGTCAGCGAGCGAGTCCGAGGCAGGCCCAGTGTTCGAGATCCATCCCGCCATGGCCGGCCGCGTTCTCGCCAAGAACAATTAAGTCGTCAACACCGGCCGGCTCGCTCGAGAAAGCCGCCGTCAGCAGCCTAAACGGCCACAAAGGAGAACAGGCATGAGGAAGATCATCACTGGTGCATTCGTCAGTCTCGACGGCATCATGCAGGCGCCGGGCGGTCCGGACGAGGACCCGATCGGCGACTTCAGGTATGGCGGCTGGGCCGCTCCCTATTTCGACGAGGCGATGGGCGAGACCGTGGGTGAGATGTTCGCCAATCCTTTCGATCTTTTGCTCGGCCGCAAGACCTACGACATCTTCGCCGCGCACTGGCCCTATGTCGCGGCCGACGACCCGATCGGTCCACTTTTCGATCGGATCACCAAATATGTCGCGACCCGCAACCCGGACTTTGTGCCCAGCTGGCAGAACAGCCAGGTGCTCGGTGCCGATGTGGTCGGCGCGCTCAAGGCGTTGAAAGGCGGCGATGGACCGCACCTGTTGACACAAGGGTCAACCGACTTCCTGCAGACGCTTTTCAAGAACGACCTGGTCGACGAGCTGAATATTTCATTCTTTCCCGTCGTGCTCGGCAAGGGCAAGAAGCTGTTCGGTGACGGCGCCTTTCCGGGCAAACTGAAGCTCGTCAGCTCGCGGGTTTCGGGCTCCGGCGTTACTGCGAACAAGTATGTTCGTGACGGCGACATCGTCACCGGCTCGTTCGAATTCGAGCAGCCGACTACGGCCGAGCTCGAGCGACGCAAGAACCTGACCTGAGGCAATAGCCGGGTGGTGCGGCATAGGCTGGGCGAGGAGCGGCGGCAATGCATCGCTCTTCGTCTTCCATGCACGCCCTTTTCAAAGGTGAGCATGAAGGTTCAAGGATTCCAAAATGCGGCGTCGCGGCAGAAGTCCCTGAGGTTGGGATGCCGCGGCCGTTTTCCCTGCCAGTATCGCGCGTATTTTTCTGGCTCAATCCCGCGTCGTGTGCCAGATTTCCGGCAGCAAACCGTCGCCGCGGCAGACGTGGCGAATCTTGGGGAAGGGTGGCGCGTGGCGGCAATTCAGGTTCCGGGGCTACTGTCTTTCACGATTGCAATTCTGGTGTTCTTTGCTGGGGCAACTCTGAACCATCTTTTCCCCATTCTGACGCGGTGGAGCATTCCGGAGGCGGTGACAGGCGGGATGCTTGCGGCGGCGGTGACGCTCCTCGCATACACGCTGTTCGACATCGAGATCAGCTTCGCGCTTCAGGCACGCGATCTGCTGCTTCTCTATTTCTTCACAGGTATCGGTCTCAACGCCCGGCTCACCGATCTTGCCGCCGGCGGCAGGCCTTTTCTGATCCTTCTGGTCATAACGGTCGCCTTCCTGATCATCCAGAATCTGACGGCCATTGGAACAAGCGCGGCGCTCGGCCTGCCCAGGGGCATCGACATTCTGCTCGGCTCGATTTCGCTCATTGGCGGACACGGCACAACGATCGCTTGGGCTCCAATCGTTTCGAGCCGCTTCGGGGTCACCAACGCCATGGAAGTCGGCATTGCCAGCGCAACGCTTGGCCTTGTCATCGCCAGCCTTATCGGCGGGCCGATCGCACAGCGACTGATCGCCCGATACCACCTGAGCGGAGCGGCGAACGAAGAGTTGACGATCGGGGTGTCGCATAAGTCGGCGCGTGAACATGACGATGAGGTCAGCGCGGTCAGCTTGTTGAGGACATTGTTCGTCACCAACATCGCGATCCTGACGGGATATGCCTTGGAGGAGGTGATCGAGGAGACCGGCTTCAAGCTCCCGCTTTTCGTCGTTTGCCTTCTGGTGGCCATCGTGATGACCAATGTCGTCCCGTTGGCGGCTCCACGCCTGCCATGGCCGACGCGGAGCCGTGCGCTGTCGCTGATATCCGATCTTTCGTTGAACGTGTTTCTCTCGATGTCGCTGATGAGCATGCAGCTCTGGGCCTTGAGCGGCCTAGGGCTCTCGCTCATCCTGGTGCTCGGGGCGCAGACGTGCGTGACCGTCATCTACATCCTTTTCGTCGTGTTCCCGGCGATGGGGCGGAACTACGACGCTGCAGTGATTTCCGCCGGCTTTGGCGGTATCGCGCTAGGCGCCACACCGACGGCTATCGCCAATATGACAGCGGTCACCAAGATTCACGGTGCCTCCAGCATGGCGTTCATCATTCTGCCGCTCGTTTCCGCCTTCTTCATCGACCTGATAAACGCGGCAGTCCTTGGCTATCTTGTCCAATAGGGACTGACGACGCAGCGCTGGTCCTCGGCGTCGTCAGGCATTCCGCGGATCGGGGCCTGCTGCTACACGATGACCGGCATCAGGAAGGCGACGAATTCGGATTGCTTTGCGCCTGCTGCGTTCTTCTCCAGACGGGGGAATGTCCTCTCGCAGATCGTGTTGCCCTGGTTGCCGCCGAGGAGCGTTACCGTCGTGCTGGTCCAGGAGACCACGAAGCCGACATGGCCGTTTCCCGTTGCCCAGCTCGCGTCGGAGAAGGGGGCGTAGCGGCGAACCGCGATCGCGCCTGGTTGCGGGACTTGAAGGACATGAAACTGCTTCTTCTTGTTCCAGAAGAAGGAGCGGGCGCTTGGATGGTCGGTGCCCATGTGCCCACTCGTGACAAGGCAGTAGTTGACGAAGGCGGCGCACAAATCGACTTCGTCGCAACCATCAACCTCGAACCATGGGCGCAGACCTTGAAATAGTTCAGGATGCGCGGGTTCTCTCCGGGATCAGGCCATTGGCTGCGTTCATGTGCGGGAAGGGCAGCTTCCCGGCGAGCAATGGCCATCCAGTCCTGCGTGGCCGACGCCGCCGACGACGCCACGCCGATGGCCGCGCCTGCGCCGATCAGCGGCGCAGGCGGTCCGTTCGGCCTGATTGTGCCAGGTTTCCAGCCCTCGACGACCTGGATGAAATTTCGCGATCTTGCGGAAGTCGTCCATCTTGAGGTCGGCGAGAACCGCCGTCAGCGCAATGCCGGTCTTGTCACGGATGAACTTGGCGTAGTGTTCGGATTGGTTCTCGTTCGGCGGCGCATAGCGGAAGATTGCCTGCTTGAGGGTGAGCTTGATGTAGGCGGTCGTTCTCAGCAGGGGCGATGATCGCCGCCTTCCCGCTCTCCTCGTCGGGAAAGATCGCGAAGCTGCCGTCATCGCCGATGGCGCCGCAATTGATCGAGAAGTCGCCCTTGCGGATATTGCCGGCGTTGCAATTACGCCAGGAGCGCGAGCCGCCTTCGCGGATTTCGTCACGCCCGTCCGCGTCGGTATAAAGGATCGTTTTCGGCGCGATCGCGCGGGCGTGGACGAAGGGTCCATGCGCGCCTGCTGGCGCCGGGGCAGGGCTATCCATGTTGGCAACGGGCGGTGTGCTCGGCATAGTCTCGCTGAGCTGGGCTCCGTCCGATGCGGAAGGCAAGGGCTCGTAGGTAACGGTATAGCTGCCATCGGCATTGGCGATCGAACCGACCTTCATATTCGCCTTCGCGAGCGCCGCAAGCAGGCCAGCCAAACTGGATTTGTTGATATCTGTGATCGTGTCCATGGCGCGTCCCCTCCGGCAGACGTCTGGTGAGGCCATCCGGACCGGCGATGCGCGGCAGTGCCTTGCGTCGCAGCGTATCGGACTGTCAATCTGCGGATGCCTTCCCTATTAGGCGCACAGCTTTGGAGGAATTGACACCAATCAACGTCAATCATGGATTGTGCTTTTGAGGCTGGCTGACGGGCATCGATTTCAGTTACCGGGCGTGCATGAGGCGACAAGATGGGGTAACCCCTTGCGGAGCAGAAAATTGGCGATACATGCTGCCGCCACCTTTAACTCCAGGAATCGACCATGCCTTTTGCCCTTAGCCCAACCGCCATCTGGCCGGTTGTCATGCTTTTCGCCTCAAATATCTTCATGACCTTCGCCTGGTACGGGCATCTCAAGCACAAAGGCGCGGCGCTCTATATCGCCATTGTCGTCAGCTGGGCGATCGCCTTCTTCGAATACTGCCTTGCCGTGCCTGCCAACCGTATCGGTTCGGCCGTCTATACGACGGCACAGCTGAAGACGATGCAGGAGGTGATCACGCTTATCGTCTTTTCCGGCTTCTCCGTCTTCTGGCTCGGCGAGAACCTGACGTGGAACCACGCCATTGGCTTCGCCCTGATCGCGATCGGCGCATCGTTCATCTTCCGCGCCTGAGGTCTGACTGGTGGCTTGCTGCACGCCAGGGGCCTAACGCTCCACGAAGGCGCGCAGGCGCTCGAGCGCGTCGTCCCATTGCCGGGAGACGCTGTCGAGATACGCGCGCATCTCGCCGATCCGATCGGGTTGGAAGGCGTAATGGCTTTCCCGCCCGACCTTGGTGGAGCGGACGAGGCCGACCTGTTCCAGCACATGCAGGTGTTTCGTTATCGCCTGGCGGGTAAGCTCGGTGCCGGCGGAGAGGCCGGCGATCGAGCGCTCGCACCCGTCGCTGAGGGTTGTCAGCAGTGACAGGCGCGTCGGGTCTCCCAAGGCGGCAAACAGGGGGGCCGCATTGTCGCGGCGGAATTCAATGTTAGCGATCGAGGTATTCCTTGATGTTTTTCATTTGCTCGGCCCAGCCGCCGTCGTTCATCCGGAAGGCTTCCTCGCGGCGATGCGGCGGGACCTTGTCGAAACCTGACTCCGTCACCGTCAGGCGCGACCCTGACGGCGTCGGCTCCAGGCGGAATTCGACGAGGGTCGGCGGTTCGCCGGAATAGTCGACATCAGGATCGATGGCGTAGGGATGCCAGGTGAAGGAGAAGAGCTCGGGCTTCTCCATGCGTTTGACGGTCGCCTGCCAGCGGATGTGCTCGTAGCCGGGATAGGTTATGTGGCCGGTCGAATTCTCTCCCGGCACGAAGGGTCCGTCCAGCTGGACGCGGAACCATTCGCCGAACTCGCGGTGATCGGTGATGGCCTTCCAGACGCGTTCGACGGGCGCGTTCAGTTCGATGATCTTCTCGATGCGATCAGACATATCAGCAACCTCCTGGTTGCCTTTTTTAATCGCATATCCGCGACCAATTGGCAACCAAAAAGTTGCGCATCATAATCCGAGGACATCGTAGATGCGGAAAATGAAGCTGATCTGATAGACGAGATTGAGCCAGACAAAAGCAGTGTGGAAGCGGCGGCTTCCGGTCCAGGCGGCAATACAGCAGAGTACGATGTAGACGACGTTGCGCGCCGGAAACTCCCAGCCGAGCGACTGGATGTGATCGGCTCCCTTGATCGCCGTATCGACGATGTCGACAGCATAGGTGATGGCGAGCGTGCCGAAAAACCACTTGCGGCGGGAGTAGAAATATTCCTCGTAGCCGCCGTACTCATCCAGCGAAGCGGGGAAGAGCAGGGCGCACAACATGAAGAACAGCCCGCAGAAACAGATGAGAAACAAATAGACGCGGAAATGGAGCACCGGTACGGCCTGCAGCCGGTACTCCCACCACCAGATGTGGATGATGAAGAGGAACATGGAGGCCGCCCAGCCGAGATGCACGGCATAGGGCTTCGCCTTTCCGGGGTGTTGGATAATGCCGGCGATCCCGGTCAGCAGCCGCGCAAGGCTAAGCGAGATCACCATCCCCATCACGACCTTGATGTGGAGAAAGACCTCCGGCGAGGCGACCGTTTCCATGCCTACTCCGCGGGAACCGGCGTCGGCTGGCCGCTTTCGTCGAGGGCGACCATGATGAAGGTCGCGGCCGTCACCTTTTCCATGTTGTTATATCGTGCGCGGGTCGCCCAGGCCTCGACCGACAGTGTGATCGACGTGCGGCCGACGCGTTCGATAGTCGTGAAGACTGACAGCGTATCGCCGATCTTCACCGGTAGGGCGAAGGCCATTTCCTTGACGGCAGCGGTGACGACGCGGCCCTTGGCGCGTTCGGATGCGGTGATGCCCGAGGCAAGGTCCATCTGTGCCATGACCCAGCCACCAAAAATGTCGCCGGCTGGATTGGCGTCGGCCGGCATGGCCACTGTGCGAAGGGTCAGCGCGCCATTCGGCTTGGCGTCGGTCATGGAAGGCTCCTGTTCAGTGATACGGGGACAACGATTCCGAGGGACCCTAGCGCAGATGCCTTTAAAGCGAAACGCGGCCTGGTCCGGTGGCGATGCGTACAACGCCGCAGACTGCTACCATAGTTCTATAAGATCTTACCTAGCGTGTTTGTATGGGCGGAAGCTTGTTGAAATAAATCAATGCTTTGTCGCGAGAAGTCAGTCCCTGGCGAAATCTCTCGCCTTACGGCAGTTCAATAAAATCCAATTCAAATTCACCATCCGGTAAGACCCGCATAGCAGTATTCGACCATTATTAAATTCTGAACTGCCGGGGCTCAATGCGTAACGTCAAGATTTCTACCCGCCTTTATTCTCTCGTGGCACTGGCACTGGCTATTCTGGTGCTCGCGATCACCTTCTTCCTCAACTATTCGCACGCGAAGCTGGAGAGCGAGCGCAAGCACGGTCTTGCGCAAATGGATACCACGGCCATCGCCATCTTCCAGAAGTACTACAAGCTGGAACAATCCGGCGCGATGACGCGGGAGCAGGCGCAGGGTGCAGCGAAGGAAGTGATTTCGGCCATGCGCTACGGCGACAACGGCTACTTCTGGATCAACGACATGCATCCGACGATGATCATGCATCCGATCAAGCCGGAGCTGAACGGAACGGACCTGTCGCAGAACAAGGATCCGACTGGCAAGTTCATCTTCGTCGAGTTCGCCAACACCGTGAAGAGGAGCGGTGAGGGCTTCGTCGACTACTACTGGCCGAAGCCGGGTGCAGCGGATCCTGTGCTGAAATATTCTCACGTGGTCGGTTTCGAGCCCTGGGGCTGGGTGGTCGGTACCGGCGTCTATGCTGACGATCTTGCGGCGCTCTATCGCCAGAATGCGATCTGGGCCGCCGGCGCCTGCCTCGTCGGCGCGATCGTGATTATCGCCGTGGCCTTCGGGATTGTGCGCAGCGTCACGGCGCCGATCGCCCGGCTGAAGGGTGCGATGAACGCCATTGCCGATGAAGCCGGCGCCGTCGATATTGTCGACCACGACAGGCGCGACGAGATCGGCGCCATGGCGAAGTCTCTCCTTGTGCTGCGGGATTCCGTCCGCGAGCGGGCCCTGATGCGGGATCGCGAGAGCCAGCACCAGTTGCAGATCGAGGAGGAGCGTCGCGGCAACGAGGCCAACTGGCGCTCGGCAGCGGATCGCCAGACCTTCGCGATCCAGTCGCTCGGCGCGGGACTTGAAAAACTGGCTGCGGGCGACCTGACCGTGTCGATCGGCGATCTCGGCCAGGATTATGCCAAGCTGCGCTCCGACTTCAATTCCGCTGTGGACGCACTGAACGGCGTGATCCGGGCGATCGCGGAGTCGACCAGCGTCGTCAACGACAGCGCCGGCGACATCAGCGAGGCGACCAACAATCTGTCGAAGCGTACCGAGCAGCAGGCGGCTGCGCTGGAAGAAACGGCGGCAGCTCTCGACGAGATCACTGCGACGGTGCGGACCGCTTCCGAACGTGCAGCAGAAGCCCGCGAGATGGTGGCGGAAACCAAGACCAGCGCCGGCAAGTCTGGCGATATCGTCCGCAACGCAGTCACCGCGATGAACCGGATCGAGGATTCGTCGAACCGCATCGGCCAGATTATCGGCGTCATCGATGAGATTGCCTTCCAGACAAACCTCCTCGCACTCAATGCCGGAGTGGAGGCAGCGCGCGCGGGCGAGGCGGGACGCGGGTTCGCCGTGGTCGCACAGGAAGTGCGCGAATTGGCACAGCGCTCCGCCAATGCAGCGAAGGAGATCAAAGTGCTGATCAGCACCTCGGCAAGCGAGGTAAACAACGGCGTGACGCTCGTGCGTTCGACTGGGGATGCGTTGCTCGAAATCGAGGAACTGGTCAACCGCGTGAACAATCACGTCATTTCAATCGCGACTGCGGCTCGCGAGCAGGCCGCGGGGCTCAACGAGATCAACACTTCGGTCAATCACATGGACCAGATGACGCAGCAGAATGCCGCGATGGTCGAGGAAACCACGGCTGCAAGCCAGACGCTGGCCGACGAAAGCCGGCAGTTGAGCACGTTGCTTGCCAATTTCAGACTACGGGCTGCCGGCGGAACCAGCGCCGGACGCATGTCGTACGCGGCCTGAACGGTAAATCCCTAAGGAGGAAGAGGGCTCCCGGACGGTGTTCGGGAGCCCTCTTGTCTGCGTCTACTCCCTCGTGCGTCCCTTGAATTTGCGCTTTCAGATAGTAAAGTGCATGGCGTCCCCAACGGAGGCTAAGAATGCTTCGATTCTCGCCTTGCCTGCCGAGGAGCCTTTTTAGTCTCGTTTTCTGCCTATCGTCGATTGTGTTTTCGGCAGCCAGGGCTGCCGATTTTGATGCCGAACGCATGGAGCCGGAACCCGAATGGGCAGTGATTGTCAGCCCCTATGTGTGGGCAGCCTCCCTGAAAGGCAACGCGTCGCTTGCCGGCTTCGATACCGACGTGGACGTGCCGTTCTCTGAAATCTTCGACCATCTCGATCTCGCGCTGATGGGCAACGTCGAAGTCACGAACGGCAAATGGGGTGTCTACTTCGACGGGCAGCATGTTCAGACAAGCCAGGATGAGCGGGTCTTCGCGCATGAGATCGGGATCGACATAAAAACCACGACACTTGCTGCGGGGGCGTTTTTCAAAGCGTATGAAGTAGAACTTGGCGGGCAGACCGTCTTTGGAAAGCCGCGCACAATATCCTTCGAGCCGACAGTCGGCGTTCGCTGGACAGAACTGAAGGCAGACGTTTCTGCCTTTGGCGTCAGTTCGACGAAGAGTTCTGACTGGGCCGATCCATTCATCGGCCTTCGAATGAACGCCGACCTCACCGACCGTTGGAACCTGTTTGCCGAGGCTGACGTCGGCGGTTTCGATGTCGGCTCAAAGGTCAGCGTCAATGCGCAGGCGTATCTCGGGTACCGGATGGAGATGTTCGGCAAGCCGACGATCCTGCGTGCAGGCTATCGTCTGTTGTATCAGGACTATGAGAACGACGATTTCACCGGCGCGAACAAGTTTCGCTGGGATGTCAGCCAACATGGGCCGGTCGTCGGCTTCTCGATGCGCTTCTAGTTCAGTTCAAAACAACGAATGGAGTAGCGGATGATCTTCGGCAATAACCCTCTGGCTCGTTCGCTTGTTGCGTTCGCCGTCGGATCGATGATGGTCTTCGGGCAATCGGCGGCTCAGGCATGCACGCGATTGGTCTATCTCGGCCCTGACGGCAACATCATCACCGCGCGGTCGATGGATTGGAAGAGCGACGTTGCTACGAACCTGTGGGTGCTGCCGCGCGGCATTGAACGCAATGGTGAGGCGGGGCCAAACTCGATCAAGTGGACCGCGAAATACGGCAGCGTTGTTGCGACGGGATACGACGTATCGACGACCGATGGGCTCAACGAGGCGGGCCTTAATGTCAATCTGCTCTGGCTCGTCGAATCCGAGTATCCGAAGTTTGACAAGGACAGCAAGCCCGGCCTGACGATCGCCGCGTGGGGGCAGTATGTGCTCGATAACTTTGCGACCGTCGACGAGGCTGTAGCGGCGTTAGGAAAGGAACCCTTCACGATTGTCAGCGACAACGTGCCAGGTGAGAACCGGCTCACGACGCTTCATCTATCCATGTCCGACAAGACCGGCGACAGCGCGATCGTCGAATATATCAAGGGCAAGCAGGTCATTCACCACGACCGCAAATACCAGGTGATGACGAATTCGCCGACCTTCGATGAGCAACTGGCGCTGAACACCTATTGGAAGCAGATCGGCGGGACAGTCATGCTGCCGGGCACAAATCGGGCGTCCGACCGTTTCGCGCGCGCCTCGTTCTATGTGAATGCCATTCCCAAGGATGAGGACCCCAACAGGGCATTGGCGAGTGTCTTCAGCGTCATTCGAAACACCTCGGTCCCTTATGGCCTGAACACGCCCGAAGAGCCGAACATTTCGTCGACGCGCTGGCGGACCGTCGTCGACCACAAGCGCATGCTGTATTTCTTCGAGTCGGCCCTGACACCCAATACGTTCTGGGTCGATCTCAAGGCAATCGACTTCTCCAAGGGGAGCGGTAAGGTGAAGAAACTCGACCTGGGCGAGAACCAGGACCACACCTATTCCGGGGACGCGACAAAGGAGTTCAAGGACTCTCAGCCGTTCAAGTTCCTCGGACTTCAGATGTAGGCAGGCTGGGCGGTCGTGCTGCCTTTACCGGCGCAAGACGCATGAGAGGGAACGCATGAAACGTTTGCTGTTGCGCCTGTTCGTATCGCTTTCGACGCCTGGGTTGGCGCTTGGCTTCATCTTCTTCGCCGCGTCGCTGACGCCGAGCCTGATGCCACGCTCCTATTTGATTCAAGGCGTGTTGTCCGGCATTGCCGCGGCCGTGGGATATTTCTTCGGGGTGGCCTTCAGCTGGCTCTGGAAGTACCTGGAACTGCGGGTCCCCGGTGTTGGCAGGCTGCGCGGCAACCTGATCGTTTGCGTACTCGGCGTCGTGCTGGCCGTAATCTTCCTTCGGCGAGTTGTCGACTGGCAGAATTCCATTCGCGACTTGTGGCACATGGAGCGCGTCGATACCGCTGAACCCTTCAGCGTCGCGTTCGTCGCAATCGTCACCTTCTTCGTTGCTGTTCTGATCGGCCGGCTGTTTCGGTTCACCTGTCTGTTCCTGTCGGGATGGCTATCACGATACGTTCCGCGCCGCGTCTCGCAGGTCATCGCAGGTGTTCTTGCGATCGCACTCTTCTGGTCGGTCGTGGATGGCGTATTGCTGCGGGCGGGATTGCATCTCGCTGATAGTTCGTTCCGCAGCGTCGACGCGCTTGTGGAAACGGGCGTGCCGATGCCAGATGACCCGGCAAAGACCGGGAGCACTGCCTCGCTTGTCACTTGGGAGGGACTTGGGCGTCGCGGACGCCAGTTTATCGCTTCGGGACCGACAGCGGCCGAGATCAGCGATTTCTGGAAGGCGCCTGCGCGCGAGCCGATACGAACCTATGTGGGCCTGAACAACGCTGAAACGATCGAGGGGCGCGCAAAGCTGGCACTCGAGGAGATGAAGCGGCAGGGCGCGTTCGAACGCTCGCTTCTCGTCATCATCGTTCCGACCGGCACCGGCTGGATCGACCCGCAGGCGATGGACCCGCTCGAATATCTGCATCACGGTGACGTGGCGAGCGTCGCTCTTCAATATTCCTATCTGGCGAGTTGGCTATCGCTGCTGGTTGAGCCGGAATATGGCTCGGCCTCAGGCAAGGCGTTGTTTCGGGAAGTCTATGGCTACTGGACGACCTTGCCACGAGACAAGAGACCGAAGCTCTACCTGCATGGCCTCAGCCTTGGCGCGCTGAATTCGCAGGTATCTGCCGATATATTCGACATTGTCGCGGATCCGTTTCAGGGGGCTTTGTGGAGCGGGCCCCCTTTTGAAAGCAGGATGTGGCGAGACGTGACGGCGGCGCGCAATCCCCAATCGCCCGCGTGGCTGCCGCAGTTCCGCGACGGATCCCTCATCCGATTTACCAACCAGACGAACCACCTGGATATTCCCGGGGCGACCTGGGGACCCATTCGCATCGTCTACCTGCAATATGCCAGCGACCCAATAACCTTCTTCGATGCCTATTCCTTCTATCGGGAGCCGGCATGGATGAGGCGTCCGCGCGGCCCGGATGTTTCGCCGAGCCTGCGTTGGTTTCCCGCGCTGACGATGCTGCAATTGCTGGTCGACGTGGCAATCGCCACGAGCTCTCCCATGGGGTACGGTCACGTCTATGCGCCCCAGCACTATATCGATGGCTGGGTCGCTGTGACCGACCCGAAGATTGATGCTGAGAAGCTCGATGCGTTGAAGCGGTTGTTCCAAGAGCGGTCCGCGCAGGCCAGTGCTGCCGATTAGTTATCCACAACACGCCGGTCAAGAACGGAAAGGCTGTGCGTTAACCACGTTCATTATGCTTTCATTTAGGCTCTCGTATCAGTTTGCGCCGCAGTGGCTGGGAAACCACAGCATTGAGGCTCGAAACATGACCTATAGCGGCTTGATTGTGACTGCCATCGTGGCCGGTCTGATCACAATTCTGGCAGTCGGTAGCCGTCCGGCCACCGAAGCCGCGTCCAACTGGCCGCAGATGGACGTGATGAAAACGGATCGTATCGTTACGGGGAGCGTCCCTGCGCAATAAAACGGGGACCTTGGATTTGCTCTGTGCCGACGGCCGCGAGCGCCTCTGAAGGGCGTCGCAACTTGTATTCAGGGCCTACCTGCCGCGAGGCGACATCGCTGCGAGAGCTCCGGCAGGATCAGGAACCGTTTTTGTCCTGGTCGTTTCTGGGCTTCCGGCCACCAGCACAAAAAATCGTTCACCCTAATTGCTAGTCCAAAGCAAGAGGACGTTAAGAGTCAGTGGGTTAAGTGGGTGGGGTTATCGAGGCAATCTACCATGTACAGTTCCGACCTACGCTACGACGTCATTTGCGACCCGCTTGATCTCTGGATGGTGTGGGACAACGACACCGAGGAGCCCGCATCCTTCGGCGGGCAGATATTGCACGGCTTGACGGAAGGCTATGCCGTCGAAGTCGCCAAGATCATGAACGAGCTCTACGGCAGCGAGAAACACGAGGCGCCCGTGGCACTTCGCAGTGCAGGCGCCTGATTATCTGAAAGCGTTCCGTCGGTGGGTTGAGCCGTTTGGCTGGCTCCGGCACTGAGTTCAGGCTATTCTCCGCCATCGCAGGCTCAACTGCCTGATGTTGGGGGGGCGGACGCATGGGCACGAAGGAATTGTTCTCAATCGCTGCCGACCATGCCGCGCGCTTTCGCGACACGATCGATAGTCGGCCCCATCATCCGTTGCGGGATTACGCCGGCTCGCTGGAGGCTTTCGCCGCTCCGCTGCCGGAACAGCCATCGCCACTTGTCGACGTGCTTGACGAGCTAGTAACAACGGCCGAGCCCGGACTGCATTTGATGACCGGCCCTCGCTTCTTCGGCTGGGTCATCGGTGGCTCTCACCCAATGGGGGTAGCGGCTGACTTCCTTACCAGTGCGTGGGGACAGAATGCCGGCAACCATACGGTATCGCCTTCGGCCGCGGCCGTTGAAACAGTGGGCGGGCGCTGGCTGCTTCAGCTGCTCGGACTCCCCTTAGAGGCCTCAGTTGGTTTCGTTACCGGCGCAACCGTCGCGAATTTCACTTGCCTGGCGGCGGCCCGAGGCGAGGTGCTGTTGCGCGCCGGCTGGGATGCCGACGCCAACGGGCTGTTCGGAGCGCCGCCCATTTCAGTGCTGATCGGCGATGATGCGCATACGACGGTATTTTCTGCCTTGCAGTTTCTCGGTCTCGGCCACGACCGCGTGATACGGGTCCCGACCGATGATCAGGGGCGTATCGTGCCGGCAGGGTTCGAACAGGCCGTTGCTGATGTCTCTGGCCCGCGCATAGCGATCCTCCAGGCCGGGCAGATCAATACGGGTGCCTGCGATGATTTCGGCAGGTTGATCCCGATCGCCAAATCGAAAGGCGCATGGGTGCATGTCGACGGGGCGTTCGGCCTCTGGGCGCAGGTATCGGCACGGCGCCGTCATCTCACTTCAGGCGTGGAGCAGGCGGACAGCTGGGCGACGGACGGGCACAAGTGGCTGCAGACGCCATACGATTGCGGCTATGCAATCGTTCGCGACGAAGTCGCGCATCGGCGGGCCATGACCATATCGGCGAGCTATCTGCCGCTTGCCAGCGAAGGCGAGCGCGATCCCTCGCACTATGTGCCGGAGCTGTCGCGGCGCGCGCGTGGCTTTGCCACGTGGGCGATGATCAGGCATCTCGGACGCCAGGGCATCGAGGCCTTGGTTGATGGCGCCAGTGACGTCGCGGCATCCATAGCGCAGGCGCTTGCCAAAGAGCCGGGAATTGCGATCGCCAACGATGTGCTGCTCAACCAAGTGATAGTGCGCTTCGGAGCGGACTGGCCGGCCGAGCAGGCCGACGAGCTGACCAAGCGAACGATCGGTGCCTTGCAGCGGGAAGGCGCCCTGTTTGCCGGTGGCGCGATATGGCGCGGCAGGCAGGTCTTGCGGCTGTCAGTCACGAACTACCAGACGAACACTGCCCAGGCGGTGGAGGCGGTCGAGGCGATCGTGAGAGCCTATCGGGGAGAGCGGTGCGATGCTGCGTGACCGCATGGTGACTTCGCGCAATAATCTTCGCGACGGATCGGCGACGAGGGTAGGTGTTCAGATTTTTTAGTTCGACCGGCGCTACTGCCCGCGGCTTCTCAGCCAGTGATCGATCGAGAGAGCGCCGGCTCCCGCCGCGGCGAGCACGAACATCCCACCAGCAATGGCCAGGTCCTTCTCGAAATGAAGGAGTTCGTTCTGGTCGCTGAAGTTCGTGTGGTAGAGCGTGGCGGTTGCGACGCAAAACAGGCCCAGGGCGGCTGCGCCGAAGCGGGTCAAGAGCCCGCCCGCAATAGATAGGCCGGCGCCGATCTGGAGTGCGATCGTTGCCACAAGCAGGGGAACGCTCAAGCCGAATTGCGCGGCCATCTCGACGGCGCCTGAAAAATTCAACGCCAGCGAGACGCCTTCATGCAGGAAAATCCAGGCGAGAAGCAGCCGGCCGATCAATATTGCAAGGTCGCGTGCGCCTGGGGCGACCGGGGATCTGCTGTCTGCCATATGTCACTCCTGACGCACGTTGCCGATGACCGCAGTCAGCCTGTAGTATAGTCCAGATGCGTGCATCCGTCGCCAGCGTTTCAGAAGGCACGTTGCTCGGTCAATGCGTGGGAGAGGTTAGGCGGCGTCCATCTTTGGATTGTCGATGCAGGCGGGAGCCTGGTGGACCTGGAAGCGGTTCTTGCCGTCGCTTTTCGCCTTGTAGAGCGCGGCGTCGGCGCAAACGAAGATGTCAGAACGCAGCGATGCGTCGTGGAAGGCAACCCCGACGGATGCGCCGACATCCATTTTGGCGCCGTTCCGTTCGATAGAGCGGCTGAGGCGCCGAACGACTGTCCCGGCGAGCGCGGCGACGCTTTCGACACTGTCGTAGCCGCTGACGAGAACCGCGAACTCATCGCCGCCAATCCGTGCCACGAGGTCTGCCCCCGCGCACGCTGCGAGCAACCGTTCTGCCGTTTCCTTGAGGCAATCGTCGCCCGCCTGGTGGCCGAAGGTGTCGTTAATGCCCTTGAAGCCGTCGAGGTCGATCAGAAGCAGGGCAGCGGCATTGCCGCCAACGGAGCGCAGAGGCAGGCGCTGCAGCGCGGTCTGAAACTGCGCGCGGTTCGGCAGGCCGGTCAGGATGTCGAATTCCGCCAGATAGCGGATCTGATCGTACATCATCTTTTCAGCCGTGATGTCGAGTTTCATGCCGAAGATCCGGACGGGGACATCGTCTTCACACTCAACGGTCGCGGTGATGCGAATCCAACGCGTATGGCCCTTGGGCGTGAGGATCTCGGCATCGAGCGTAAATCCGGTCCGCTCCTCGATCGCTCGGCCGCGGAGACGAATAAGCTCGGAAAGCGATTCTCTAGAGTAGCATTTCAGGATCTCGGCGCGGTCGAGATTCGCCTCATGTGGCAGGTCGAAGAGATCGTAGACCATCTTGGTCCAGACAAGCTGATTGTCGGGTAGGCTGCATTCCCATACGCCAATCCGTGCGGCCTCGGACGAGCGATCGAATATCTTCCGGCTGTGCGCGAGGGCGACCGCCTGCTGTTCGAGCTGCCGCTCCTTGTCCGCGAGTTGGCGTTCCAGCGCCGCCACGGCAGCCTCGCTGCTACCTCGGGATGACGCCATCGGGTCTGCGATTTTGACGAAAGCAGCGAAGAAACTCATACCCGGTCCGACGTTGGATGGCTCAATCTTACAATCGTTGGAATGACTTAAGATTTCGTTTTTGTACAGCATGCGGCAACTTGTGTTGTCGAGGGCGGCTATGTCCAAATTGTGACAGCTGCGTGTCGGGCCAGCGTCTTGTCCTTGGCCTGGATAGGTGCTGTCCGGGCTCGGTTTCGGGAGTTGGGGGCGGCAGTCGCGATCCGGGTAAGCTTTCGTTCACCGTTCATCGTTAAATTTCGGCTCAAGTTTTAGATCCCTGCCGTTCCTCGGAAGCGATGAGAGTATGGCGTTTGTTCCCATTCTTCGGCAATACGTATTGCCCGTGCTGCTATCGACAGCCCTGGTGACGTGTTCCACCGATGGCCTTATTCCGCCCGGCGAGGTGGACAATGGAACACGGGTGGGATCGATCTCTCCGGCAAGCCGCCGCGCACCTGTGCCGCAAATGCAGACAGCGCCGAGCGAGCAGGCCTATCCGGCCGCAAACGCGCCTGTCAGCGATGCCGCAGGATCGGTGGATTATCTCAACACCCCCAATCTTGCTGGAACAGGTGAGAGCCGCAGTGGCAGCCAGACGCTACGAGCATCCGCGCAGCCCGGGCGACTGCCAATGATCGACAGCGACGAGGCGATGGCGGGCGCGCAGGGCGCTGCCGGCTCACTTCGAAACCAGCCTTCGACCTGGGGCGGAACGCAGCCACTTTCCGTGCCTACCGGTGGCGTCAATATGGATGCTGAACTGGGGGCGGAGCCTGTCGTCGGTCTGGCAGAGGAGCAACAGCAGCAGATCGCCGAGGGCCAGTCCGACCAGCCCGTTGTCGATGGCATCGGCACCGAAAATCCGACCCAGCTTAACAGCGCGCGGATCCCTGCGCCCGCGGCGCAGGCGCAGATGGGTAACGCACCTGTCTGGAATGACGGAAGGCGGGTGGTTGCGCCGGCGCGCGTGCCCGAAGAGAACGAGGTCGCCATGTTGCGACCGAACAACCCGACCGCGCCGATGATGAGCGAACCGGTCGCGCCCGCTGATCCGAGCGTAATGCCAGCCTCGGAGCTTGCCTGTCGCCGTGAGTTGAAGCGGATGGGTGTCGTCTATACCGAGAAGCCGCCGATCTCAAACGGGCCGGCCTGCCAGGTGCCGTACCCGATCTCATTGCAGGGCCTGTCAGGCAATATCGGCGTCCGGCCGGCGGTGACGCTGAATTGCCAGGTGACGCTCGCCTTCGCCAAATGGGTCAAGAACGAGCTCGCGCCTTCCGCCCGCTTTCGCTACTGGTCCGGTATCAAGACCATCCAGCCCCTCGGCGGATATAGCTGCCGCCGCATGAACAACAGCCGGCAGCGCTACAATCCGATGTCCGAGCACGCTCACGGCAACGCAATCGATGTCGGCAAGTTTGTCCTGAAGAGCGGTCACGCGATCGACGTGCGCAAGAAAGGGTTGTTCTCTTTCCGGGAGGGCAGGCTGCTGCAGGCCGTGCGCAGCGACAGCTGCAAGTACTTCAACACGGTGCTCGGACCGGGCAGCAATCCAGAGCATTGGAACCATTTTCACTTCGATCTGCGCGCACGCCAGAGCGGTAGGGTCTACTGCGATTGAAAAGGAAAGGCCGGCCCGAGAGCCGGCCCCCAATGCGAACGCGGCGCGGGCGACGGCCGCCCAGCCGGATCCTGTCATCTCATGTCATCATAGGTAATACACTCTACTGTATGTCGAGGAAGCAAAGGAGCGTAACGAGATCGCTCGGACGGCGGCTCCGCAAGGGGTGCGGCGGGACGGAGAGCGCTTGCCTGCCTCGCCGTCTTTATGGATCAGAAATATCACCGTCTGATGACATCTGCTGCTTTGGGGTTCGCTGAAGGCGCGAAGGATCTTTTCTTCCCGCGCGCCTTTTCACGCAAGTGAATACTCTGTTCACCTGTGTTGGGATGTCAAAACTACTCAAAGCGGATATATAGCGCCCCAGCAACTCCCGCCGCAGATGTCAGAAGAGTTCATGGCCCCCATCATTTCCATCCGAAATCTCACCAAGACCTACGCCAACGGATTTCAAGCGCTCAGGGGCATTGATCTCGATGTCGAGAGGGGGGAGATTTTAGCCTTGCTCGGGCCGAACGGGGCGGGCAAGACAACTATGATCTCAATCGTCTGCGGTATCACGAATCCGACCGGTGGCACGGTCACGGTCGATGGCCATGACGTGGTGAAGGAGTTCCGGGCGACGCGCTCGATGATTGGCCTTGTTCCCCAGGAACTTACCACGGACCAGTTCGAGACCGTGTGGAATACCGTCAGCTTCTCCCGCGGGCTGCACGGCAAGCGGCCCAATCCCGGGCATATCGATAAGGTGCTCCGCGATCTGTCGCTGTGGGACAAGAAAGACAATATGCTGCGGCAGCTGTCCGGTGGCATGAAGCGGCGCGTGCTCATTGCCAAGGCACTGTCGCATGAACCGCAAATCCTCTTCCTCGACGAGCCGACCGCGGGCGTGGATGTGACGCTGCGCAAGGACATGTGGCACGTCGTGGAGAAGCTGCGACGCTCAGGCGTCACGATCATCCTGACGACACACTACATCGAAGAGGCGGAAGAGATTGCCGATCGTGTCGGCGTCATCAACGGCGGGGAGCTGCTTTTGGTGGAAGACAAGACGGCGCTGATGGCCAAGCTTGGCCGCAAGCAGCTCATTCTCGAATTGACCGAGCCATTGCAGGCGTTGCCGGATCGGTTTGCCGGCAACGGCCTCTCGCTCGTCGCAGGCGGCACCCGCCTGATCTACGATTTCGATGCAGAGAAAGAACAGGAAAGCGTTGCCACGTTGCTGACCCGGCTCAGCGAGCACAACATTCACTTCAAGGATCTTTCGACGCAGCAGAGCTCGCTGGAAGACATCTTCGTGGCGCTCGTGGGAGGATCGAAATGAACGTCGAAGCCATCAAGTCCATCTATTTCTTCGAAATGGCGCGCACGCGCCGGACGCTTCTGCAAAGCGTCGTGTCGCCGGTGATCTCGACGTCGCTCTATTTCATCGTTTTCGGCGCGGCGATCGGCTCGCGAATCCAGGAAGTGGAGGGGGTATCCTACGGCGCGTTCATCACGCCCGGCCTGATCATGCTGACGCTGCTTGGCCAATGCATCAGCAACGGGTCGTTCGGCATCTACTTTCCGAAGTTTACCGGCACGATCTACGAGGTCTTGTCGGCCCCGGTGGCCATGAGCGAGATCCTGCTTGGCTACGTCGGTGCGGCGGCGACGAAGGGACTGATGATCGGGGTGATCATCCTGCTTACGGCGAATCTATTCGTGGATATCAGGATCCAGCATCCTGTCATGATGGTTCTGTTCTTCCTGCTGACGGCGATCACCTTTAGCCTTTTCGGATTCATGATCGGCATCTGGGCCGCCAACTTCGAACAGTTGAACCTGATCCCCATGCTGGTCGTGCCGCCCCTGACGTTTCTTGGCGGCAGTTTCTATTCGATCAACATGCTGCCGCCGTTCTGGCAGGCGGTAAGCCACTTCAATCCGGTGCTCTACCTTGTCAGTGGTTTCCGCTGGAGCTTCTTCGGCATTGCCGACGTCAATCCGCTGGTCAGCCTCGGGATGATCTCGCTCTTCCTGCTGATTTGCCTCGGTAGCCTGGGCTGGATCTTCAAGACGGGATACAGGCTGCGGAGCTAGACCGAGGCCATTAGTCTCGCATCCGCAGTTCGTCCGTCTGGATCTGGAGGGAGCCGAGGGTGGAGAGGAAGCTCATGCCGAGCAGGCTCTGGTCGAGCTTGCCGTCCTCAGCGACGCTGGCCGGGACGTTGTGACGAACGATCGGGCCGATCGCGACCTCGGCAAGCGTCACGCGAGCTGCGCGGGCGCGGCCGTTGGCAGTCATTACGCTCATCGAATAATCGAGATTTTCCGGGATGATGCCAACTCGCTTCGCATCCTCGCGGGACAGCGCGATCATGCTGGCGCCGGTATCGACCAGCATGGAAATGCTCTGGCCGTTGACCGTGACATAGGCTTCGTAGTGGCCGTTCAGGACTTTGTGAAGGATCACCTCCTGACCGCCCTCGCTGGTTGTCACGACAACGGCACGCCCCGGCACGAGGCCGGCCAGCAGGCGGTTACCGACGCCAAGCGCTTCCTGGCGATACAGATACACGGTCGCAAGAGCGAGGATCAGCACGAGCCAGATCATGAGGTTGCGCAGTGTCTCGCTCGCGCTCGTGCGCCTCGCCCAGATGCCGGCGGCCAGCATTAGTGCAATAGGAAGCAGATAGACAAAGCGGCCGAAATCATCGGTTCGCATGCCGAAGACGCGGGTCGTGTCGCCGCTGAATAAGAGGACTGCGAGACCGAGGCCAAGGACCGCAAGGACGATCGTCAGACGGTTCATGCACGCTGCTCCGCTATGGCCTGCTGAGTCGGCTTCGATGGGGTCGTCAGTCCGCATGCGGCAAGCCGCGCGGGCAACAATGTCATCAGACGCCGGCGCTCTTCGTCGGAAAAGGACATCCAACCGCCGATCTCCGGAAGCGTGCGACCGCAACCCGTGCACAGGGCGGTTTCCGGATCAATTGAGCAGACGTGGATGCAAGGTGTTTGCATGCAATCTATATCGAGATTTCAGAAAGCCATGGCAAGGGCGCAGAAGGCGGCGATCTCCGAAATCTGCTGGGTAGCCCCAAGCGTGTCGCCGGTGTGTCCCGTGAGTTTGCGACGGACGATGCGCGTGAAGACCATGGCGGATAAACCGCAGGCGAGAAGGGCGCAGACGAGGGGCAGGAGGCCAAGGCTCGGCCAGAGCAGCAGGGCCGCGAAAAGGCAGGCTGTGGCGAGCGCCATGTGCATCGCACCTTCGCCCGGCTGTCCCGCGGCGGCCGCCACACCATCGGGTTTTGCTGCCGGCAGCCGATGCCAGTGCCAAACGAGCGCGGCGCGGCTGATACAGGCGATCGCCGGAATGGCAAGGGCTGCAGCCATGGGCGGGGCTTCTCGTGCGACAGCGGCGAGTCCCGCCGCGCGAAGCGCAAACGACAGAATCAAGGAGATCGCGCCGTAGGTCCCGATGCGGCTGTCCTTCATGATCGAAAGCGCGTGATCGCGGTGGCGCCCGCCGCCGAGGCCATCGGCGCAGTCGGCGAGGCCATCCTCGTGCAGCGCGCCGGTCAATGCCGCCTGGACGGCAAGCGCGGCGAAGGCCGACATCAGCCGGTCGGCGCGTAGGCCAAGCATGACCAGCAAGACGAGCGCAGGCAGCAGTGCGATGACAATGCCCGCCGCGGGGAAGGCGCGGGAGGCGCGGTCAAGCTTGCCGTTAAAGTCGGCGAAGGCAAAAGACGGCATCGGAATACGGCTGAGGAAGGCAACCGCACGAGCAAGGTCGGCCGCATAGTTTCCGATATTCATTCTGACCCCGACCCCGCGACCATATGCAGCGCTTTAGGTGTTGTTCGCCTCGGCGCCTGCCTTTAAGAGAGTTGCGACGAAAGAAGCTGATTTGCAGCGAAAAGACAAGTTACCGACCAAGACAAGGAAGCCGCATTCATGAGCGTTTCAGGCCTGCCGTTCGACGATTTTCGGGCACTTTTGCGCGATCTGCCGGGACCGGATGCCAGGGCACTTGCTGCCGCGCGCGAGCGCGATGCGCAGTTGACGAAGCCGCCCGGTGCGCTCGGACGGCTTGAGGAAATTGCATTCTGGCTCGCCGCCTGGACGGGCAGGGCGCCTGCAGTGAATCGGCCGCTGGTGGCGATCTTCGCCGGCAACCATGGCGTGACTAGGCAGGGCATCACGCCGTTTCCGCCTGCCGTCACGCAGCAGATGGTCGAGAATTTTGCGGCCGGCGGCGCTGCGATCAATCAGATTTGCGTCGCCTATGACCTCGGGCTGAAAGTCTTCGATCTGGCGCTCGACTATCCGACCGGCGACATTACCGAAGAGCCTGCTTTGTCCGAGCGTGACTGTGCGGCGACCATGGCCTTCGGCATGGAAGCGATCGCTGGCGGTACCGATCTTCTCTGCATCGGTGAGATGGGAATCGGCAACACCACGATCGCAGCGGCGATTAACTACGCCCTTTACGGCGGCACTGCGCGCGATTGGGTTGGTCCGGGCACGGGTTCCGAAGGCGAGATGCTGGAGCGCAAGATCGCAGCCGTTGAGCGGGCCGTTGCGCTCCACAGCGATCATCTGGACGATCCGCTCGAGATCATGCGCCGCCTCGGCGGTCGTGAGATCGCGGCGATGGCGGGAGCGATCCTTGCCGCGCGTGTCGAGAAGATTCCGGTATTGATCGACGGCTACGTCGCAACGGCAGCCGGCGCCATCCTCAAGGCTGCCAATCCTTCGGCGCTCGATCACTGCCTGATCGGCCACGTCTCCGGCGAGCCGGGCCATTTGCGGGCAATCGAAATGCTTGGCAAGACGCCGCTTCTGGCGCTCGGCATGCGGCTCGGCGAGGGGACGGGGGCGGCCCTTGCGGCCGGGATCGTCAAGGCGGCGGCGGCCTGCCATTCCGGCATGGCGACGTTTTCGCAGGCAGGCGTCACCAACAAGCACTGACCTTCAGGTTTGTGACAGGTTGATGACGGAGCCCTTGCCGCGGCGACCGCGAACCGGTATTCGCAATTTCTGACTGGCGGCGACAAGGCCGCCATTGACGGACAACGAGGGCACTTGATGAAACCTGCCGTGACAAAACTCACCGGCATCAGCCACTTTTTTGCAGCCGCCGGCTACTCGCTGGGCGGCTTCAGGCGGTTGATCAGGGAGGCTGCATTCCGGCAAGAACTGCTGTTCTTCGCGTTTTCACTGATCCTCCTGATCGTCGTCGGGGCAACGCTTGCCGAGCTGATGATTGCCGTCGTGCTATTTCTTGCCCTCTTTGCCGTCGAGGCCCTGAACACGGCGATCGAGGAAGTCATCGATAGGATTTCGCCGGAGATTTCCATGGTCGGAAAGCACGCCAAGGATCTCGGCTCCTTCGCCGTCGTCTGCATGATCGTTGCGTGCGGCGTGTTCCTGCTGTTCACGATCGGCAAGCATCTGCTGTTTGGATAGAGGCGCCTGTGGTCGACCAGACGGTCAAGCAAAACTCCGGCGCTTGCGGGAGACCGACGGCGCATCTTCGACCGCCGGGACAGTCTGGAGCACGCGTTTGGCGGGCAGGATGGCGATGACTTCGGTGCCTTCGCGCAGCTTCGATTTGAGGATGAACTGGCCGTCGTGCTTGGCGAGGATCGCCTGAACGATCGGCAGGCCGAGGCCGGTGCCTTGTTCGGCGCTCTTGATCGCGATCGACCCCTGGCCGAAGGCCGAGAGAACCACGGGGATCTCTTCTTCAGGAATCCCGGGGCCATTGTCCTTGATGGAGATGTATTGGCCCCCGCCGGCGGTCCAGCCGACCTTGACGCGGATTTCGCCGCCTTGCGGGGTGAACTTCACGGCATTGGACAGCAGATTGAGGACGACCTGACGCAGTGATTTCTCATCCGCCCAAACGGCCGGCAATTCGGCCTCGAACTGCGGCGAGATGGTGATGTTCTTGCCGCGTGCGCGTAGCTGCACCATGCCGATGCAATCTTCCGAGATGTTCAGCAGCGAGACGGCTTCCTCGCTCAGCTCGTATTTTCCGGCCTCGATGCGCGAGAGGTCTAGGATCTCGTTGATGAGGTTCAGCAGGTGCTCGCCCGAGCGGTGAATGTCGCTGGTGTATTCCTTGTAGGTGGCGTTGTTCAGCGGCCCCATCACCTCGGCGGACATGACTTCCGAGAAGCCGAGGATCGCATTGAGAGGCGTGCGCAATTCGTGCGACATGGATGCAAGGAAGCGCGACTTTGCGAGGTTTGCTTCTTCCGCACGGCGGCGGGCCTCATCGGACATCGACTTTGCGACTTCCAACTCGGCGATCAGGTCGTCCTTCTCGGCCTGATAGGCGAGGATCCTGAGGTTGGACTGGAACAGCCGGTCGCTGATGTAGTTGAAGAGGATAACCGTCGTGGTGAAGACGGCCGTCAGGCTGATCTCGAGGATTCCACGGGAAAGGCCGGCTTGGGCGATCAGTCCGAGGACGACCGGCGCGAAGGTGATGAGCACCGACGGCGTCAGCATGAAGTTCGACATCGCAGTGATCGAGAGCGCGATCAGCAGCGTGGCCCCCTTGTAGAGCAGGAAACTCGAGGGTTCGCATGCCGTGCAGTCCTGCAGGGCAAACACCGCCCAGCAGCAGCCGACCATGAATTGTCCAAACAGGAGAAGGCGGCGCCATTTGCGGGCCGTCGTCGCGTTGATCTCCTGGCCTCGGGCGCGGCGCGCCAGAAATACGTTGGTCGCATGGGCCGTGAGGGTCAGAAGCGCCCACAGAAAGATTTGGGTGTTTTCGGTGAAGTAGACGCCGAGGGCGGCGATGATCATGACGAAGAGCGGGACGATCGACGCGCCCTGCAGGACCGTATTGATATACATTGCCAGCACGTCGCGATCGAAGTTACCGCTTGCGGCGTGGCTCGACTGGAGGCGCTCTCGCGTCAGCCGCACAGCCTTCGACACTGGCTTGTTGCGGTGGCTGCGTGACTTGTCGACGATGTTCTTGTCGGCCGATGTGCTAACGCCAGTACCCATTGTGCACGTTGAAACTTGATCCGCGGTTGTCTAAACCCTAAAGCGCAATCCTTAAGATGGTGTTAGCCATCTTTGCCAAGGATTTGTTTTTTAAGGAGGCGAAAGCGTGACGCGCGGTTTGCGGGTGATGCGCGACGGCGTGACGGCGCTGGCTCTGCTGGCATTCCTGTGGCTGATTGCAGCCAAGCTGAATGATGACGCGGCAACGGTCTATGCCGGCCAGTTTCATGCGGCTGACGGCGACAGCCTGAACATAGGCGGCGATCGGATGCGGCTATACGGTATCGACGCGCCCGAGCTCAGCCAGACATGCGAGCGTGCGGGCAGCGAATGGGCGTGCGGGCGGGAGGCGAAGCAGGCGTTGCAAGCCCTTGTCAGGGCCGCCGATACGCAGTGCAGGGGAACCGAACGGGACCGTTTCGATCGCCTGCTGGTGGTCTGCCATGCTGGCGGGGCGGATCTCAACGCCACGATGGTGCGCAAGGGCATGGCGGTATCCTACGGAGCGTATGGTGACGAGGAGGCGCGGGCGAGGGCGCAGAAGGTCGGGCTCTGGGCGGGCACCTTCGAGATGCCGCGAAGCGTACGCGACCATGCGCCGCGACCAGTTGCACGAGGTGTCCTGGGGTTGCTCGGATGGTGATTGCAAGAGGTGCGCCGGACGACGCGGCGCTCGATAGTCTTCGGCAGGAGATTGGGGCGTGCCGCATCTGTCGTGACACGCCGCTTGGCG
The DNA here is from genome assembly GCF_014851575.1 of Rhizobium sp. RHZ02. Lineage (NCBI taxonomy): Bacteria > Pseudomonadati > Pseudomonadota > Alphaproteobacteria > Hyphomicrobiales > Rhizobiaceae > Rhizobium > Rhizobium sp. RHZ02. The sequence continues at coordinate 56,026 of NZ_JACUZX010000009.1, forward strand.
GTGCGAACGCTCGTCTGCCGCACGAGCCGCGGCCGGTTGCAGTGATGTCGTCGAAGGCGAGGATCCTGATCGCGGGGCAGGCGCCCGGCCTCAAGGTTCATGAGAGCGGCATTCCCTTCAATGATGCATCCGGCGACCGGTTGCGCGACTGGCTGAGGGTGGATCGGGAGACGTTCTACGACCCCGACTGTTTCGCCATCGTGCCGATGGGCTTCTGTTTTCCCGGCTATGACTCGAAGGGAAGCGACCTGCCGCCGCGGCGTGAATGTGCGCCGCATTGGCGGAGCAGGGTCATATCGGCTATGCCGCAGATCGAGCTTGTCCTTGCAGTCGGCCAATATGCGCAGGCGTGGCACATGGGCGCGGAGCGCAGCGAGAATATGACGGAGACGGTGCGAGCCTGGCGAACGACGCTGTCGAAGGTCCGCATGCCTGGCATCTTGCCGCTGCCTCATCCGAGCTGGCGCAATACCGGATGGATCAAGCGCAACCCGTGGTTCGAGACGGAGTTGTTGCCTGTGCTGCGAGAGCGGGTTGCCTCATTGCTGCGCTGAAACAAAATTCTTTTAAACTGCCGGAATCACGCTATACAAAGAAAATAAATTCGAAAGGGCTTTTCCGTATGGACCGTCTCGACCGCAAAATCCTGCGCCTGTTGCAGGAGGATTCGACTTTGGCTGTTGCCGATCTCGCCAAGAAGGTCGGGCTGTCCACGACACCCTGCTGGCGGCGCATCCAGAAGATGGAAGAGGATGGCGTGATCAAGCGCCGCGTCGCCATCCTTGACCCGGAAAAGGTCAACACAAAGGTCACGGTTTTTGTCTCGATCCGCACCGCAACACACTCGATCGAGTGGCTGCGGCGTTTTTCGGAAGTCGTTGCCGATTTTCCCGAGGTGGTCGAGTTCTATCGCATGAGCGGCGACGTGGACTACCTTCTGCGGGTGGTCGTGCCTGACATTGCCGCCTATGACGCCTTCTACAAGCGGATGATCGCAAAGATCGAGATTCGCGACGTGTCTTCCGCCTTCGCGATGGAGCAGATCAAGTATTCGACGCAGTTGCCGCTCGATTACATGATCCTCGACAACGCGAAGTCGAACGAGGACTGATACGAGAGCCGCGGCAGTTGCTAGTCGCTCTGCCGCAGGTTCCTGAGCCGGTCAAACAGAACCGCGAGAACGATCGCGCCGCCGATGAAGGTGCCCTGCCAGAAGGCGTTGATGCCGAGCAGGCCGAGGCTGTTGCGGATGACCTCGATCAACGCGGCGCCGACAATGGCGCCGAAGGCGGTGCCGACGCCACCTGCAAGATTGGCGCCGCCGATGACGGCTGCGGCGATGACCTGCAGTTCCATCCCTGCACCGATGTTCGTGGTTACGGCACCCAGCCATCCGGTCTGGATGATGCCGGCGACACCGGCTGATAGAGCCGAGATCATATAGACCGCGACTTTGATCTTCCTGACAGGCACGCCCGTCAGCGTGGCTGCATGCTCGTTTCCACCAATCGCGAAGACATAACGGCCGAAGCGCGTCCAGCGCAGCACGAAGCCGGTCAGCAGCGCCAGCACGGCCATGTAAAGGACCGGATTGGCGATGCCGAGCCATGCGCCGCCGCCAAGCGCTAGCAGCTTGTCGTGATCCGGGCCGAACTGGAAGACGACGGTATTGTTGGAGGCCACCATTGCGAGGCTGCGGGCAATTGACAGCATGCCAAGGGTGACGACGAACGGCGGGAATCCGAGATAGGCAATCAACAGGCCGTTGAAGGCGCCGACCACCAGCGCCGTGCCGATCGAGGCCGCAATGCCGGTCCCGATCCCATAGCCGGCATGCATCGTAACCGCCAACACCATACTGCAGAGGCAAAGAACCGACCCAACGGACAGATCGATGCCTCCGGTGATGATGACCAGCGTCATGCCGAGAGCAATGATGGCGACAAAGGTGACGTTGCGGGTGATGTTGTAGAGATTGGTGGGGGTGGCGAAGGAGCTCGTGGCGAAGGACAGGAAGATGCAGGCGATGATGACGGCGACGAGGACCCAGAAGGTCTGGCTCGCGAACACGGACGAGAACCAGTTGCGCTGCCTTTGCGCTATCGTCTGATCGAGGGTTATTGCCATGGTCGACCTTCACTTACGTTAGGGAGCGGCTGCCAGTCACACCTGTTCGATTGCGCCTGTTATGAGCCCGGTGACTTCCTCCGGCGAACTCGCCGTTATCGGCTTGTCGGCAACCTTGCGCCCGCGCCGCATGACGATCACCCGATCGGCGACCGAGAAAACGTCAGGCATGCGGTGGCTGATGAGAATGACCGCGATGCCGCGATCGCGCAGTTGACGGATGTGAGCAAGAACCTCGGCAACCTGGCGAACCGAGATGGCGGCGGTAGGCTCGTCCATGAGCACGAGCTTCGCTTCCGCCAGCATGGTGCGAGCGATTGCGACGGCCTGGCGCTGACCACCCGACATCTGCTTCACCAGATCTCGCGGCCGCGTCTCCGATTTCAGTTCCTTGAAGATTTCGCCGGCGCGCTTGTACATCGTCTTGTAATCGAGAATGCGCATGGGGCCGTAACCACGGCGCATCTCGCGGCCGAGGAACACGTTCGCTGCGGCCGTCAGATTGTTGCAGAGCGCCAGGTCCTGGTGGACGATCTCGATGCCCCGCTGCCGGGCCTCGACTGGTCGATGCAGAATGAGGTCGTTGCCGTCGAGCCGCATCGTTCCATGGCTCGGACGGAAATTGCCCGCGATCATTTTCACGAGCGTCGATTTGCCGGCGCCGTTATCGCCCATCAATCCGACGACTTCTCCCGCTTCCAGTAAAAACGAAACGTCGTTGACCGCCTGTATGGCGCCGAAATGTTTGGAGATGTTGGCGAGCTCAAGAACTGCCACCAGCCGTCTAGCCTCCCAAAGCGCGACCCTTTCTTGGGGCCGCTGATTCGCTCGCCAGTTTCCTCCCTGCGAGCGCTTACAACATTTACCCAGAACCGTGCGAAACCGTCAATCGGATGCTGCTAATTTACCGTCTTTGTTACAATTACTCGTTTCATACTACAATTCGATTGACGCGCGGAGGTCTCTGTATATTAGCTGTTAACGGAGGAGAGCATGCTGATCCTTGTCACCGGTGCAACGGGCAAGGTCGGGCAGCGCTTCATCGGGGGGCTGCTCGACGATCCGCGATTTTCCAAGGCGCGCATTCGCGCGCTTTGTCATAATCGCTTGTGCCCGGAAAACGAGCGCGTCGAAGCTGTGCGAGGCTCAATCAGCGATCGAGGGGCCGTGTCGAATGCGCTTGCCGGCGTCACGCATGTCGTGCATCTCGCGACATGCAAGGAAACGCCTGAAGATGTCATGGACGTCACCGTCAAGGGACTTTTCTGGCTGCTCGAGGGCTTCAGGACGAGCGCTACTGCGCGCCAATTCATTCTTATCGGCGGCGATGCAGGGATAGGGCACTTTTTCTATCGCCATGAAGCGCCAATCACAGAGGCTACGCCTCACCAGGCCTATCCCGGCTGCTATGCGCTGTCGAAGGTGCTGGAAGAGGTGATGCTGGAGCAGTTCCAGATACAGTATGGCATAAACGGCTGCTGCTTGCGCGCGCCCTGGATCATGGAGAAGGACGACTTCAAGTTCACCTTGTCGTTCGGCGACGATGTTTTCGGCGGGCCGGACTGGAAGACACTCGTGCCGCGGGCTGATGCGGAGCGCTATCAGCGGGAGCGGACGGTGCCGTTGTTGCGCGATGCCGACGGCAGGCCGCTGAAGCGCAATTTCGTTCACGTTGACGATCTGGTTTCGGCGATCCTCGCGTCGCTCGACAATCCGCGCGCGCGAGGTCAGCTGTTCAACATCTGCATGGACCGACCTGTCGACTACGGCGAGGTTGCCGCCCACCTTTCGCGGACGCGCGGCCTCGGTGCGGTCGATATACCGAGCCAGTTCCATTCCAACTGGATGGACAACAGCAAGGCGAAATACCTGCTCGAATGGCGGCCCGTCTACGATCTGGAAATGCTAATCGACTCGGCCTGGGGGTATGTGCGTTTGGAGGAGGATCCTCGCATCGTCTGGTATCCGGGTTGATCATGTGGCGGACGATGGCGTCCGCCATTTTTTCAATGGGAGGAAGCTATGAGGAAGGCATTATTGCTTACAGCCGCGGTGCTGGCGCTGACGGCGGGACAGGCGCTGGCGGCCAAGAAACAGTTGGTCATCGTTGTGAAAGGCCTCGACAACCCGTTCTTCGAGGCAATCAACCAAGGCTGCCAGAAGTGGAACAAGGAAAACGCCAGCTCCGAATACGAGTGCTTCTACACTGGCCCTGCATCGACTTCGGATGAAGCCGGCGAAGCGCAAATCGTTCAGGACGTGTTGGGCAAGGCGGAAACGGTGGCCATCGCCATTTCTCCGTCGAACGCCAAACTGATCGCTCAGACGCTGAAGACGGCAAATCCCAAGGTTCCCGTGATGACGCTCGACGCCGACCTTGCGGCGGAAGATTCAGCACTGCGCAAGACCTATCTCGGCACCGATAACTATCTGATGGGCGCGCGCATCGGCGAGTACATCAAGAAGGCCAAGCCGCAGGGCGGCAAGATCTGCACGATCGAAGGCAACCCGGGTGCCGACAACATTCTGCGGCGCGCGCAGGGGATGCGTGACACCCTGACCGGCCAGAAAGGCCTGACCGCGCTGAAAGGCGAGGGCGGGTGGACCGAAGTTGCCGGTTGCCCGGTCTTCACGAACGACGATGGCGCCAAAGGCGTTCAGGCCATGACCGACATTCTCCAGGCAAACCCCGATCTCGATGCTTTCGGGATTATGGGCGGCTGGCCGCTGTTCGGCGCGCCGCAGCCCTATCGCGACCTGTTCAAGCCGATGGCCGAAAAGATCGGCAAGAACGAGTTCGTGATCGGTGCGGCCGACACGATCGGTGATGAAGTCGCGATCGCCAAGGAAGGTCTCGTCACCGCTCTTGTCGGCCAGCGGCCGTTCGAAATGGGCTACAAGGCACCGTCAGTGATGATGGACCTGATCGCCGGCAAGACGGTCCCGGATCCAGTCTTCACCGGCCTCGATGAGTGCACCAAGGATACGGTCGATACCTGCATCCAGAAATAGTGGGGGGAAGGACGGCGGGCGGATACCATCATCCGCTCGCTGTCTTTTACAGCGATTATCGCGTTGCCGACTTTCGCTCGAGCCTCGCGATGACCTTCTCGCTTTTGAGTTCCCGGACGGTGTCCTTGCCGATCCAGCGCGCGGTCCGGTCGTCGGATGCGGCAAGTCGTTCCGCGACTGTGCATGCGCGAGCATGGCAATGCAGGTTGCGTTTGCCGATGTTTCGCAGCGCCCAGTTCACCGCCTTGCGTACGAAATTGCGCGGGTCGCGAGCGTGCGCGTCTATGAGTGGAAGCCAGGCAAGGATCGTGTCGTCCGGCTCATTCTTCAGATGCACGGCTGCGCTGGCAATCATCGCAAAGGCAGTTCGCCGAACGAACTCGCGATCGTCGGCTGCGAATTCAGGTATGAGCGCCTTGAGACCAGCCTTGACGTAGAGGTCTGCCGCCGTATCGACGATTTCCCACGAGTGAAAGTCATCGGACCATGTTCTGGCGAGGTCTGCCGTGAGCTTCTGCGGTTCGGCCGTATAGAGCGCTAGCAGGCGCGCTTCGCGGATGTTGCCTTGCCACAACTCCAGCGCACGGCCGTTACTTTGCTTCACCGTTCGGGCGATCTTTCGGAGATCCGGATTGGAGATGCCGAGCGCCGTTTCGGTGACGATGCCGAAACGGGCCATGCCTGATATGCTTTCCTCCGAGCGCAGCGTTTGCAGATGCGCAATCAGCTCCGCGCTGCTGGAGGAGGGACCGATCATTTTTCGAGACGGGCCAGGAGCGAGGACGTATCCCAGCGATTGCCGCCCATGGCCTGGACGTCACCATAGAATTGGTCGACCAAGGCCGTCACCGGCAGCTTCGCGCCGTTGCGGCGTGCCTCGTTGAGCACGATCCCGAGATCCTTGCGCATCCAGTCGATGGCAAAGCCGAAGTCGTACTTGCCTGCATTCATCGTTTTGTGCCGGTTCTCCATCTGCCAGGAGCCGGCAGCACCCTTGGAGATAACCTCGACGACCTTCTCGATGTCGAGGCCGGCGCGCTTGCCGAAGTGAATGCCCTCCGCGAGCCCTTGGACGAGGCCGGCGATGCAGATCTGGTTGATCATCTTGGTCAGCTGACCGGCACCCGCCGGTCCCATGAGGCCGACCATCCGGGCGTAGGCATCGATCACCGGCTTTGCCTTGTCAAAGATGGCCTCGTCACCACCGCACATGACGGTCAAGACGCCGTTCTCGGCGCCGGCCTGTCCACCCGATACCGGGGCATCGATAAAGGCGCAGCCCTTGTCTTTCGCGGCGGCATCGAGCTCGCGGGCAACTTCCGCGCTCGCGGTCGTGTTGTCGATCAGGATTGAACCCGGCTTCATCGTCTTGAGAACGCCGTCCTCGCCTATTGTCACCGAACGGAGATCATCGTCGTTGCCGACGCAGGTAAAGACGAAATCCGCATCCTTGGCCGCTTCGGCGGGTGTTGGGGCCGATTTGCCGCCGAACTTCTCCGCCCAGGCCGCCGCCTTCGATGCAGTCCGGTTATAGACGGTAACGTCATGGCCGCCCTTCACCTTGAGATGGCCAGCCATGGGAAACCCCATTACGCCAAGACCGATGAATGCGACTTTTGCCATGTTCCAATCCTCTCCTGAATGCCGGGCATGAGGATTAGCGGAAAGCACGGCGCGCGGAAAGCCGTCGAAGTGCGGGTTGCATCGTGGCGGAAAAATTTTCTCCGAAAGCGGCAATTGCCGGTTCGGATAATCCGGCGAGCCTCGAAAGAAAATAATTACAAATGTCGATCGATTTGATGGGTTTTGTCAAGATTGCAACGAGACACTGGAGCGCCGAGAGCGGCTGACTTCCGGAAAGGGAAGACGATGATTTTACGACGTCAAACACTGGGGCATTTCAGCATGGCACCGTCCTGAACACCGACGACGGGCGCCTTGCACGCAAAGCAAAGCTAATTCAATTCCGACTAGAAGGCATCATTTCCATGACCGGCAAACACGATCCCATCAATTTCCTCTGGTTCATCCCGACCTCTGGGGATGGTGCCTATCTCGGTTCGAACGAGCAGACGCGCGCGCCGGAAATCGGTTATCTCACCCAGATTGCCCAGGCGGCTGATCGCCTTGGGTACTCCGGCGTGCTGCTGCCGACGGGCGTTGCCTGTGAAGAATCCTTCGTGACAGCGGCAGCGCTTGCCGCCAAGACCGAGAAGCTGCAGTTTCTGGTGGCAATCCGTCCGGGTACGGCATCACCCGCATACTACGCGCGTCTAACGACGACGTTGGACCGTATTTCGAACGGGCGCCTGCTGCTCAACATCGTCGTCGGCGGCAGTCCGGCGGAGCTTGCCGGCGACGGCATTCATTTGGCGCACGACGAGCGCTATGCCCATGCCGATGAGTTCTTCACGGTCTTCGAAGAGCTGCTCGAAAAGGGTGTCGCGAGTTACGACGGGAAATACATCAAGGCGACGAATGCGAAGCTTGGCTTTCCATCGGTGCAGAACCCGCGGCCGCCCCTGTACTTCGGCGGTTCGTCGGATGCCGGTATCGACTTCTCGGTCGGTCGCGTCGACAAGTACCTGACCTGGGGCGAGCCACCGGCTCAGGTTGCCGAAAAGGTTCAAAAGGTGCGGGCTGCCGCGGCGAACAAGGGGCGCGAGGTCAGCTTCGGCATTCGCCTGCATTTCATCGTCCGCGAAACCGATGAGGTAGCATGGGCAGCGGCCGATCGCCTGATCTCGAAACTCGACGACGAGACGATCCGCGAGGCACAGGAGCGCTTCGTCAAGGAATCCGACTCCGTCGGCCAGCAGCGTATGGCGGCCCTGCACGGTGGCCGGCGCGACAAGCTGGAAGTGTCGCCGAACCTTTGGGCCGGTGTCGGCCTGGTGCGCGCCGGGGCAGGGACAGCACTTGTCGGGTCGCCGAAGACCGTGGCCGCCCGCCTGCGGGAATATCAGGACGTCGGTATCGATACAGTCATCGGATCCGGTTATCCGCATCTCGAGGAGGCCTATCGCGTTGCCGAGCTACTGTTCCCGGAACTCGGGATCACGCGCGAAGAGCAGCGGCACGGCTTCCAGAGCGATCTCGGCAAGCATCAGGTCTTCGGTGGCGGCAGCCATGGCGGAAACCTCAAAGTGGTGTCCGGCTCCTGATGTGGCAACCGGCGCCGTCTGCTGTCCGGCGGCGCTCTTTCATCGACGACGCACCTGCCGACCATGCTCGCCGGATAACTGCGTCGACCGGTGGTGCTGGCTTAGGTACAGCCCGGCCTCTTCCGGCTAGTGCACCAACGCGTTGACTGTGACAATCAGGAGAAAGGCAGCGATAACCAGGGACGCTCCCCAGGCAACCGTGCGATTGGCCCGGGCCAGGACGCTTGGCCTGGGGCCGCGCTTGGGATTGAATTTCGGCCGCCGCTTGAGCGTGGATCCGGTTTGTGTGTGCCGTTTATCTGCAGTCATACTGCCTCGCCTGCGGCCGTGAGATGCCGAGGCGCCAACCTAGCATGAAACCGGTTCAAGATTTAGTGCGCTGTGCTGCCGTCGCGCTCGACAAACGCCTGGATGCGATCGACCAGAATTTCCGTTCCCTGCCGTCGCGAGCCACCGTCGGTATAGTCATCGAGGAAGACGACCTGTTCCGTAAAGAGCATGGTTGTTCCTGATGGCGTCGCTTCGAAGGTGATCGTCGCAAGCGATGCCGAAATGCGGGTTTCGCCGAGCTTCATGTCATAGGCATAGATGATGCGGGCCTGCGGCACGATATCGAGATAGCGCGCCTCGTAGGCATGCAGCTCGCCGTCGCTGTCAGCGACGCGATTGCGCTCCTGGCCGCCGACGCGGAACTCTAGGCTGTATTCGATGGGGACCCACTCGTCGTGGCATGCAAACCACTGCCGCTTGGCCTCCGCATCGGCCCAGGCGGCAAACACCCGTGAGACCGGCGCCCGCATCTTTCGCTCGATTGCGAATGTCTCGTGCATGGCGGAATGTCTTGTCATGTCGTTCGTCACTCCGGTTGGTCGTCCGAGAGAAATCGTTCAAGTCGGTCAAAGCGGGCGTTCCAACTTGCCTTGTGTTCGGCAAGCCAGCGTTCGACCTGGCCCAATGCGCCTGCTTCCAGGCGATAGGTCCGCACGCGGCCGCTCTTTTCGGAACGGACAAGGCCGCTCCTCTCCAGCACGGCGAGGTGTTTCATAACGGTCGGCAGCGCCATCGACAGAGGTTCCGCAAGCTCGGACACCGAAGCTGGCCCGCGGCCGAGACGGTCGACCATCCCGCGCCGGCTGCGGTCCGAAAGCGCGTGGAACATCTCATCGAGTGCGGCGGGTTCGTCCATCATATAGAGGCTTCGTCCGGCCGGAAGCGTGCGGGTAGCCGTTCCCGGTAGGGATAGAATCTGAAATACGGTCGCGCTTCTTCAAGGACCCGTGCAAAGGACGGGCGCGCCAGAAGCCTGTCATAGTAAGCCCGCAGGCTTGGCTGGCCGGCGAAAGGAACAAGGGTCTCTGCATAGAAGAGGGCGGGCGCCGCGGCGCAATCGGCCATGGTGTAGCTATCCCCTGCGATCCAAGGGTGTTCGCCGAGTTGCTGCTCGATCATGCCGTAGGCCTTGCGCAGCGCCGCCTCGGCACTGGCCACGCGGCTCGGATCGCCGCCGCCGCGCAGACGTTCGGCAACGATCTGTTGCATCGGTTCCTGCACGTGCAGGTCAAAGAAGCGATCCCACAGGCGGACTTCGAGCGCTTTGTCGAGATCGCCTGGGATGAGGGTCGTCGCACCCGGATAGTAGCGATCGAGATACTCGATGATGATCGTCGTTTCAGGGACAGTGCGGTTGCGTGCCTCATCGCGCAGCACCGGCATCTTTCCGAGTGGCCAGACGCTGAGGAACGCGGCTCTCGATGCCTCGTTTCCGAGATCGACATGGACGGGCTCGAAGGGCGTGTCGTTCTCGTAAAGGGCGATCAGGACCTTATGGCAGAAGGATGCAAGCGGATGACTGTGGAGGAAGAGCGACATGCGGCCGGCCTTTCACGTTGTTTTAAAACTTGCGTGAATGGCTAAGTATCAGGGCGCCGCTTCGCTGGCAACAGGAAAGTTGCGTGGATGGCTAAGTATTAAGACAGCCGCGCAATCACCAGGTGGCCCGGGCTCGGATTGCCTTCCTGCATGCGAACGTTGATCTCTCGCATCTCGACGAGCTCGAATCCCGTCGCTGCGAGGCGTTCGCGAATATAAGCTGCCGAATGCAAAAAGCGCTGATGCGGGCCGACCATGTAGGGTTGGCCATTTGCGGAGGCTTCGGGCAGTTCCTCGGATGAAAAGATGAAGAAACCGCCGGGGTTCAGGTTTTCCGCGACGCCGAAGAACAGCGGTTCGAGCGCGCCGAGATAGGGTAGGACGTCAGTCGCGGTAACGAGATCGAACGGATCCTCGTCATTGTCTTCGAGAAAGTCCTCGACCTCAGCGACGAAGAGCGTCTCGTAGAGCTCCTTCTCGTGGGCGATCTCGACCATGTTTTCGGAAATGTCGATGCCGGTCATGTCCTCGCAGAGGTCGCTGAGCGCGCTGCCGGTGAGGCCAGTGCCACAGCCGAGGTCGAGCATGCGCTTGAAGGGGCCAAGGTTCAGCTCCTGCAGGCGCTGGCGCACCATCATCGGCACGTGGTAGCCGAGCTGTTCGACGAGAACGTCCTCGAAGACTTCGGCGTGCTGATCGAACAGGGTCTCGACATAGGCGTCCGGCGCCTTGGGTGGCGTCTCGCCGCGTCCCATGGAGGCGATCCGGACGGCGGCGCCGCCATGATCCTCGGGGTCGATGGCCAGGACCTCTTCATAGGCCTTTACGGCGGCATCGACATCTCCCGCCTTCTCGAGGGCAAGAGCCCGGTTATAGGCTTCCGCGAGTGCGTCTTCGTCGATCTTCTCGGCCATAGCAATTCACCATCGTTTTAATTCCAGAGCTGCGTCTACGGCGACTGATTGTCTTTTGCAATGGCGACGTTCGAGGCGCAGAATAAGGATCCTCTAATGGATAAGAACAAAATGGAGGAAATACCATGGTGGCCGAAATCAGTAAGGCGAACTTCGAGATAGAGCTGGATAGTCCGCGACCAGCGCTGCCGGCAACGCCAGGCGAGATCACGAATACGCTCAGCCACTATTATCGGGGAGAGCTCGGCCGGATGATAAGCTGGCGCGATCGCATCGACCGAACATCGAATTGGGCGATCACGGTCTCGGCGGCGCTGCTTTCGGTTTCACTGTCGACGCCGACCTCGCACCATGGCGTGCTGCTTTTCGGGATGATGCTGATCACCCTGCTGTTGCTCATCGAAGCGCGCCGATACCGCTTCTTCGATATCTACCGCGCCCGAGTACGGAAGCTGGAGCGGGGCTATTTCGCGCAGATTCTTGCGCCGAACGGCGAATCCAGACCCGATTGGGCCGGCGCGATCGCGAGGAGCTTGCGCAAGCCGCAATTTCTCTTGAGCTACCCCGGCGCGGTCAAGCGGCGACTGCGCCGCAACTATTGCTGGATGTATTTTATCCTGTTGCTCGCATGGTGTCTGAAGATCACCACGCCGAAGCTCCAGGCAGAGGGCAATCCGCTGACGCAGACGCATTCATGGACTTACGTAGTCGAGAACGCGGCACTTGGGCCGATCCCGGGCTGGGCCGTGCTCTGCCTGGTTGGCTTGGGCTATGCCGGTATCCTCTACGGCACACTGCATCGGGAGATGGACGAAGACGAGTTCGTCAAAGGGGAGGCTCATGTCTGACCGGCTTTTGCAGCGTGATCAGTTGATGGTGAACTCGCCTCTCAGCGCCCGCCATTCGGTGGCCGAGATGAGTTTGCGGTGAATGTAGCGGACCGAATGCAGCGGTCCGTCGAGCTTCTCCTGCCAGAACTTCAGGAAGCTGCGCATTTCCGGAAAATCCGGTGCAAGGTCGTAGTCCTGCCAGATGTATGTCTGTAGGATCGTTTGATGATCCGGCATCCGGTAGATGATTTGGGCCGTCGTGAGGCCGTAGCCCTGAAGCTGCCTTTCCATGTCCTTGTGCATCGTCGTCTCGCTTCTGGTTCCATTGATCGCTCATTAGCGATCAATGAAATGGAACCACTACATGCTTAACCGAAGCTTGACGAATTGCTAGTGCCTCAGGAATTTCTTTTGCAATTTCAAATCGTTGGCAGCTCTCATCGGCGAGTGCTGCCACGTTGTTCAGCGCTTCAGGTGGCGGGTGAGGCGGCGCTCGATCCATGCCCAGAGATGCCGCAGGGCTTCGACCATGGTGAGGTAGAAAATCGCTGCCCAAAGGTAGGTCTGGTAATCGAAGGTGCGCGAGAAGGCGTAGCGCGTTTCACCCATCAGGTCGAGAACGGTGATGATGGCGACGACCGCAGAGCCCTTGATCAGCAGGATGATCTCGTTGCCGTAGGGCCGCAAGGCGACAATCAGCGCCTGCGGCAAGAGGATCTTGCGGAAGGCGATGACCTTGTGGATGCCAAGCGAGGCGGCGGCTTCGTGCTGGCCGCGCGGAACGCTCTGGATGGCGCCACGCAGGATTTCAGCCTGGTAGGCGGCCGTGTTGATGGTCATCGCAAACAGACCGCAATACCAGGCATCGCGGAAGAACCACCAGAGGCCGACGGTTTCCAGCTGCGGACGGAAACTGCCCAGGCCGTAGTAAATGAGGAAGAGCTGTGCCAGCAGCGGCGTGCCGCGGAACACATAGACGTAGCAGTAGGCGATGCCGTTGATGAACCTGTTCTTGGACATGCGGGCAAAGGCCAACGGCAGCGACAAGATGGCGCCGAAGAATACCGAGATCACCACCAAGGCAATCGTCGTATACAGACCATGCAGGTAGCGGGGACCGTAGCGGGTGAACTTCTCCGGATCCCAACCGGTCACGACCATCGTGAGCAGTGCGGCAGCCAGGACGATCCAGAGAGCGACGACAACGTATCCGGTAATGCGCGCAGCGGTGACTGGCCTGTGCGCTTGCTTCGGAGCCGGCTGCGCCGGAATGAGCGTCTGGGCGTGGCTCATCGGCTGATCTCCGAACGCTTGGCCCACCGTTCTATGTAGCGAAGGCCGAAGGAGGAAATGATGGCGAGGCCGAGATAGAGAGCGCAGGCGACGGTATAGAACAGGAATGCCTGTTTAGTGACCTTAACGGCGACGCCGGTCTGCCGCAGGATATCGGCAAGGCCAATGATCGAGACGTAGGACGTATCCTTGAGCAGGATCATCCAGAGGTTCACCAGGCCGGGAAGGGCGATGCGCACTAGTTGCGGCAACACGATCAGGCGCAACGTGCGCCCACGATGAAAGCCCAGTGCGTCCCCGGCTTCGTACTGGCCTTTCGGGATGGCGCGGAAAGCCGAGAGCAGCACCTCCGAGCAATAGGCGGAAAATACAATCGACAGCGCGATCACGCCCGCCAAGAAAGCGTTGATTTCGATCCGGCCGTCATAGCCCATGGAGGCGAGGACGGACTGGATCAGGATCTGCATGCCGTAATAGATGATGAACAGTGTCAGCAGTTCCGGCAGGCCACGGAAGATCGTGGTGTAGATGCCGGCCGCAAGGCGGACCGATTTCTCTTCCGATTGCTGGCCGAGTGCGACGAGGAAGCCGATGACAAGTCCGATTGGAAGGGTAACCAGAGCGACCGCAACTGTGACCTTGAGGCCGGCGGCGATCTCATCGCCCCAACCGGTGTCGCCACAGGCCAGGATCGTCGAGGAACCGAACCACGTGAAGAGTCCTGCGGGTCCGCAAAGCGGATCGAAGATATGCCCAATCCAGGCCCAGAATGGACCTAGCGCGGAAAATAATCCGCCCATGCCAGTTTTCCCCTCGCGGTTTCTACCGCTTTGATCTTTCTATCGTTGTCAAACAAAAATGGCGGAAGAGCAAGCCTTCCGCCATCAGCTTTATCAGCGACCTACAGCTTTTCTTATTCGCCGTAAACGTTGAAGTCGAAGTACTTGTCCTGGATCTTCTTGTATTCACCGCTGGTGCGGATCGCGGCGATCGCGGTGTTCAGCTTTTCGCGCAGCGCGTCGTCGCCCTTGCGGACGGCAATGCCTGCACCAACGCCGTTGATTTCCTTGTCGACCGGCAGTGGCGTCAGGATCTTGCAGCATGCGCCGGCATCCGACTTGACCCACTGCGACAGCACGACGATGTCGTCGATTACGGCGTCGACGCGCCCATTCGTGATGTCGAGCTTGTACTCGTCTGCCGTCGGGTAGAGCTTCAGCTCGGTATCCGGCAGGTGCTTTTCAGCGTAGTTCGAGTGAGTGGTGGAGGTCTGCGCGCCGATCGTCTTGCCCTTCAGGCCGGCCACGTCGGTGACGGTCGAATCCTTCGGTACGGCGATTGCCGGCGGGGTGTTGTAGTACTTGTTGGTGAAGTCTACGAGTTTCGAACGCTCCGGCGTGATCGACATGGACGAGATGATCATGTCGAACTTCTTGGCCTGCAGGGCGGGAATGATGCCGTCCCAGTCGCTGCTGACGATGGTGCAGTCGGCCTTCATCTCGGCGCAGAGCGCGCGGGCGATGTCCATGTCGAAGCCGAGGAACTGGCCGCTGGCGTCAACGTATTCGAAGGGCGGGTAGGTCGAGTCTGTTCCGATGACATACTTCTCGCCATCAGCCATGGCGGCGCCTGCGAAAAGAGACATCGCGGCGACGGAAGCGGCGGCAAGAATACGGGTGGAGATACGCATGTTAGTCCTCTCTGTTGGTGCTGCCGCTCGTGTTCTTCTTTTGGACGGCGGCTGAGCAGGGCGGTGCAAGGCACGGCCTTGGCGCGATACTCAAACCTTTTTCGGCGGAATTGCAACTGGAATCGCAGGGGTGTGGCGAACGATCAACTATGTCGAAGATGAACAATGCCGCACTGCCACATTCATACCGGGTTAATGCTGCAGTTCCTAAGACTCGTGGAACAAATGCAGTCCCCGCGCGGTTTTCGCCGCGGATGGGTGCCCCAAAATCGGACGTGGCCACGACCGCGTCCCAAGAAAATGAAGTCAACGAGGAGCCCCTTTATGGGAATGAAATCCAGATTGTTTGCAAGTGCCGCCTTTCCGCTGTTGTCGCTGTCGCTTGTGATGCCTCCAGTGCAATCCTTTGCCGCAGTTGCCAGCGTTGAACAGGTTCAGACAGCACCGCAAGCGGTCGCGGGCAGCTTCGAGGTTGCGCAGGATGCGCCCTCCGATGAAGAGATTCTGAAGAAGCACCACAAGCAGCACGGCGGCGGCGGTGAAGAACAGGCGCCGGCCGCCCAGCAGGAGCAGCCACAGCAATCGCAGGATGCGCCTGCCGAAAAGCCACGCAAGCAGCGTGAGCCGGCAGCAGAGGCACAGCCCGCGCCACAGCAGGAGCCTGTCGTCGAACAGCAGCTGCAGCAGTTGCAGGAGGCAGCCCCCGCCGAAAAGCCGCGCAAGAAGCGGCAGCCGGCCGCCGAGCAGGCAGAGCCTGCGGCTCCGCAGGAGCAGATAGCGCCGGCCCAGGAACAGCAGTTGCAGGAAGCAGCCCCTGTCGAAAAGCCGCGCAAGAAGCGGCAGCCGGCCGCTGAGCAGGTTGAGCCCGCGGCTCCGCAGGAGCAGATAGCCCCGGCGGCCCAGGAACAGCAGCCTGTCGAAAGCCAGGAAAAGCCGCGTCGCAACAAGCGCGACAAGCAGCAACCTCAGCAGGAGGCCGCGCCGCAGCCGCAGACCGAGCAGGTCGCCCCGCAGCAGGAGCAGGCTCAGCCGCAGGGCGAAGCGCCGCAGCCCACGAGGAAGGCAGGCAAGCAGCAGGCGACCGAAAGCTCTGAGCAGCCGGTGAAGCCGCGCAAGAAGCCTGCCGCTGAAGCGCAGGCGCCAGCCGCGGAACAGGCGCCTGCTCCAGTAGAGGCGCCGACGGCCGAGAAGCCGCCCGTTCCCGCGCAGGAGCCGGCGACGGAGGCCCAGCCTGGCGGCACGCAGCCGATCCTGAAGCAGGGCGAACAGGTTCCAGCACCTCACCAGGGCGAGCAAGCACCGGCTCAGCAGCAGGGTGAACAGGTTCCGGCGCAGCCGACCGATCAGCCGGCAGTGGGCCAAGCCGAGCAGGTTATCCCGGCTCCGGAGAAAATCACGCCCAAGGAACTCGAGCGCCGCAAGGAGATTGCCGCGGACCCGAGCAAGAGCACGGAAACCGTCGTTCTGCCGGTTGAAAACGGTGCCGCCGTTCTCGACAGCGACAAGGACGCCGACCGCTCGGGGGGCATCCAGTCCCGTCGTGACCGCGACAGGCAACGCGGCCAGGAGCAGAATTTCCGGGTTCCGAAAACCGACGCCGAGGCCCAGATCATAACCGAGGGCGCCAAGGCTGCTCCGATCAAGATCGAAGCCGTGACCAGCGAACAGGGTCGGCGTCTCGACAGGCGTCCGCAGTTCGAGCGGCCGGAAGGCGCGCGCTTCGGCGAGCGTGGTGACGACAATCGTGTGATCATCCAGATCAACAACCAGACGATCGTTCGCGGCGATGACGACCGGCGCTTCCTGCGTGACGGCGAGCGGCCGACCTACGAGCAGCTGCCGCGGGACCGTTACCGTGAGACGATCGACCGTGACGGCTATCAGATCGTGACGATCCGCAACCGCTATGGTGACATCATCCAGCGGTCGCGCATCGACAATGGCGGGCGCGAGTCCGTGCTCTACTATTCGCCTGGTCTCTACGAAGATCCGGACCGCGGCTACTTCGAAGATCCGGGCCGCGACCTGCCGCCGATGCGCCTGCGTATTCCGCTCGGTGACTACATCATGGACACGAGCAGCGACGACGATCGCGACTACTACGACT
Organism: Rhizobium sp. RHZ02; assembly: GCF_014851575.1. Taxonomy (NCBI): domain Bacteria; kingdom Pseudomonadati; phylum Pseudomonadota; class Alphaproteobacteria; order Hyphomicrobiales; family Rhizobiaceae; genus Rhizobium; species Rhizobium sp. RHZ02. Next base: position 73,032 of record NZ_JACUZX010000009.1, read on the forward strand.
TCCTGCGCGAGCCGCCGGTGGAGCCCGTGGAGCGTGTCTATTCGCTGGATGAGGTGAAGTATTCGGCGCGTATCCGCGACAAGGTTCGCCGTATCGATCTCGATACGATCACCTTTGCGACGGGGAGTGCCGAGATCCCGATGAGCCAGGCGCGCAGCCTGCGCAAGGTCGCCGATGCGATCAACGAGGTGTTGCGGAAGGATCCGTCGGAAACCTTTCTGATCGAAGGCCATACGGACGCGGTCGGCTCCGACCAGAGCAACCTCGTCCTCTCGGACCAGCGCGCGGAATCGGTGGCGAATGTGATGACCGACGTTTACGGCATCCCGCCCGAAAACCTGGCGACGCAGGGCTACGGCGAACGTTACCTCAAGGTCAACACGCAGGGGCCGAACCAGGAGAACCGCCGCGTCACCATCCGTCGCGTGACGGCGCTGGTACGCCCGGTCGCCTCCGCGAGCCGATAATCGAAACTGATCGGAAGCCGTCGGGAGACCGGCGGCTTTCGTTTGCGCGCTCTGCGGTTCTGGCGCGAGCGCACCAGCTTCTAGGTCGTAACGTTTCCTACTTTGCAGGCAGCTCCACTATTCCGGAAATGAAGTCTGCGATTGCCTGGGTGTCATCGAGGTTGAATACCGGCAGAAAGCCTTCGGCGATCGGGTGATCGGCCGCGATGGCAACGATGTGGGGATCCGTCGGGGCGAGGGGTTCCTGGTTGGCGGATTCGAGCCGCCGCGCCTCGATCTTCGGGATCGGTTCGCGCTTGTAGCCCTCGATCAAGACAAGGTCGCAGGGCGCGATGCGGGCAAGAATTTCGTCGAATGTCGGCTCTGGGGCGCCGCGCAATTCGTGCATGATGGCATAACGCGTTCCGGAGACGATGGTCACTTCGTGAGCGCCGGCCTGTCGGTGGCGGTAGCTATCGGCACCGACCTTGTCGATGTCAAAGTCATGATGGGCATGCTTGATGGTGGAAATGCGGTAGCCGCGGCGGGTGAATTCCTCGACGAGGCGGACCGCCAAACCGGTCTTGCCCGAGTTCTTCCAGCCGGCGATGCCAAAGACCTTCGGTTTCTCCATCATGCCATGACCTTGAGCCAGCGCTCCGCCTCGGCGAGATCGTCCGGCGTGTTGACGTTGAAAAACGGATCGAGGAGGCTCGCCCGCGTCGGGCGCAGCGGGAAGGCAACTTCCGTAACGTCATGCCGTAGAAGGAAGTCGCGCGCACGGCGTTTTTCGTCGGTTGCGATCCAGGATTCCAGGTCATCGGCAAGGCTGACGGGCCACAGGCCGAACACCGGATGGCTGCGGCCCTCGGAGGCGGCGATGGCAATCTTGCCAGGTGAATCGATGACGCCGGCGAACCAATCGACGAGGTCGCTCGGAAAGAATGGACTGTCGACAGAAACCGTGACCACGTGTGTGACACCCCCAAGCGATGCACCGTAGGTCATCGCTGCATGGATGCCGGCCATCGGTCCCGCTTTGCCGGGAACTATATCAGGAATGAACAGATGCCGGCAATTTTCCGGGGTTGCGTCGGCGTTGACGGCAAGGGTGCTCACCTGCGGCTCGAGCTGTTCGATGACGCGCTCCAGCAGCGTGCGGCCATCGAGCCGCACGGAGGCTTTGTCGCGGCCCATGCGCGAAGAGCGTCCTCCCGCCAGGACCACACCCGGAATATTGGATCTATGCAGCACAAAATCGTTCATGGTTGCCTCAGACGGGGGTTCTCGGCTCGGACTCCTGGGCGACCGGCGGTACATGGCGCTTGGCCTCACGATAGAACGTGTAGAGGCCGGACGCTATGACGATAGCCGCACCGCCGAGCGTCCAGACATCGGGAAACTCCGCAAAGAAGACGAAGCCCAGCAATGTCGAGAAGATAAGGCTGGTGTAGCGGAACGGTGCGACGAAAGAGATTTCACCGGTGCGCATCGCCATGATGACCGACTGATAGCCGACCAGGACGAGAATGGCGGCGAGCAGCAGGTGCGAAAGCGAAGTCACGCTAACCGGCTCCCATCCTCCCAGCAGCGGCGTCAGCAATGCACCGACGACCGTTACCGAGACGGCCGTCACCACTGTGATCATCAGTGACGGGATCTCGGGGGCGATGCCGCGCGTGGCGAGGTCGCGGCCGGCCGTCGTGAGGACGCTGCCAACGCAGAGGAGAGCTGCGGCCGTGAAACCGTCCGGTCCCGGCCGAATGATGATCAGCACGCCAATCAGGCCGACGAGAATGGCCGACCAGCGACGCCAGCCGACGGGTTCGCGGAAGAATAGCGCCGCACCGAAGGTCACGACCAGCGGCAGCGACTGCAGGATGGCCGATGCGTTCGCGATCGGCATCATTCCGAGCGCCGTAATGTAAGTCACCGCTGCCAATATCTCGCAAATGACGCGGATGATGATCATGGGCTTGAGGATGATGCGCCACGATCGCAAGGCACCCATGTGGCGCGCGATGAAGTAGACGAAGATGCTGGTGAAGAGGCCGCGCAGACACATGATCTGGCCGGCATTCATGTAAGCGATAACTGATTTGGAAAGTGCGTCGCTGCAGGAAAATCCGGCCATGGCCGAACTCATGTAGATGGCGCCCTGGGTGTTGCGGGACCGCGGCATGTCGATATTCCGATTCTCGTACACGTGTTCTTAGAGCGTGCCAGGCGCCATGGGTATCGAACGAAAGACACACCCGAAATAATTCGATTGCGCAGTGCACAATAGGGCGCGCGCCGACACGGGCAGGAAACGGGTGGCTGAGCGCCAGGATGTCTGGGATTGGGATACCGCGAACAACAAGCGGAGGTTCCGACATGAGATATCTGGATGGCAAGGTTGCGATCATAACCGGCGCGAGCTCCGGCATCGGCCGGGCGGCCGCCAAGCTCTTTGCAGCCGAAGGCGCGCGGCTGGTCGTCGCGGCGCGACGCGAGGCTCAGCTTGGCATGCTGGTCGAAGAGATCGGAGATGCGGGCGGCGAGGCGGTTGCGGTTGCCGGCGACGTGCGCGACGAGGCTTTGAACTGGCGGCTGGTCGAAGTGGCGGTCGAACGCTTCGGCGGTCTGGATGTTGCCTTCAACAACGCCGGCAGCGCCGGCGAATCGGCGCCGGTGGCTGACCTGTCGCTGGATGGCTGGAACGAAATGCTGGCGGTCAATCTCACCAGCGCATTTCTGGCAGCGAAATATCAGGTGCCAGCAATGATCGCCCGCGGCCGCGGGTCGATCGTCTTCACCTCGACCTTCGTCGGTCACACGGCAGGAATGCCTGGGATGGGTGCCTATGCGGCAAGCAAGGCGGGACTGACCGGCCTGGTGCAGGTTCTTGCCGCCGAGCTCGGTCCGAAAAACATCCGCGTCAACGCGCTGTTGCCCGGGGGCACAGACACCGCGCTGAACCCGGCGAATTTCGAGAATCCCGACATGCAGCTCGTCGCCTTCATCCATGGCCTGCACGCGTTGAAACGGCTGGCACGGCCGGAGGAGATCGCCAAGGCCGCACTGTTCCTGGGATCGGATATGGCGAGCTTTGTGACCGGGACGTCAATGCTGGCGGATGGCGGGGTTTCGATCAACCGGACGTAAGCTGCCCTAGCTCCGCGGGTGTCACCCACCCGTGACACTCATGTGGCGGGCAACGGCAGGGCGATTGTGGGTGCGGTCGATAATGAAGTCGTGGCCCTTGGGCTTGCGCGAAATGGCCTCGTCGATCGCCGCATAGAGCAATCCGTCGTCCTCGGTGGCGCGCAAGGCGGCGCGTAGATCCGCGGCGTCGTTCTGGCCAAGGCACATGTAAAGCGTGCCGGTGCAGGTCAGTCGGACGCGGTTGCAGCTCTCGCAGAAATTATGCGTCATCGGAGTGATGAAGCCGAGCCGGCCGCCGGTTTCCTTCACCTGGACATAGCGTGCCGGACCGCCGGTGCGGTAGCCGATGTCGGAGAAGGTGAATCGTTCTTCGAGATCGGCCCTGAGCTTCGACAGCGGCAGGTAGCGGTCGGTCCGGTCTTCCTCGATCTCGCCCATCGGCATGGTTTCGATGACGGTGAGATCCATGCCGCGGCCGTGCGCGAAGCGGATCATCTCCGGCATTTCGGTGTCGTTGAAGTCCTTCAGTGCTACCGCATTCAGTTTGACCTTGAGGCCGGCCTTCTGGGCCGCCTCGATGCCTTCCATCACCTTGTGGAAATCGCCCCAGCGGGTGATCTGGCGGAACTTGTCGGGATCAAGCGTGTCGAGCGAGACGTTGATGCGACGCACGCCGCTATCATAGAGCTCGCCGGCAAAGCGGGAAAGCTGCGAGCCGTTGGTGGTCAGGGTCAGCTCGTCGAGGCCGGAGCCGATCTGTTTGCCGAGTTCCCGCACGAGATACATGATGTTCTTGCGCACCAACGGCTCGCCGCCGGTGAGTCTCAGCTTGCGCACGCCCTTGGCGATAAAGGCGGAACAGAGCCGGTGCAATTCCTCGAGCGTCAACAGCTCCTGTTTCGGCAGGAAGGTCATGTGCTCGGCCATGCAGTAGGTGCAGCGGAAGTCGCAGCGGTCGGTGACGGAGACACGCAGATAGGTCACGGCCCGTTTGAACGGGTCGATCATCGGTTTCGTCTCTGCAACCAGTGGCGATGCGTTGCCTGTCGTTCCGACGTTGCTGTTCACGAATACCTCCGCAATGCTACTAATGTGCGTATATGCCATTGCCGCGTCAAGGGAAACGCCCCTTACGCACGGTAAATTGAGCTTGCCTCGGCAAGCCTCATTGCCTACTCGTGATTTTGAAGGGGAATGGGATCATGACCGATATCTGGCCGACTGAACTCAGAGTTTCAAAAGACCGGCAGCACCTCGTCGTGACGTTCAACGACGAGCAGAGTTTCGATCTTTCCGCCGAGATGCTGCGGGTGCTTTCGCCATCGGCGGAGGTGCAGGGGCACGGGCCCGGGCAGAAAGTCACCGTTCCCGGCAAGCGCAATGTCGCGATCATTTCAATGACGCCGACCGGCAATTATGCGGTGCGCATCGGCTTTGACGACATGCATGATACCGGCATCTATACCTGGACCTATCTGCGCGAGCTCGGCGAGCGCGGCGAGGAGCTGTTCTCGGCCTATGAAGAAGAGCTGCGCGAAAAGGGCATGAGCCGCGACACCTCAGAGAAGCCGCGTTAAGCGACAATTGCCGCAAGGGGGAAATGCATGGCGGGAACGAGCAAGCGAAACTGGCTGCGCGCCAAAGGCAGTCCGAGTGAAAGCAGGGTCAGCTTCCTCGAACTGTTTTTCGATCTCGTCTTCGTCTTCTCGATCTCGCAGCTCTCGCATGCCCTCGCGGCGCACTATACGCCGCTCGGCGCTCTTGAAGCCGGCCTGATGACCTTTGCCGTCTGGTGGGTGTGGATATTCACGACCTGGGTTACAAACTGGCTCGACCCCGACAAGATGGCGGTTCGCGGCATGCTCGTCGTCTTGATGCTGCTTGGCCTGGTTCTTTCCGCGTCTATCCCCGAGGCTTTTGGCGACAAGGGGCTGCTCTTTGCCGGGTCCTACGTGCTCATGCAGGTCGGTCGATCGCTGTTTGCGTGCTATGCGGTCAAGTCGGACGCCTTGAAGTATCGGAATTTCGTGCGCATCAGTAGCTGGCTAATATTTTCCGGTGTCTTCTGGATCGCCGGCGGCCTTCTGGAACACGAGGCGCGACTGATCGCATGGCTCATCGCCCTTGCTATCGAATATGCCGCTCCGGCGAGCGGCTTTACCGTCCCGGGACTTGGCAAATCGACCGCCGCGGACTGGGACGTGTCGGGCGCGCATATGGCCGAGCGTTGCGCGCTTTTCGTCATCATCTGCCTTGGCGAGGCGGTGCTGGTGTCGGGGCGGACTTTCTCGGAAATGCCGTTTTCGCCATTGACGGCGGTCGTCTTCGGGACTGGATTCGCGGGGACGGTGGCGATGTGGTGGCTCTATTTCCGCTTCGGCCACGAGCGGGCGGCGCATCGGATCGAACACGACGAAACGCCGGGAAGCCTGGCACGGCTGGCGTTCACCTATGCCCATATCCCGATCCTGGCGGGCATCATCGTTCACGCCGTCGCCGTCGAGTTCATGTTCTCGCATCCGCATGAGACTGGCAATCTAGGCGTGATGGCCTCCGTACTCGGTGGCTCCGGACTGTTTCTTGCCGGCAATCTCTGGTTCAAAGGGGCGACCAGCGGACGTATGCCGCTGTCGCATCTGGCCGGCCTTGTGCTCTTGATTCTGCTCGCCTTCATTGCGCCGTTCATCGAGGTCTACCTTGCCGGTATCCTCGCGATGCTGGTGCTGATCATCGTGGCCGCGTGGGAATACAAATCCCTTGCGGGGCAAACGGTCGGCCACACCGTTCACTGAGATCAGTCTTCGTCGACAAGGTCTTGCTGCAGGACCCGGATGATCCGTTCCATTGATCCGGCCATCGCCATGCATTGCTCGATCGGCTCGGGCGAAAGCACCCGCTCGATGAGGTCGGTCTGGATGACCATGGCCTTCTCCGTGACATTCCGGCCTTCCGGCGTCAGGAAGAGGCGCAGTACGCGCTTGTCCTTCTCATCGCCGCGCCGTTCGATCAGCCCGCGCTTCTCCATCTGCGGCAAGAGCATGCTCATGTTCGAGCGACCGACCAGCAGCTTGCGGGCGAGTTCCTGCTGCGAGATGCCCTCGAAGCGATAGAGATTGATCAGAATATCGAGGTGCGGGGTCTTGATATCGAGTTCGGATAGCGAGCGACCGAGCGACTGCTGCATGAGTTGGCAGGCGCGGGCAACAGCGATCCAGCTGCGAAAACGCGGATGATCCCAGGGCAGGGATTGATTTTTGTTCATCGTTGTACTTTATTGTTCAGTGTTGAACATTATTGGATTCCCACTATGACAAACTTTGCGCTGAAGGTCACCCGCCTCGGTTTTTCCCTGCTGCAGTCGGTTTCGCCGCGCCTCGCCGGGAAGGCGGCGTTCCGCCTGTTCTGCGTAACACCCTCGACAAGGCCAAAGGGCGAGAAGGCGAAAGCAGCACATGCGGCCGGCGCGGCAAAGCTTGCCGGAGCGGAGCGGTTCACGCTTCGTCTGGCCGGCGGCGGACGGGCGCATGCCTATCGGCTGAACGGTGGCGCCTTGGGACGGCGCCCGCGCTATCTTGTGACCCATGGCTGGGGATCGAGCGGTGCCTACATGGCCGACATCGCGACGACCTTGGCGGCAACCGGCGCGGAAGTGATCGCGGTCGACTTTCCCGGTCATGGCCGCGCGGCGGGGAGGATGCTCCACATGGGCATGGCGGTGAAGGCGATCGCCGCGGCCGAGCGTCGATTCGGTGCGTTCGATGCCGCGATCGGCCACTCCTTTGGCGGCGCCGCGCTGATGGTGGCCGCGGCAGGCATGTTGCCTGGCGAGTCTGCCGTGCTTCCGGAAAAGCTGGTGCTGATCGGCTCGCCAAGCGAAATGCACTGGCTCTTCAAGGATTTCGGCAGGCTGATCGGGCTTAGGCGCCCGGCACAGCAGGCGCTGGAGAACGAGGTGCACCGTGTCACCGGTCGGCGACTGGAGGCGTTCGATGCGAGCGGGGCGGCCGGCGCGATCCAGCGGCCAGTGATGATCGTGCACGCGGAGGACGACAAGGAAGTGAGTGCCAATCACGCTCGGCGTTACGCGGCCGCAGGCAATGCCGTGCGGCTCCACTGGGCAAATGGCTTCGGGCACCGTCGCATCGTGGCGGCGCGGTCGGTTCTCGATGCGATTAGGGGTTTTCTCGCGGAGGACGATTCCGGAAAGGATGCTGAGATCATTCCGCTTTTCGCTCTTCCTGCGCGGCGCGTGTCATTGTAACGTCACGTTAGGCAGCTAAAGGCCGCCACGATAGAAAGCGGCAGGACAGTCATGAAAATCATTGAAACGGTAGAGGAACTCGCAGCGATCTACGCTGGCGGGCTGACGCAGGCATCCGTAGCCAAGGTGACGGACTATCTGACGCCGCTCTATCGCGAGATGATCGAGGCGTCGCCCTTCGTGGCACTCGCGACGGTGGGACCCGAAGGCCTCGACTGTTCGCCGCGCGGTGATATCGGCGGCGTCGTGCGCATCGTCGACGACCGGACGCTGCATCTGCCTGACTGGCGCGGCAATAACCGGGTGGATTCGCTCTCCAACATCGTGCGGGATCCACGCCTGGCGCTGATGTTCCTCATTCCCGGTTCGAACACCACCATGCGTATTAACGGGCGTGGTGTCGTGACGAACGACGAGGCAGTCCTGTCCAGCTTCGTGATGGACGGAAAGCATCCGCGTACGGTGATCGCCATTACGATCGACGAGGTCTATTTCCAATGCGCTCGTGCGCTGATCCGTTCGGAGCTGTGGAATCCGGCAACCTTCATCGATCCGAAGAGCCTGCCAACGCCCGGTTTGATGCTGAAGGCGGCGACAGGGGATTTCGACTACGAAACCTATGACCGCGAATGGCCGGAGCGTGCCGCCAGGACGATGTGGTAGGCTTCCGCGTAGGATTGGCAGGCCCACCTCTTAGGAAGGAGGGCCGCGCAAATCGCGGTCCATTGCGATGGCGACGGGCGATTGCGGCAATCAAGCTCATCGACAGGCAGGCGAAGACGCTGCTTGCCAGGGTCTATCCCTTGTAGATCAGCCAGCTCTTCGTGAAGTCCTTCTGCATACCGTCTTCGAAGAGGACGCTGCAGTTGCGGCCGGAATTCTTTGCGCCGTAAAGGGCAACGTCGGCCCTGTGGTAAAGCTCGCCGGCGTCTTCCGCGTAGGACGCCATACAGACGCCGACCGATACCGTGACCGGCCCGTAGTTTATTCTGGTGCGCGAGTTGGTGAAGGGCGTCGTTTCCAGCGTGCGACGAATGCGCTCGGCCATCCCCATGACTTCGTCGGCCGTATTGCCTTCTATGATGAGGGCGAACTCCTCGCCGCCGGTGCGGGCGACGAAAACGTCGCGGCGGACGTTGGCGCGGATGACCGAGGCGACCGTGGCGAGAATCTTGTCGCCGACCGGATGACCGTAGGTGTCGTTGATCTTCTTGAAATTGTCGATGTCGGCGAGCACCAGCGCAGTGACGGGCCGCATGGCCGGATTGTTGTAGACGGCGGCGAGGCGATCGTCGAATGCACGGCGGTTCGACAGGCGTGTCAATGAGTCCGTGTTGGCGATACGCTTGTATTCGTCAAGCTCCTTTCGGACCTGATCCATTTCCTGCGATCGCTGGACGACGTTCTCGACCGTGCGTTCGCCGTGCGCCATTGTGTCGCCGGTTGCCTGCGTGAGCAGGCTGAGGGCGTTTTCGATAAGCTCCACGCTGGTATGGTTCTTCGAGCTGATCCGCTTGTAGGTTTCGCCAAGCAGCTTGTTGTAGCTCTCCAGCGAGATTTGCTCCTGGCGCAGCACGCGCAGCAGCGTCTCGAGCTCGGCGGCAATGCGACCGTGCGCGTCGTCGAACACACGGGCAGGGCTGTGCGTAAAATACTGCGCCCCGAGCGCGTCCAGTTCCTCCTGCGTCGCCTGACTGCCGAGCGCAGCAAGATCTCGTGTCAGCGCCGGGTTGGAGCCGATATAGGCTTCGTAAAAGAGTTCGTAGTTCCGAGGGATCGGTGCGACGCCCATGGAGCGCATGGCGAACGTGATCTGACCTGCCACGTCGGGAACCTGCGCCCTCGTTGGCGCTGCGGCCGTCGTCATGCGACTACTCCTCAATTGAATGTCAAATGCAGTCTTTAATTTGATAGCTAAGAAATATTGGGAAATGATTAAGAGAGGATATACCAATGATTACATGTGAAATTTATCCATTATTCTGCGTTATTTGCTTATCGTATTGATTTTTATCTGAGAAGCTGCAGAAGGGTTGCGGTAATTTCGCCTTATGGGCGAGTGGCGCAAAATAAAAAATCCAACCAGTCGTTTCAGTTGCTTTTGCATTGTTTCATATTTGTTGACAGTCGGTGTCGATCGGTCGCGCTGTTGCGGATCGGCGAGAAGGCGCACATTCCCCCCGAAAGAGCCGTGTGGCTCCAACGGAAGGCAGAGATCTTGGAAAGCTCTCGTCACACTTCGCCGATCGTCCTTGTTGCTGCAGTCATTGCAGGCTCCGTCGCGCTGATCCAGCAGGATGGTTTCTTCGACGGTGTATTTCGCAGCGACATTCTCGCCAGCGTGAAGGCGGAGGAGGTCCTCAATGTTGCTGATCTCGCAAATCGCGTCGATACCGCCACGGTCGACCATCGGGCGACCGCGGCAATCCATTGACGTCGATCAGCCGAGGTTGAATTCCTGGAAGAAGTCGTTGCCCTTGTCGTCGGTGACGATGAAGGCCGGGAAGTCTTCGACCTCTATCTTCCACACGGCTTCCATGCCCAGTTCCTGATACTCCAGCACCTCGACCTTCTTGATGCAGTCCTGCGCGAGGCGGGCAGCCGGTCCGCCGATCGAGCCGAGGTAGAAGCCGCCATGTGTCTTACAGGCTTCGCGCACGGCGCGGGAGCGGTTGCCCTTGGCAAGCATCACCATGGAGCCGCCGAAGGATTGGAATTGGTCGACATATGAATCCATGCGACCGGCGGTCGTCGGGCCGAAAGAGCCTGAGGCGTAGCCCGCCGGGGTCTTGGCCGGGCCGGCGTAGTAAACCGGATGGTTCTTCATGTAATCCGGCATGCCTTCGCCTTTTTCCAGTCGCTCGCGGATCTTGGCGTGGGCAAGGTCGCGCGCGACGATGATCGTGCCCGTCAGCGACAGGCGGGTCTTGACCGGGTGCTTGCTGAGTTCGGCCAGGATTGCGCTCATCGGCTGGTTGAGATCGATCCGGACCATCGAGTCCGACAGCTTCGACTCGTCGATCTCAGGCATGTATTTGGAGGGATCGGTCTCCAGCTGCTCGACGAAGATGCCGTCGCGGGTGATCTTGCCCTTCGCCTGGCGGTCGGCGGAGCAGGAAACGCCGAGGCCGATCGGAAGGGATGCGCCGTGGCGGGGCAGGCGGATGACGCGGACGTCGTGGCAGAAATACTTGCCGCCGAACTGCGCGCCGACGCCCATCTGCTGCGTCAGCTTGTGGATTTCCTTCTCCATCTTGAGGTCGCGGAACGCGTGGCCGCTCTCGGAACCTTCGGTCGGCAAATCGTCGAGGTAGCGCGTCGAGGCGAGCTTGACGGTCTTCAGGTTCATTTCGGCGGAGGTGCCGCCGATGACGATCGCCAGATGGTAGGGGGGACAGGCTGCCGTACCCAGCGTAAGGATCTTCTCCTTAAGGAAGTCGATCATCCGGTCATGCGTCAGGAGCGACGGGGTGCCCTGGTAGAGGAAGGTCTTGTTGGCCGAACCGCCGCCCTTGGCGACAAACAGGAAGTCGTAGGAGTCGGTGCCTTCCTCGTAGATGTCGATCTGCGCCGGCAGGTTGTTCTTGGTGTTCTTTTCCTCGAACATCTTGATGGGCGCGAGCTGCGAATAGCGCAGGTTCTTCTTCTCGTACGCGTCCATGACGCCCTTGGCGAGAGCCGAGTAGTCCTCACCTTCGGTCCAGACGCGGCGTCCTTTCTTGCCCATTATGATCGCCGTGCCGGTGTCCTGGCACATCGGCAAGATGCCGCCTGCGGCGATGTTGGCGTTCTTCAGCAGGTCATAAGCAACGAAGCGGTCGTTGTCGGTCGCCTCCGGGTCTTCGAGGATCGAGGCGAGCTGCTTCAGGTGGCCGGGTCGCAGGAGATGGTTGATGTCGGCAAAGGCCGTTTCGGCAAGGAGGCGGATGCCTTCCGGCTCGACGGTCAGGATATCCTGCCCCTTGAAGCTGTCGACAGAGACGTAGTCGCTGCTGATCTTGCGGTATTGGGTGGAGTCTTTGCTGAGGGGGAAAAGATCGTCAGCCATCGAGGGACCTTTCATGCGGACCGAAATCGCAGATGATCTATTCGGGCGTCTTCGCAATTGCAATAATTCTAAAACTTGTCTGTTTTAGTCATGAAAATCTGGAAAACACCGCCGCGGGTACGGCGGTGTCAACTGTTTCAAGCAAGCGAGGAGGCAGGCTTACTTCGGGCCGATCATCGTTTCAGGGCGAACGATTGCGTCGTATTCCTCGACGGTGACGAGGCCACTCGCCAACGCTTCTTCCTTCAGGGTCGTGCCGTTCTTGTGCGCGGTCTTGGCGATCTTGGCGGCGTTGTCATAGCCGATCTTCGGAGCAAGCGCCGTGACCAGCATCAGGGACCGTTCGAGACCGGCCTTGATGTTGTCCTCGCGCGCCTCGATGCCGACGACGCAATTGTCGGTGAAAGAAACGGCGGCGTCGCCGAGCAGTTGCACCGACTGGAGGAAGTTGTAGGCCATCATCGGATTGTAGACGTTGAGCTCGAAGTGGCCCTGGCTATCGGCGAAGGTGAGGGCCGCGTTGTTGCCGAAGATGTGGATGCAGACCTGCGTCAGCGCCTCGCACTGGGTCGGGTTGACCTTGCCGGGCATGATCGAGGAGCCGGGCTCGTTCTCGGGAAGGGCGAGTTCGCCGAGGCCGGCGCGGGGACCGGAGCCCAGCAGGCGGATGTCGTTGGCAATCTTGAAGAGCGCGGCGGCGGCCGCATTGATGGCGCCATGGCTGAACACTATGGAGTCATGGGCGGCGAGTGCTTCGAACTTGTTCGGGGCCGTCACGAAGGGCAGGCCGGTGATTTCGGCGATCTCGTCAGCGACCTTCTCGGCAAATCCAACAGGCGCGTTGAGACCGGTGCCGACCGCGGTGCCGCCCTGGGCCAGCTCGCAAAGGCCAGGAAGCGTCAATTCGATGCGCTTGATGGCGGAGCCGACCTGCGCTGCATAGCCGGAGAATTCCTGGCCAAGCGTCAGCGGCGTCGCATCCTGCGTGTGCGTGCGGCCGATCTTAATGATGTGGCTGAATTCGGTGACCTTCATGTCGAGCGCGGCGTGCAGGTGCTTCAAGCTCGGAAGCAGGTGGCGCACGATCTGCTCCGCACAGGCGATATGCATGGCCGTCGGATAGGTGTCGTTTGACGACTGGCTCATATTGACGTGATCGTTGGGATGCACCGGCTTCTTCGATCCCATGACGCCGCCCAACAATTCGATGGCACGGTTGGAGATCACTTCGTTGGCATTCATGTTTGACTGCGTGCCGGAGCCCGTCTGCCAGACAACGAGGGGGAAGTGGTCGTTGAGCGTGCCGTCGATCACTTCCTGCGCCGCGTCGACAATGGCGTTGCCGACCTCCGGATTGAGCTGACCGAGCGCCATGTTGGCACGCGCCGCCGCCTGCTTGACGATGCCGAGGGCGCGAACGATCGAAAGCGGCTGCTTCTCCCAGCCAATCTTGAAATTGCCGAGCGAGCGCTGCGCCTGAGCACCCCAATATCTGTCGTTCTGTACTTCGATCGGGCCGAACGTATCTGTTTCGGTGCGGGTGGAGGTCATGGTCATGCCTTTCTGTCGCGGTGCCTTCGGAGATGCGTCTTATAGGTCCGAAACGGGACGAAGAAAACTGCTGGAAATGCAAAATATGAATGTATAAATCATGTTATCGGCGGGTGATCAGTGGCCATTTAGACACGGCTAAATTTTTATATTTCAGTGCCTCGTTGGCCACTGTGTCCGAAGGCGAAAATAAAGTAAAAAATTAACTAATAATTTCATTATTTTGTGTGAACTGGGGCTCGGCATAAGCGTTTTCCGCGTTACTTTGGGTTGAGAGGCCCAAGGCTGGCGGCTGCGGCCAGTTTCTGCCATGTGACGCTCGCGCCGGATGAAACGAGTTTTAAGGCGGGTTTTTGCCCGCGATTTGAAGACAGCATGACACTGGGACTGGATAAAAGCATGACATTCCTTCTGAAAGGTGCGGCTTCCGCACTAGCGCTTTCCTGCGGCATGGCTGCGATGGGTTCCACGCCCGCGCAGGCTTACACGTTGATGGATATGATCCGCGGGGATCGCGCTCGCACCCAGAGCACGATTGTCAATCCGAGGCGGTCGGTTCCGTCCTTCCTTCAGTCGGCTCCGGATGCGCCGCTGCCGAAGGTTTCGAGCCCGCGCTACTATACCTATCAGCCAGATGCGATGCGCTTCGTCGATACCGGCAAGTTTACCGATCCTGTCGTCACCGGGGCAGTTGCCGATGCGTCGGCTGCGACCGAGGCAACGCCGTCGGTACAGCGCCGCTTCCTTATCGAGGCGAAGGTGCGCGCCCCCGTCGAAGTCGCCAGGGCGCTTGAGGCCTATTACGGCGATGTGAAGAATCCGCTGGTCTGGCTCGCCGGAACGGATGTCAACGATCGTGCCAAGGCGGCGATGGACGTTCTGGCGGATGCCGCTTCGGTCGGTCTCGACCCGGCCGACTATACGGTCCAGGTGCCGGCGGAGGATCCGACCAATCCGGATCCGGCAGTCCGTGACCGCGCCCTGACGCAGTTTGAACTGGAACTGTCCGCAAAGGTGCTCGCCTATGTCCAGGATACAGTTCGTGGTCGCGTCGATCCGAACAAGCTCTCCGGCTATCACGATTTCAAGCGTAAGGACGTGAACCTTGCGCCGGTGCTGAAGCTCGCCCGCATGAGCCCGGATACTGCAGCCTATCTCAGAAGCCGTACGCCGGATGCGCCGCAGTTCGTTGCACTCGAAGGCGAACTGGCGAAGTTGCGCGCAGAGGGAGCCAGCGAAGAGCGCATCGATATCGCGCTGAGCGGCCTGCTTCGTCCGGGCGACAACTCGTCCGAAATCCCGAACATCGTGAAGGCGATCGGCAAGCATGGCTCGGCCGCGCTCAAGGCGGAACATGCGACAACGCTCTCCGCCTATACGGGCAGCACCGAATATTCGCCTGAGATCGTTTCGCTCGTTGAAGGTTTCCAGAAGGAACATGGACTGAAGCCGGACGGCGTTATCGGCCAGGCGACGGTCCGCATCATGGCTGGCGGCGACAGCAACGCATCGAAGGTCGAGAAGCTGATTGTTGCGTTGGAGCAGGCCCGCTGGCTGCCGGCCGACCTCGGCTCGCGCTACGTCTTCATCAACCAGCCGGCCTATATGGTCTACTACCACAACGACAACAAGGAACAGTTGTCGATGCGCGTGGTGGTCGGTCAGCCGTCGCACCAGACCTTCTTCTTCCAGGATCAGATCGAGACGGTCGAGTTTAATCCTTTCTGGGGTGTGCCGCAGTCGATCATCATCAACGAGATGCTGCCGCGCCTGCGCTCCGACCCGAGCTATCTGGACCGGATGGGCTATGAGGTAACAGTCGGCGGTCGCGCCGTGGCGTCGTCCAGCGTCGACTGGTACGGCTCGACGACCAACGTTTCCGTGCGCCAGCCGCCGAGCGACGACAATGCGCTTGGCGAACTCAAGATCCTTTTCCCGAATGCTCACGCCATCTACATGCATGACACGCCTTCGAAGAGCTTCTTCAAGCGCGATATGCGCGCCCTCAGCCATGGTTGCGTCCGCCTTGCCGAGCCACGCGCGATGGCAGCGGCCGTGCTGAACACGTCGGTGGACCAGATCGGCAAGGAGATTGCCACGGGCAAGAACCACGCCCTGCAGGTTCCGCAGAAGATCCCGGTCTACGTGGCTTACTTCACGGCCTGGCCGAACAAGGATGGTGTCATCCAGTATTTCGATGACGTATACGGCCGCGACGCCTATGTGCAGAAGGCTTTCGATGCGACGACGAAGGCGCGTGGCGCGCAGATTTGATCGCACCGATGATATGACGGCGGCCGGGGAGCCGCCTTTTCTTTTTGCGATCGGCTTGCCGCCGCTGCGCGCGTTGCGGAAGCAAGCTCCGCGATCAATTCGTCGATCTGTGCAGGCTCCGTGGATCTCGACGGGATGTCGGAATAGTCGAATGGCACGGCGATCAAAACCATATCGCCTACCGCGACATCGTGCGCTGTCCGATGGTGCCTTCACTGAAAACCATTGGGATACCGGAAGGGTTTCCGTACGGGAGACACTGGATTTGCACTCCGACGACGTCTCCCCACCCGTTGGTGATGATCTCCCTTGCCCTATCGAGTTCTTCCTGTGTTGGGAAGAGCGGGTAGACTTCGGTACCAGAATGCTGAACCCGCGCCAGCTTTCCTTCCAAGTCGGCAGGCGCATACCCGCTATTCAGGAAGGCCCGCGTCTCCGTGTATAGGTATTCCATCCACAATCGGGCTGCGTTCGGATGCGGAGTGAACGCGCTGATGGCCTGGGCATAGACGCCACCGACGATGCCCGTCTTCGGCCTCACGATCTCAATCCTGGTTCGTCCTCCTGATCGTTCGCGATCAGTAGCTGCAAGGTAGTCCCAGCGAACGAGGATAGGCGTGCGCCCGTCCTCAAGCGAAGCAAGGCCGCCGACGATAGGAACGAAGTTGCCGCGGCGACTGAGGTCTGCAAAGAAGCTCAGCCCCTGATCGGCTGCCTCGTGCGCGTTGCCGTGAGCAGCTGACAGGCCCGCAGCGAAAATGCCTTGGATGGCTTGATTTGATGTCAGATTGCCGGCGAGACCCACGGCATTTCTGTATTTCGGCGAGGCGAGGTCCGCCCAATCGGTCGGCATCGTCGTCACGATATCCGCGTTGACCTCGAAGGCAAGCGTGCCGTAGTAGCCGCCGTACCAGTATCCATCAGGATCCTTGGCTGCGTCCGGAATGGCTTCCCACGCCGCCACCTTGTAAGGCCGCAGCAGGCCGTCCCTCTTCGCCGATAAGGCGAAAGGCAGACCGACGTCGATGACATCCGGCGCTTGCGGGTCGGCTGTGTCCCTCGCATTTCTGATGGTATTGATCACCTTGGCCGATCCCGCATCGGGCATAAGTTCGGTGATACCAAGGCCGTATTTCGCCTTGAAGCCGTCGATGATGTCCCCGTATCCCCACCAGTCGCGAGGCAGGCCGACAACGGTGAGGTGGCCCTCTGCCTTGGCAGCGGCCACGAGCTCGTCCGTCGGAGCCGCGGACGCAGGAGATGAAGAATTGAGACCGGCCATCCCGGCGAGCGCCGCCGTGCTGCCTTGAACGAGAAAATTTCTGCGCTGGAAATCAGGCATATTTCCCACACCGTCCATTCGTCGGTCACCTGAACAGGGACATGCGGGCTATGCGCAACCCACTTGGAACTATCGCGAGCCAATCATGTATCAGTTGCGCATATCACGCATGCGGCATCGGACGATTTGCAACTTGCCCCTCGTATCCTGAATCTGCGCCTCTGCAAAAGAAGAGTCCATAGTCGAGGCTAGGCATGTCGCAAAACCTCCTTGCGTAGGTCAGGGTTTCGCGAGGGTTTTTTCGCGCGATCGGGTTAGGGGCTGGGCCGCGGGCCGCCTTTTCTTTTGCGTCAGCCTGCCGCCGCCGCCGGCGTTGCCGAGGTGAAGTCCTCGATCAATTCGTCGATCAGCGCAGGAGTTAACTCCTTGAAATGCGTAATCACGCTCGTTGGCCCGAGGGTCTCGACGGGGACGTCGGAATAGCCGAACGGCACGGCGATCGAAGGGACGCCGGCATTGCGGGCAACAAGAATGTCGTTGACGCTGTCGCCGATCATGACGGTCCTGCGGACATCGCCGCCGGCGCGCTCGATGGTTCCGAGAAGATGCTGGGCGTCGGGCTTCCTGACGGTGAAGGTGTCGCCGCCGGTAATGGCATCGAAATAATGGGTGAGTTCAAGCTTCTCGATCAGGTTGCGCGCCAGGCCCTCGAGCTTGTTGGTGCAAACGGCAAGCTTGCAGCCGGCACTCTTCAGTTGATCCATTGCCTCGACCAGGCTGGGGTAAGGCGCGGTATGTCCCGGCATGTTGTCGGTGTAGTGCGTAATGAAGCGGTTGAGCAGGGCAGGAAGCTGTTCCTGTGCCAACGGATGTCCTCGAAGACCGCAGGCCCGCTCGATCATGACCTTGGCGCCATGTCCGACGAGATGCGTGAGGTCGTCGTAGCTGACCGGCGCCACACCGATTGCCGCGATCGTATAATTCAGGCTCTCAACAAGATCGGTGTGAGTATCGAGCAGTGTTCCGTCAAGATCGAATACAACAAGGGCAGGGGTCAAGGATTGCGCCTTTCAGAAATGATGTCATCGGCAGTAGGTGATGAGGACCGGAAAAGCAATATTTGCCGGCAAAGGCGACGAGTTGCAAATGCCCACGGCTTTTCAAAAATCATTACGCTCTTTTGGCTTTCGTTTGGCAAGCGAGCCGTGTAAACAGCACATCCAACGCAATAATTCGGAGTCAGCGGCGCATGGATGCCCGCGAAATGAAGATCAAGGCCGCCGAGGCCGCACTCGCTCATGTCGAATATGGCATGCGGCTTGGAATCGGAACCGGGAGTACTGCCGAAGAGTTTGTTCGGCTGCTCGCAGAGAAGGTTTCAACCGGCTTCAAGGTCGAAGGCGTGCCAACCTCCGAACGCACGGCAAGGCTTTGCGTCGAGCTCGGCGTACCGCTGAAGTCACTGGATGAACTGCCGGAACTCGATCTGACGATCGATGGCGCGGATGAGGTCGATTCCGACCTCACGCTCATCAAGGGTGGCGGCGGTGCACTGCTGCGCGAGAAGATCGTCGCTGCGGCATCTCAGCGCATGATCGTGATTGCCGACGAGAGCAAACTGGTCGAGACACTTGGCGCATTTCCGCTACCGATTGAGGTCAATCCGTTCGGACTCGTATCGACACGCATGGCGATCGAAAAGAAGGCCTCGAAGCTTGGGTTGAGCGGCAGCCTGACGCTGCGCCAATCCGGTGGCGAAGACTTCATGACGGACGGCGGCCACTACATCCTGGATGCATCTTTTGGCCGCATTCCTGATGCAGAGGCGCTTTCAAACGAGCTGAATTCAATACCCGGAGTCGTTGAACACGGGCTCTTTCTAAAAATGGCGGCGCTTGCGATCATTGCAGGTCCAGCAGGCGCACGCACGCTGCGGGCGAACAGGTAACAGGAGCATTGAAACTCATGATTAAATTTGCAGGTCTTGGCCGTTTTGCTGCTGCGACCGTTATTTTCTCAGGCGTCGCATTCGGCTTTGCCGCACATGCGCAGGAAGCCTCTCCGGAGCAGCTGAAGGCGGCCCGCGCTGCGATCGACGCGATCGGCGCCACCGCGCAGTTCGACAACATCCTGCCCGGACTGGCTGAGCGCCTGAAGGCCGATCTCATCCAGGACTCGCCGAACTACCAGGATGCGATCACCGCTGAGGTCGACAAGCAGGCACTGGCCCTTGCACCGCGTCGCGCCGATCTCGAGAAGGAAGCCGCGCTGACCTATGCCAAGGCATTCTCCGTCGAGGAACTCAACGCGATCGCCGAGTTCTACAACTCGCCGGTTGGCAAGAAGCTGCTCAAGGATGGCCCGATCGCTTCGCGCGAAACCGTCAAGGCCGCCGACATTTGGGCGCAGGGCATCTCGCGCGATCTGCAGAAACAGACGAGCGCTGAACTCGTGAAGGTCATCAAGGCCCCGCCGCCGGCTGCCGATCCGGCGAACCCGGCTGCGACGGCCGCGCCGAAGCCAGCTGCACCGGCTGCTGCAAAGCCGAAGCCGTAAGAAGGCGCGAATAACAGATCAAAAGCCCGGCACCGTCCGGGCTTTTGTTTTTGCGGCCGCCGATACTATATCACTTTCACCTCACCAGCCGATTCCATCCGGAGTTTCTCATGACGTCCTACGATTACGATCTCTTTGTCATTGGCGGTGGCTCAGGCGGTGTGCGAAGCGCCCGCGTTGCAGCCTCGCTCGGTAAGAAGGTCGCGATCGCAGAGGAGTACCGCTACGGCGGAACATGCGTGATCCGCGGCTGCGTGCCTAAGAAGCTCTTTGTCTATGCGGCTCAGTTCCATGAACATTTCGAGGATGCCGCTGGCTTCGGCTGGACGGTCGGCGAGAGCTCGTTTGACTGGAAGAAGCTGATTGCCGCGAAGGACAACGAGATCGCGCGACTGGAAGGGCTCTACAAGAAGGGACTGGCCGGCGCCAACGCCGAAATCCTGGAAACACGTGCCGAATTGGTCGACGCGCATACGGTCCGGTTGGTCAATACCGGCAAGACGGTGACCGCGAAGACCATCGTGATCGCGACCGGTGGCCGCCCGAACCCGCACGCGGCTTTGCCTGGGAACGAACTCTGCATTTCCTCCAACGAGGCCTTCCTCCTGGAGGAGCTGCCGAAGGCGATTGTGATTGCGGGTGGCGGTTATATCGCGGTGGAGTTTGCCAATATCTTTCACGGCCTCGGCGTCGAGACGACGCTGATCTATCGCGGCGCCGAGATTCTGTCGCGCTTCGATCAGGACCTCCGCCAGGGACTGCACGAGGCGATGACCGCCAAGGGCATCCGCATCCTCTGCCATGATATGCTGCAGAAGGTATCGAAAGAGGACGGTCGTCTTTCCGTCGAGACGCTGAAGAACGGCACGCTGGTTGCCGATGTCGTGATGCTGGCGCTCGGGCGCATTCCGAATACGGAAGGCCTAGGCCTGGAAGCCGCCGGTGTGAAGACTGACGAGCGCGGAGCGGTGGTGGTCGACGACTATTCTCGCACCAACGTCCCGAACATCTATGCGCTCGGCGATGTCACCGACAGGATACAGTTGACGCCGGTGGCGATCCACGAGGCAATGTGCTTCATCGAGACGGAGTACAAGGACAATCCGACCAAGCCCGATCACGAGACGATCGCAACGGCGGTCTTCTCGCAGCCCGAGATCGGTACCGTAGGGCTGACCGAGGAGGAAGCGGGCAAGCGCTACAAGGAGCTCGAGGTCTACCGTGCGCAGTTTCGTCCACTGAAGGCGACGCTGTCGGGGCGTGGCGAGAAGATGATCATGAAGCTGATTGTGGTCGCTGCCAGCCAAAAGGTTGTGGGCGCGCATATCCTCGGCCACGACGCCGGTGAGATGGCCCAGATCCTTGGAATTACGCTGAAGGCGGGCTGCACGAAGGACGATTTCGACCGGACGATGGCCGTGCATCCGACGGCCGCGGAAGAGCTCGTCACAATGTATGCCCCGAGCTATCGCATTCGGGACGGTGTTCATGTCTGACGCCAGCAGCTGGTGATGTGGGGCGTGCGGATCACGTTGAGGAAGAGCGCCTGTATGACGCCTCATTAGAATTGCCGGCGTTGTTCCGGGACAAGCTTAAATTGGATACAAACCGTCTTGGTATAGTGATCGTTGATCGTACGTTTTCTGTTTGAAAGTACGTCATCGAATTCCTTTATATCGCGCGTGGTCGCCGATTTAATCCTCAGTGTCGAAGAGCGGAACGCCGCTATGCAAGATGGCACTAAAGGGTTATAAGCCGCCCAACATTTTTAGGACGGAACATCCGGACTGACCGGATGGTGGAGCAGGTGAGTAAGATGGCAGAGAATTGGACACCGAGTAGTTGGCGGCAAAAACCGATCCAGCAGGTTCCGGACTATCCGGACCAGGCCGCATTGGCAGCAACGGAAGCCCAGCTCGCATCCTATCCGCCTCTTGTCTTTGCGGGTGAAGCACGCCGGCTGAAGAAGCATCTCGCCAACGTTGCAGAAGGCAACGGTTTCCTGCTGCAGGGTGGCGATTGCGCCGAGAGTTTTGCCGAGCATGGCGCCGACAACATCCGCGACTTCTTCCGTGCGTTCCTGCAGATGGCCGTCGTCCTGACCTTCGGGGCACAGCTGCCGGTGGTCAAGGTCGGCCGCATCGCCGGGCAGTTCGCCAAGCCGCGCTCTTCCGGCATCGAGACGCAGGATGGCGTGTCGCTTCCGAGCTACCGTGGCGACATCATCAACGGCATCGAGTTCACGGAAGAATCACGTATTCCGAACCCGGAGCGCCAGGCTATGGCCTATCGCCAGTCGGCCGCTACGCTGAACCTGCTGCGCGCCTTCGCAATGGGTGGCTACGCGAACCTCGAGAACGTCCATCAGTGGATGCTTGGCTTCGTCAAGGATAGCCCGCAGGGTGAGCGCTACCGCAAGCTTGCCGGCCGCATCAGCGAAACCATGGACTTCATGAAGGCGATCGGCATCAGCGCGGAAAACAATCCGAGCCTGCGGGAGACGGACTTCTTCACCAGCCACGAAGCGTTGCTGCTTGGCTATGAAGAGGCGCTGACGCGCGTCGACTCGACGTCTGGCGACTGGTACGCGACTTCGGGCCACATGATCTGGATCGGCGACCGCACGCGCCAGGCAGACCATGCCCATGTCGAATACTGCCGCGGCATCAAGAATCCGATCGGCTTGAAGTGCGGTCCGTCTCTGCAGGCGGACGATCTTCTGAACCTGATCGACATTCTCAATCCGGAAAACGAAGCGGGCCGGCTGACGCTGATCTGCCGCTTCGGCCACGACAAGGTTGCCGAGCATCTGCCGCGTCTCATCCGCGCGGTCGAGCGCGAGGGGCGCAAGGTCGTCTGGTCGTGCGATCCGATGCATGGCAACACGATCACGCTGAACAACTACAAGACGCGTCCGTTCGAGCGGATCCTGTCGGAAGTCGAAAGCTTCTTCCAGATCCATCGTGCAGAAGGTTCGCATCCGGGCGGCATCCACATCGAGATGACCGGCAAGGATGTGACGGAATGCACCGGCGGCGCCCGCGCCGTCACGGCCGAGGATCTGCACGATCGCTACCACACGCATTGCGACCCGCGTCTCAATGCTGACCAGGCGCTCGAACTGGCCTTCCTGCTGGCCGAGCGCATGAAGGGCGGGCGCGACGAAAAGCGCATGGCCGTCAACGGTTGATCGAAAATAGAAGAAAAAGCCCGCCTGATGCCGGGCTTTTTTGTTTTATACGATGGTGGCGGGTGGCGCGCTCTGACTACCGTATCGGACGTCGCTCCGTATGAGTTCGCATCGGCGGAATGCTCTAGCGGATTTGGCCGGCCGCCCAGTGGATAGCGCTGTCCAATTCGGCAAACTTTGCGGATTGCCAGTGGAAATAGTCCTCGATGAATGTCTTGGAAAGCCATAGCGTGCCACGGTTGCGCGGGTTTTCCCAGCCGAGCATGCCGTCCGTTTCTGCTTTCTTGAACATCCGTTTCAAGTTGGTGAGGGAGATGCCGAAGTCGCTCGCGATTTCGCTGATCGTCACGCCTTTCAGCAGAGTGCGATCATGCTCCCGCGCGTCGTCCGGCAGGCGGCTGATCAGATCGTGCAGCACGAGGCCGCCGACATCCGACCAGAGGAAATGCCCGATGCTGCTCCGGGGTTCCTTCCAGACCGGATCCTGGATAAGGGCACGCGCAGCTCGCGGCTGTGCGAGAAGGAAGAGCCGCGGGGTGTCAGCGGTCAGGCTCGCGCGATTGCCGCCGTCGAGTTGATCGAGGCAGGCCATATGGCCCTGGAACCAGGAGGCCATGGCCTCCTCGCTCGCCTCGGTCGTCTCGAGGCGACGCAGGCGCCGGTCGGGCGTTTCATCGGCAGCATCCCGCAGGAACTTATAGGCAATCAGTTCTGCAAGGAACGACGCAGCCGTATTCTTACTGGCGAGATCGAACTCTTTGGCCACCTGCATCATGCGGCCGGCCGTGAGCCCCGAACGTGGGTTGCCTCGGTCTCGTCCGGCATGCATGGCAAACAGCGTTTGCGTCATTAGCCACTTTTGGTGCGAGGCGGCGAGGCGGGCAAGGCGAGGAGCGCGCTTGTGAATGCCGATAAGGTGGAGTGCGATCTGGCGTTCGATCGACAGAAACAGAGGGTGATGAAGGATTTCGTCGCGTGTATGCAGTCGGCCAGTGAGCATCGTATCGTATTGTCGGATCGGATTGGTTCCCGTTGCTCCTCCAACATTTGCGTCGATGTTTCAATGCGGGACTTGGTTAGCGGATCGTTAATCGATTGGTATAGTTAAATTCAAGCGATCCCGGATCCTTCGATCAACTGGGCAGACGCTGGTTCAAACGCTCGATGTCTTCGCGCAATGCTGCAATTTCGGTGAGCACGCGCATGTCAATCTTCTGATGCAGGGATAGAACTTCCAGTTCTGCTTTGAGATTGACCTCATAGTCTTTTGCCGCCTCGAAACGATCGCGCTCCGCCTGGCGGTTTTGCGACATCATGATGATCGGAGCCTGGATCGCCGCCAGCATCGAAAGCACGAGATTGAGGAAAATGAACGGATAGGGATCGAAGGCGCGCGTCAGCAATACAATGGTGTTTACAACGCACCAGAAGACCAGGAAGAGCAGGAAAGCAATAATAAAGCTCCACGAGCCGCCAACACGCGCAATCGTATCTGCCAAGCGCTGGCCGGAGGAAGATTCGGCTTGAAGAGCGGCATTGATATCGGTCGAGATTATCTTCCGCTCGTGCGCCTTCGCGAGAACGCGCCTTTCGATCTCGCCGAGTTCGTCGGCCGGCTTGTCGAAGTGATGGTGGATGAGGTCCGATAGGTTATGCATGGCCGACTCCGAATGCTAGATCGCTCGGGCGCCAGTATTCCGTAATGTTTTCAAATTGCAATGCGGGCTTGTGCCGCTTTTCTATGCGCCTTGCGCATAGAGCCAGGCATGCTGCGGGAAGAACCGCTCGAGCGTCTGAGCCTCGCCGAACATGATGTCATGCTGGAGGTATCGATAGTCCCGGACGAGGGGATCGAGGTTCTTCGGCTTCAGGACCCAATCGGGAGATGCCGCGTTGTCGCGGGCGATGAGCTGATATCGGTCGATGACGCTGTACTTCTTCTGCACGCGGCCGAGGAAGCCCGTGTAGTAGGGATGCTCGAAGCCGGCGAACTTCAGGAGGTGGTACGGAAGCAGTGAGGGGCTGATGGTGCCGACATCCTTCTTGCTGCCCTTCTTGTTCGACCAGATGACGAGCGGGGTCTCGTGTTCCTGCTTCATGACGCTCACTGATGCCTTGCGGGTGGCAACCTGGTCCGGCATGTAGCCGGTCGCCATGTAGACATTGCCGAGCGGGGGCAGGTGGTCGCCCCACAGCACGATGATCGTTTCGCGGTCGCGCTTTTCTGCCCAATCCATCAGCATCTTGAGGCTGTCGTCGGCTTCCTTGACACCCTGCGTATAGGTGCCAAGGGTGGCGCGGTCGGCATCGTTCAGGTTGCCCTTGATGTCGATAGTGTTGTGGGCGTAACGGTTCGGTTCGTAGGGGCCATGTCCCTGCAAGGTGACACCAAAGAAGAAGAACGGGCGATCCATGCCGTCAGCCTCGTTCATGATCTCCTTCATAAGCGACTCGTCCGAAGCGAAGATGCCTCGCTTTTCCATGGGAGGCAGGGTTTCTTCGGAGCGGAACTGCTCGAAGCCGAAGTCCTTGTAAACCTCGTTGCGATTCCAGAACCAGCCACTGAACGGATGCAGCGACCGCGCCGCGTAACCTTCGCCACGGAAGAACGTGGCGAGCGAGGGAACATCACGACGGATGTATTGCTGGTAGGGAATGCTGCCGTATGGCAGGAAGGCGTTGGAGAAACCTGTCAGCGCCTCGAATTCGACATTGGCGGTCATGCCGCCAAACTCCGGCGAGAAGACATAGCCGGACTGCTCTGCACGGATCGTCGGCATAGGATCTGGCGACAGGCTCAGCGTCTTCAGGCGGGTCGGATCCCAGAATGACTCGCTCATCAGCATGATCACGTCAGGCTTTTCGCGTGGTCCGTTGAGGTAGCCGTAGTTGCGGCCGGGGATGGCGTCGAGCGCCTCTGTACCGAAGCCGACAGGCGCTGCCACGTCTGCCATCGGAATGTTGAAGATGAAGGCGAGGATGAAGCCGTTGCTCCGGTAGTTTTCCTTCTGGTCCCACATCATCGGAACCACCTGCAGGCGGTCACGGATGAAGGAATACTGGGAATAGTCCATCAAGGACCCGAAAGCCGCGATAACGGGCAGGCCGACGCAAAGCCGGCGGACGCGAGAGGCCCTTGGGAGCTTCGGGAAGTTGCGCCAGGCGAAGCGCCAGAAGATGACAATCGCGGTAGCGGAAAGGACAATGCCGACAAGCATTGCAACGGCCGTCCAGGGGCGGTCGCGCACCATCACAGGGAGCAGTTCCATGATCTGCCGCCCGAAAAGGACGTCCGATGGATAAAGCGGGTCCGAAAGGTAGTGCTGCTTCTGGTTGGATACAATGGCGGGGACGATCACAAGCGGAAGAACGATCAGCGCCGAAATGAACCGCCGGCCCAGGACTGCATCGAGCGACAGCATCAGGACAGTCAACATCACAACCGTCGTCATCCCCGGACGCACAGGCGATGTCAGGAATTCGCGGACGTCGGCCAACCCATCGCGGGCAATGATCTCGACAGTGGCGGTGGCAAGGAGCGCAAGCAGGGCACAAAAAGCAACGCTGAGTGCGGTGCGTAGGGCGGGCGACCGAGCGCTTCCCCCGAAATCGGTGGAAAGCGACGCAAAACGCGCCGCCGCTGCAGACCTCATTACCAACGCGATCAACTGGAAAACTCCGACGTCATAAAAGCTTCGTCGAACTGTCACATCTTCGTCATGAACGCTAGATGAACCGCTAGGTTTCCCGCATTTGTGATCGGTGGATAAAACGCCCATCACGCAGGAGCTACCTCCAGAGCAGATTCTCGGTCAGGCGCATTTGCTTGTGCTGAGTGGCGAGCCGTCGTAGGTCTGGCGGATTCGATGCTCAGGAGGATTCAGATTGCGCAGTTCCGTTGAGATCTACAGCATCAGGACAGGCGAGGCGCGCGTCGTCTGGCAAACCACGCAACTCGTTGAGGCGCCGAACTTTTCGCCGGATGGGACCTATCTACTGTTGAACGGCGACGGACTCCTCTACCGTCTCGCACTTGATGGTTCGAGCAAGGTCGGCAAGGTCGATACCGGCTTTGCGACGACCTGCAACAACGACCACGGCATTTCGCCCGATGGCCGCCAGATCGTCATCTCCGACAAAACCGAGTTCGGGAAGTCGACGATTTATGTGCTGCCGGCCGAAGGTGGTACGCCGCGGCTGGTGACGCAAAATCGGCCATCCTATTGGCACGGCTGGTCGCCCGACGGGAAGCAACTCGCCTATTGTGGCATCCGCAACGATTTGTTCGATATCTACACGATCTCCGTTGACGGCGGCGAAGAAAAGCGGCTGACCCACGGCGAGGGGCGCAATGACGGGCCGGACTATTCCGCCGACGGTCAATGGATCTACTTCAATTCTAGCCGCACCGGCCTCATGCAAATCTGGCGAATCCATCCCGATGGGACCGGTCTCGAGCAGGTCACCAGTGACAACTATGGGAACTGGTTTGCCCATCCGTCGCCCAACAACGACAAGGTTCTGATCCTTTCTTACGATCCTGATGTGTTCGACCATCCACGCGATTTCGATGTTCGCCTGCGGCTGATGGACACGGATGGCGGAAACCTGACGACGCTCTTCGATCTCTTCGGCGGGCAGGGAACGATCAACGTGCCCAACTGGTCGCCGTCAGGTGATGAGTTCGCCTATGTGCGCTACTTTCCCGTCTCGGATTAAGGGATTGCGTCGGCCAGGGTTTATAGGCATAGACGCGTCCGTCGGGTGCCCGTCGCAGGCGGGAGAATCGGGAATTCGGTGAAAGACCGAAACGTGCCCAACGCTGTAAGGCTGACGGCTGCCGCAAAGAGCCACTGGTCCAGTACCGGGAAGGCGCGGCAGTCGGATGACGCCAAGTCAGAAGACCGGCCCGACATCATAGACTGACCCGCGTGGACTGCGGGCGGTTGTGTTGTTGGGGATTGACGATGCGACCAGACCACTCAGGCTCCCTGTCGGGAGCCGCAGCCTTTTCGAACGAGGAACGCGACGCCGTCTACAGGGCGATTTCGACGCGACGCGACGTGCGTTCCGAGTTTCTCCCGGATGCCATACCGGACGACGTCGTCAAAAGGCTTCTGACGGCCGCACATCACGCGCCGTCCGTTGGGTTCATGCAGCCCTGGAATTTCATCCTGGTGCGCGATGATAAGGTGAAGGAGGCCGCGTGGCAGGCCTTCGATCGCGCCAACCGCGAGGCGGGCGAGATGTTTGAAGGCGGGCGGCAACAGCTCTACCGGTCACTGAAGCTTGAGGGCATCCGCACCGCACCGCTCAGCATCTGCGTGACCTGCGATCCGCATCGCTGCGGCGATGTCGTTCTTGGCAGGACGCACAATCGGCGGATGGATTCCTACTCCACGGTCTGTGCCGTGCAGAATCTGTGGCTCGCCGCCCGAGCCGAAGGCGTGGGGGTCGGCTGGGTGAGCATCTTTCACGAGTCCGACATCAAGGACATCCTCGGTGTTCCTGATCGGGTCGAGATCGTTGCCTGGCTCTGCGTCGGCTATGTCGACCGGCTCTATGACCAGCCGGAACTCGCCGTCAAAGGATGGCGCCAGCGATTGCTGCTGGAGGAACTGGTGTTTACGGATCGCTGGGACAATCCAGCGGACTGAGGGCGGCTATTGCTGCTGCGGCTGAGGGCCCGGCTTTGCCGGATGCTTGAGGTCGATTGTGCCTTGGTCGCCGGCCAAGAACTGCGGACCGATCTGGCGCACCTTGTTGGTCGCCGGATCATATGGCCTGTCCGGCACCTGAGGCTGCGGTGCAGCCGGGGCGGCGACCTTGCTCGCTGGCTCGGGCTTCTTGGTTTCGATCGTGGTGATCGATCCTTGTTGCGGCGGTTCGCTGATTGATTGGCTTTTTCGCATCCGCTCATAGTAGGCGTTGAGGTCGCAGCTGCAGGATGATTTTTCGCCGGGTTTTCGGTTCTTGTAGGCGAAAGCGTTCGGCATCGCGCTGTAAGGAGCGCCCGTGGCCGCCGATATCATCTGTGAAGTCTCAGTGCTGGAGACGTCATGATAAAAGAGCTCTGTGTCGATGCCGGGACACATCTTCGAGCAGGTGTCGGCATCGCGGGCGAAGTCCTGCGAGGTTGCATTCGAGCTTAACGGAAAAAAGCCACCGTCGCAGGTGCGCACACAGACGGTATTGAGATGAGAGGGCGTCGACATGCCGGGGAGACCGTAGCGGCGCTGGCCGGGATCGCCACCCGGCGGTACGAAGGTGTCGTTTCGCAGCGCCTGATCTTCAATGCTTGGAGGCGGTGCATATCCATCGCCGCTGTCGGCGGGCCACTGTTCCTCGTTGCAGCCATTGTCATCGAGCGCCGCAAGAAGCTCGTTTCGCGTGCGGACATCCTCGCTTTGGCCACGCAGCTCGTCGCGCCGCTGCTGCAGATAACGGATGTTGTCGACCATTTTGCTCTCCGCGCGCTCAAGCTCCCCGCAATAGCCGTCATCGTCGCCGATCACGACCATGCTGCCGCTTGTGCAGCCGTTCTGACGGAGATCGCTGCGGACCTTGCGAAGCTCAAGGTTCTGTTCGGCGATGGCGCTGGCGAATTTGCGCACCTCGGGCGTGCTGCCGATGATTTGCGGCAGATCGGCAAGGCGGGCACGCAGGTCTCCGCAGATCGCCGGCACCTGGGCATGGGCCGAGCCGATCAACACAAGTGCGGCTGCGAATGACAGAATCCAGCGGTTCAAGGCATCGTCCCATCGGTGAGCAGGTCGTAAGGCGCGGCGTCCTGCCGCGCCTCCATTGCTAGCCCGTTTGTCTTAACAGGCTGCAGTCGGAATCTTAGCGCATTTTCTCGATCGGCCGCAAATCACGCCGGCTGTGAAGCCTCGACGACGGCGAGGGCAGCCATGTTGACGACACCGCGGGAGGTCACCGAGGGCGCCAGGATGTGCGCCGGCAGCGCAGCGCCCAGCAGGATCGGCCCTACATGCAAGCCGTCGATCATCGATTTCACGACGCCGAGGGTGATATTCGCCGAATCCAGGTTCGGGAAGACCAGCAGGTTCGCTTCGTCATGCAGGGTCGTGTCGGGCATGACGCGCTTGCGCAGGGCGTCGGAGATCGCGCTCTCGCCATGCATCTCGCCGTCGACTTCAAGCTCCGGGGCTGCTTCGCGAACGAGCTTGAGAGCAGCACGCATCTTCGTCGCGCTCTCGGATTCACGCGAGCCGAAATTCGAGTGGGAAACGAGGGCCACGCGCGGCGTAATGCCGAAGCGCTTGATTTCCTCGGCGGCGAGAACCGCGGACTCGGCGATTTCTTCCGCAGTCGGATTGAAGGTGACGTAGGTGTCCGTGAAGAACGTGGCTCCGCGCTGCGAGATCAGCAGGCTGAGTGCCGAGAAGTCGCAGACGTCATGCCGCTTGCCGATGATCTGGCGAACGTCGCGCAGATGCTTCTCGTAACGGCCTTCCAGGCCGCAGATCAGAGCGTCGGCTTCGCCGCGCTTCAGCGCCAGCGCGCCGATGACGGTCGTGTTGGTACGAACGATCGTGCGGGCGGCCTCCGGAATGACGCCGCGACGCCCGACCAGCGAGAAGTAGAGATCGACATATTCGCGGAAGCGCGGATCGTCTTCCGGGTTGATGACGTCGAAATCCGAAAGCGGGCGGATGCGCAGGCCGTAGCGCTGGAGGCGCGTTTCGATGACCTGCGGGCGGCCGATCAGGATCGGTTCGGCAATGCCTTCTTCCAGCAGCACCTGCGCGGCGCGCAGCACGCGTTCATCCTCACCTTCCGAGAAGATGACCCTCTTGCGCTCGGCATTCTTCGCCGCAGCAAAGATCGGTTTCATGATGAAGCCGGAACG
Organism: Rhizobium sp. RHZ02; assembly: GCF_014851575.1. Taxonomy (NCBI): domain Bacteria; kingdom Pseudomonadati; phylum Pseudomonadota; class Alphaproteobacteria; order Hyphomicrobiales; family Rhizobiaceae; genus Rhizobium; species Rhizobium sp. RHZ02. The sequence goes on from NZ_JACUZX010000009.1 coordinate 103,660, forward strand.
GAAGACGAAACGGTTGAGCTGGTCGAGATAGGCGTCGAAATCGGTGATCGGACGCAAGGCGACACCGCTTTCGGCGGCAGCCCTCGCGACCGCCGGGGCGATCCGCAGGATCAGGCGCGGGTCGAAGGGCGAAGGGATCAGGTAGTTCGGGCCGAAGACCGGCGTTTCACCCGAATAGGCGCGGGCGGCGACGTCGGACGGCTCCTCGCGCGCAAGTGCCGCGATGGCGCGCACGGCAGCCATCTTCATTTCTTCGTTGATGGTGACCGCGCCGCAATCCAAAGCACCCCGGAAGATGTAGGGGAAGCAAAGAACATTGTTCACCTGGTTCGGGAAGTCGGAACGACCGGTGCAGATCATTGCATCGGGGCGGGCAGCGCGGGCGAGATCGGGCATGATCTCCGGCGTCGGATTGGCGAGCGCCATGATCAGCGGGTTTTCGGCCATCTGCGCCAGCAGTTCCGGCTTCAGCACGCCGGCGGCAGACAAGCCAAGGAATACGTCGGCGCCACCGATGTTTTCCGCAAGCGTGCGCGTGTCGCTCTTTTGGGAGTAGACGCTCTTCCACTCGTCCATCAACTCTGTACGGCCTTCGTAGACCAGGCCTTCGATGTCGTGGACCCAGATATTCTCGCGTTTGGCGCCCAGCGTGACGAGGAGGTTGAGGCAGGCGAGGGCAGCGGCACCCGCGCCCGAAGCGACGATCTTGACCTCGTCGATCTTCTTGTTGGCCAGTTCCAGGCCATTGAGGATCGCCGCAGCGACGATGATGGCCGTGCCATGCTGGTCGTCATGGAAAACCGGGATCTTCATGGTCTCGCGGAGACGGCGCTCGATCTCGAAACATTCCGGCGCCTTGATGTCCTCGAGATTGATGCCGCCGAAGGTCGGCTCGAGCGAGGCGACGGTCGAGACCATCTGATCGACACTCGTTGCATCGACCTCGATATCGAAGACATCGATGTTGGCAAACTTCTTGAAGAGGACGGCCTTACCCTCCATGACCGGCTTTGATGCCAGCGGACCGATATTGCCGAGGCCGAGAACGGCCGTACCGTTGGAAATGACCGCTACGAGATTTGCGCGCGAGGTATAGTCGGCGGCCGTCTCGGGATTGTCACGGATGGCGAGACAGGGTGCTGCGACGCCGGGGGAATAGGCCAGCGCCAGGTCGCGCTGGTTGCCGAGCGGCTTGATTGCCTGGATTTCAAGCTTGCCCGGACGCGGATAGCGATGGAAGTAGAGCGCCTGCTCGTCGAGGCTTCCACCTGCCAAATTCTTTTCCGTCTTGGACTTTTCGTGATGATCCATCATCGCCTCCGGCTGCCGCATGCTGTCTTTGAACTGCCTTCAATACATCAAACGGGATGGTCGAACAGTCGGAATTTCCGTTCGAAATGCGAAAACAGCGCAAATCTGCCGTGACGGGAGCGCAGGTCTGTAGAGACCGGGAAAATCGGGCGTGACAACCGGATGTCATCTTCCTGAAACACGACTCTGGTTTTGGAAGGTCAGGTGAACCATGGGACACGAGCAGGATGCTTGTGAGGGACAATATGGATACGCGGCACTTCCGTACGCTTTTCATTTCCGATGTGCATCTCGGCTCCAAGGCCGCGAAGGTGGACTTCCTGTTGGATTTTCTCAAGCATCACGAGGCCGATACCATCGTCCTCGTCGGCGATATCATCGATGGCTGGCGACTGAAGCGCAGCTGGTACTGGCCGCAGGATTGCAACGACGTGGTCCAGAAGCTGCTGCGCAAGGCGCGCAAGGGCACGCGGGTGGTTTATATCCCCGGCAATCACGACGAATTCCTTCGTGACTTTCCAGGCACCCATTTCGGTGGCATCGAGGTTGCCGAGCGCATCATGCACGAAGCGGCCGACGGCAAGAAGTACCTCGTGCTGCATGGCGACGAGTTCGACGTCGTGGTGCGCAACGCCCGCCTGCTCGCCTATCTCGGCGACTGGGCATACGACATGGCGATCATAATCAATATTGGCCTAGCAGCAATCCGTCGCCGGATGGGGATGCCGTACTGGTCGTTTTCCGCATGGGCCAAGCTTCAGGTGAAGCATGCAGTCAACTTCATAGGCGAGTTCCAGCGCGTCGTTGCCGACGAAGCCCGTAAGCACGGTGCGGACGGCGTGATTTGTGGCCACATTCATCACGCTGTCATGGAAGACATGGACGGGATCCGTTACATCAACACTGGAGACTGGGTCGAAAGCTGTACGGCGATCGCCGAGCATCAAGACGGCGCCTTTGAATTGATCGAATGGCGTTCCATGAGCGGTACGCAGGCGGTCCCGATGGCGATCGGGCATCGCGAAAAGGACGTCGCCCCGCAAGCCGCTTAGGCGCAATCTCCCAAGCCAGCAATTCAATGCATCAGTTTAGCCCGTTGTGTCTTTGCGACAGGCCCTATTTATTTTTTTAAACGTTTCAATCGGGCAATTTCTTGCCATAGTCGCCCTTAGGTTGACGTGATAGGCAGCGTTCAGTTTCCTGCAGGTCCACCTAATGATTCCCGCTCAAAACCCTCAGACAGGCGAGGGCGCCCCGCCGCGCTTTCGGCTTCTCAGTGCCCTGTCTTACTGCGCGCCCCTGCTCGTCAATGGCGTTGCGTTGCCCTTCTTTCCGATGTGGCTTGCACAGCACGAATTCAACGACCACGAGATCGGCGTCATCCTCGCGGTGCCGATGGTCGTGCGCGTGCTCGTCGCCCCGATCGTGGCGATGTATGCCGACCGGATGAGGGAGCGAGCGGATGTGCTGCTGTTTTCCGGAGTCCTGTCGCTGCTGACAGCCATCGCGCTCTACTGGACGAACACATTCTGGCCGGTGCTGATCGTCTACACGATCCAGGGAGCGACCTTTGCCTGTTATGTCCCGGTTGTCGAATCGATCGTGATCTCCGGAGTGCGGCGCTGGGGTCTGGATTACGGCTCCATGCGGGTATGGGGGTCGGTAGCGTTCATCGTCTCCACTCTGATCGGCGGGCAGCTGATCGGGCATTGGGGTGGCGAGATGGTGTTGCCGGTCATGACCTTTGGCTTTGTTATGACTGTTGTGATGGCTATCTATTGTCCCCGGATCGGCCCGACGCGCAGGCGCGGGATACCTGTCGATATCTCGGCTGCAACGGGGAGTTCTCTGCGCCAGCCCCATTTGTTGGCGTTGCTGATCGGGGTCGCAATCCAGCAGTCGAGCCACGCGGTGCTGCAGGCCTTCGCATCCCTCTACTGGCGAGAACTCGGCTTTTCCGGCACCGAGATCGCCGTTTTGTGGAGTGCTGGCGTTGCGGCCGAAGTGACCGTCTTCTTTCTTTCCCGCCGGCTGAACCGCCGGTTCAGCGCCTGGACGCTAATCCGGTTCGGGGCGGCGGTCAGCGTGTGTCGCTGGATTCTGTTCCCGATGCATTGGGGGTTCTGGGGCTTCTTCCTGCTTCAGTGCATGCATTCCTGCACCTATGCGTTCGTGCATACGGGCGTGCAGACACGTATCGTCGCCTCGGTGCAGGAGACGCAGGAATCGTCGGCGCAGGGCGCGTATTTCTTCTACAACGGCATGTTCATGGGGCTGATGACCATCGCCTCCGGTTACATCTACGCTTGGCTCGGCCTCGCAAGCTACTACGTGATGGCACTCGTCGCCCTGACCGGTCTCGGGCTGGTTATCGCGGCTTACTATCTTCAGCCCCAGAGCGTCGTTTCCGGCGGGAAAACGAGAGAGGCCGTATAACGCAGTCCCGGTTCGCGGTCGCGAGCAAGCAGCAGCGGTCCATCGAGGTCGACGAACTCGGCGTCCTGGGCCAGCAGCACGGCTGGCGCCATTGCCAGCGACGTGCCGACCATGCAGCCGACCATGATCTTGAAATCAAGGCGTTGCGCCTCTTTCTTCATCACAAGCGCCTCCGTGAGGCCACCCGTTTTGTCGAGCTTGATATTGATCGCGTCGTAGCGGTCGCGAAGGCTGGCGAGGTCCCCGGTATGGTGGACGCTTTCATCCGCGCAAACGAGGACGGGACGACGGATCTCCGCCAGAAATTCATCCTTGCCGGCCGGCAGCGGCTGTTCGACCAAGGCGACGCCCATCTCGGCAGCGATGCGCAGATGATGCTCAAGCGTTTCGTCAGGCCAGCCCTCATTGGCATCGAGGATGATCGCCGCATTGGGCGCTGCCTCGCGAACCGCGCGGATACGGCTTTCGTCATCGCCGGTGCCGACCTTGACCTTCAGGAGGGCCCGATCGGCGTTTGCGCGCGCCTGTGCAGCCATGACGTCAGGTTCGCCGAGCGAGATCGTGAAGGCGGTCGTCAGCGGCTGCGGCTGCGCCAGGCCAAGCGCCATGATCACGGTTTCGCCCGAACTCTTGGCTTCCAGATCCCAGAGGGCGCAGTCAACGACATTGCGCGCGGCGCCGGGAGGCATAGCTCGCTGAAGTTCCTTTCGCGTCAGGCCGGCTTCAATCAACGGCTTTGCCGCTTCGATCTGTGCTGCCACGCTTTCCATGGTCTCGCCATAACGGCGATAGGGAACGCATTCGCCTCGGCCGGCAAACCCGTTTTCCCGGATTATGCAGAGGATCACGTCTGCCGACGTTTTGGCGCCCCGCGAGATCGAGAATGTGCCCGCTATGGGGAAGGAATCCGTCTGAATTTGAAGTGACCGTGGCATATTTGCAATCCTGCGCGCATGGAAATTTGGTGCGGCTTGGGTATATTGATCCGAAGCGGCGAACCGTTAGTTCGCGAGTCGGCAATGTCGCCGTAAGCCTTGAAAGACACAAGCGTTTTGAAGTCCGAAACCCGTAACGCCGCCTCACTGCATGTGGACGACCAGAGCCATGGCGTGGGTCAGTTCGTTCATATCGAAGGGAACTGGCGAAGCGCCAACCTGCATCTCGTTTTGCGTGACTTCGACAAGCTTACCGCCGGCCGAAGCGGCGAGGTGACACTCGACCTATCAGGCGTGACCGATATCGACACTGCGGGCGTCTGGCTGCTCTGCCGGCTGAAGAAGCAGGTGGAAGGCGCCGGTGGGACCGTGCGCTTCGAAGGCAGTAACACCCATATCGACGAGATGATCGCGGAGTTTTCCGAGGAACCGCCGCAGCCCGAGCAGGAGCCGCAGCCAAGCGCAAGCTGGCCGGAGCGGATCTTCGCACCGATCGGCAAGATCACCTCCGAGCTCTGGAACAACCTCGCGGCCGCGATGTATATCCTCGGCTCCGCTGTCCGCGGCGCGCAAATGAAATTCGGGCGAGGCAGCGGCGTATCGCCGGCGTCGATCGTCAACCAGATCGACCACATGGGCGTGCGCGCGGTGCCGATCATATTGCTGATGTCGTTTCTGATTGGTGCGATCATCGCGCAGCAGGGCGCCTTTCAGCTCCGCTATTTTGGCGCCGAAGTCTTCGTCGTCGATCTCGTCGGTATCCTGCAGCTTCGCGAAATCGGTGTGCTTCTCACCGCCATCATGATTGCCGGCCGCTCGGGCAGCGCCATCACGGCTGAAATCGGCTCGATGAAGATGCGCGAGGAAGTGGACGCATTGAAGGTCATGGGGCTCAATCCCGTGGGCGTGCTGATTTTCCCGCGCCTAGTTGCCCTTACGGTGGCGCTGCCGCTGTTGACGGTCATCGCGAACTTTGCCTCGCTCGCCGGCGCAGCCGTGGTCGCCTGGGCCTATTCCGGCATCACCTTCGCCAACTTCGTCTCCCGCCTGCATGAGGCGATCACGCTGTCGACGGTGCTGTCCGGGATGATCAAGGCGCCGTTCATGGCGCTGGTTATCGGTATCGTTGCGGCGGTCGAGGGCTTAAAGGTAGGCGGCAGCGCCGAGTCGCTTGGCCAGCACGTGACCGCGGCGGTAGTGAAGGCGATCTTTGTCGTTATCCTCATGGACGGGCTTTTTGCCATGTTCTATGCGGCCATCAATTTCTAAGGATTGTACGTGGACGGGCAGCATACAGAGACCGGAAACAACGAGGAGCGAGATGTCGTGCTATCAGCGCGCGGCGTGACCGTCGCTTTCGGGTCGAAGGTTGTTCTCGACCATCTGGATCTGGATATCTATCGCGGCGAAATTCTCGGTTTTGTCGGAGCGTCGGGAACGGGCAAGTCGGTCTTGATGCGGACGGTGCTTCGGTTGCTGCCGCGGCGCTCTGGAACGATCAAGATTCTCGGTCAGGACTTCGATGAGTTGGACGAGCCGCAGCGCAACGCGCTCGACATGCGGCTCGGTGTGCTGTTCCAGCAGGGGGCGCTGTTTTCGTCGCTGACCGTCCGGGAGAACATCCAGGTTCCAATGCGCGAGTATCTGGACCTGCCCCAGTCGCTGATGGACGAACTCGCGCAGCTCAAGATCCGCCTCGTCGGGCTTGCGGCTGATGCCGCCGACAAATACCCGTCGGAGCTTTCGGGCGGCATGATCAAGCGTGCTGCGCTGGCACGCGCGCTTGCGCTCGATCCGGAATTGGTCTTCCTTGACGAGCCAACGTCGGGCCTCGACCCGATCGGTGCCGCGGAGTTCGACGAGCTCATCGCAAGGCTCAGGGACACCCTCGGCCTGACCGTCTACATGGTCACGCACGACCTCGACAGTCTCTTCTCGGTCTGTGACCGGATTGCGGTGCTTGGCAAGAAGCGGGTATTGGTCGAGGGAACGATCGACGACATGCTGGCCTGCGACGATCCTTGGGTTCAGGCTTATTTCAAGGGCAAGCGGGCGCGTTCGGTCGTGCCGCAGCGTGGCCACGCAGGCAAGGACAGCCTGGCGCAAGATAGCCGCGGGAAGTGAGCGGATACGATGGAAACAAAAGCGAACTACACGATTGTCGGCTTTTTCACGGTGCTCGTTATCGCGGCGGCGTTCGGTTTCGTTTACTGGATGGCGGAATATGGGCGCGGTGGGCCGATGGCCGAACTGATCGTCCGGATTCCCGGCTCCGCGAACGGCTTGAGCGTCGGCTCGCCGGTGCGGTTCAACGGCATTCAGGTCGGTTCGGTCAAGTCGCTGTCCATCGATGCCGACGATCCCAGTTTCTCACTGGCGTTCACCGAGGTGCGGGTCGACGCGCCTATCTATCCCTCGACGAAAGCCATCCTTGAAATCCAGGGTCTGACGGGTGCTGCCTATATCGAACTTTCGGGCGGGAGGATCGGCGAAAAGAACATCCTTCAACAGTCCCTCGAGACCGGAAAGCGAGCGGTCATCGTCGCGGATCAGTCGAGTGTCACGAACCTTCTGGCGACGGCAGACAAGATTCTTGACAGAGCGAACGATGCTGTCGGGCAGATTCAGGGCTTTGTGACGGATGCACGCGGGCCGCTGACGAAGACATTGCAGAATGCCGAGACCTTCTCCGATGCACTGGCCAAGAACTCAGGCAACATCGACTCGTTCCTGCAGAGTGTCGGCCAACTCTCCGAGACCGTGCGTAAGGTCTCGGGTCGTGTCGACTCGACGCTGGAAGCGGTCGAGGCCCTCGTGAAGGCCGTCGACGCGAAGAAGATCGACACCATTCTCAGCAATGCCGAGAAAGTCAGCCGCGACGTCGCCGATGCTTCGGGAAACTTCAAGGGAGCGATCCAGAAGTTCCAGGAAACGGCGACTACGTACAACGACCTCGGCAAGAAGGCGCAGGCGACGCTCGATCGAGTAGATACGTTGGTCGCGCAGATCGACCCGGCGAAGGTCAAGGGATCCGTCGACGATATCTCGCAGGCGACAAAGGACGCACGCACCGCAGTCGCTTCGATCAAGGACGTCGCGAACACTGTTTCGGCTCGGCAGAAGGACATCGACCAGACGATCCAGAATGTTTCGCAGATGGCGAACAAGCTGAACGCGGCCTCCACACGTGTCGACGGCATTCTGATCAAGCTGGACGCGCTGCTCGGTACGGACAATACGCAGTCGCTGTTTGCGCAGGCGCGTGACACGCTCACCTCATTCAAGAAGGTCGCCGACAATCTGAATTCGCGCATCGGTCCTATTGCGGACAACTTGCAGAAATTTTCCAGCGGTGGGCTGCGCGATGTGCAGTCGCTCATCAACGACACGCGCTCCACCGTGCAAAACCTCAACGATGCGATCGGCAATTTTGACCGCAATCCGCAGCGGCTGATCTTCGGTGGGGATACCGTAAAGCAATATGACGGCCGGACGCGGCGTTAATAGGGATATTAGGGGAGCGCATATGGCCGTATCGGATCTGTTGCAGCGTCGTTCGTGGCTATCGACGACCGCGATTACGCTGCCGCTATTGGCGGGTCTGGCAGGCTGTGGGACGGCTGCCAGGAACGACACCTACGACCTCTCCGCGTCGGTGACTGGCAGTGGGCCGGCGGCCAGGGGCCGGCAGATCCTGGTGCAGCAGCCAACTGCGTTGCGGGCGATCGACAGCGAACAGATCGTCATTCGGGTGGCGCCGTCGCAGATCCAGTACCTTTCCAAGGCGCAATGGGGCGACAAGCTGCCGCGCATGGTCCAGGCAAAGCTCGTCGAAGCCTACGAGAACTCAGGCAAGCTCGGCGGCGTCGGCGTGCCCGGGCAGGGACTGGCGATCGACTATCAGCTCGTGACCGATATCCGCGCTTTCGAGATCGACACGACCGGTGGCAGCCACGCGGTCGTCGAGATTTCGGCCAAGATCGTGAACGACCGGAATGGCACCGTGAGAACCCAGAAAGTGTTCAGACAAGCGGTGCCGGCCAATGGGTCCAACGACGGTCTTGTGAAGGGTCTCGATCGCGCGTTCGCGAGCGTGACGGCTGAGATCGTGAACTGGACCCTCCAGTCGATCTGATAGAGGGCGCCGGCAATGCACCACAAGGTGCCTGCTGGCGCGTGCCGGCCTAGCGCGATGGCGTAACACGATCCACCGTCCACGACCCGACCCGACCTTTCGCAGAGAGCGACGTCAGGACAATCGCCCGAGATGAAAATGGCCGCCTCTTGGGCGGCCATTTCATTTGTTCCTTGAGTGTGGCTTAGCCCAGTCGCCCTGCGGCGTGAGCAAGCATCGTATAGACCTTGCCGGTATCCGAGGTCAGATAGGACTGCGTGATCGTCTTGTCGCGATCGCCGCGGGAAACATCAGAAAGGAGCTTCTCGAAATCGGCGATATAACGATCGACGGCGGTGCGGAACTCCGGCTCGCGATCATACTTGCGCTTGATCTCGTCGAAGGTCTGCTGGCCCTTCAGCGTGTAGAGGCGGCGCGTAAAGACGTCCCGTTCGCCACGCTGGTAACGACGCCACAGATCGACCGAAGCGTCATGATCGATTGCACGCGCGATATCTACCGAAAGCGAGTTCAGCGACTCGACGACGTGGCGCGGATTGCGGCTATCGGCCGTGCGGGCAGGTGCCGCCGCGGCAGCCTCGGCGCGTGGGGCTGGTTGCCGTGCTGGAGCTTCCTCGGCGGTCTCATCGCGCGATGCACCACGCAGGAGGTCGCTGATCCAGCCGCCGCTTGCCGGGGGAGCGGCAACGGGGGCGCGCTGCGGCGTTGCGGCTGCATGCGTCAGGGAGCCACGCAGACCGAGGTTCTCGATCGGCGAGGGTGTTGCTGCCGGAGCCGGGGCGGGGGCTGCGGGAGGGGTGGGCTGGGGCGCCTGCTGGGTAACGGCCGGCTGAGCCGGGCGTGGCGCAGGCTGAGGCTGAGGAATGGCCCGCGGCGCAGGCTCGGAGATCTCCAGTTGCTGCGTCGAGCGGCCAACGATGTGCGAGATGTCCTGCAAAGCCTTGATCTGCTCGGCAACGGCGCGGCGCATGGCAGCAGCGCTTTCCTTGGCCTCTTCCGGAAGATCGAATGCACCGCGTTTCAATTCGCTGCGGGTCATGTCGAGTTCCTTGCGGATATCGCCGGCCGAGCGGCGGATCTCCTCGGTGGCGCCGGAGAAGCGGGATACTGCCTCCTCGACTGCCTCGCGAAGCGACTCGCGCATGGTCTGGGCAGCGCCGTCGGATGCACGACCTGCCTCGCCCAGCATACGCTCGACTTCCGACAGGGAGGCCGTCAGGCCGCCACGCAAGCGGCTGGAAAGCTCGCTGGAGCGACGTTCGGCGTTGCCGAAGGCGCCGTCGATTGTGGCATTTGCGTCTTCGCCGGCCTTGACGATCGCAGCGCGCATCGTTGAGGCGGCTTCCTCAGCCCGCTTTTCGGTTTCGGAAAGAACGCGGCCGATGTCGGAGAACGAGGATTGCACGCTTTCGCGCAGCGTTCCGCTGACCTGGTTGGAGCGCTGTTCGGCGCGGTCGAATGCGGATTCGACCATGCCGCCCAGGGCACGCATCGTCCGTTCGATTTCCTCGGAGCGCTGGACGAGTCCCACGGAAAGGTTCTGGAGGGCGCTTTCGCGATCCTCGAGCGTTGACACGAGGTTGGATTGAGCGGCTGCCAGCAGGCCGGATGCCTGGCTGAGCACCTTGGAGTGTTCGTCGAACCGGCCGATGATACCGCCGACCTGGGCAAGCGTCTGGCCCGAAATGTCCGAGAGGCGGTCGACCTTGCCTTCGAGCAGGCGCGTCGAGGCAGACACCATTTCGGCGGCCTTCTGGGCAGACTCGGTGAAGCGCGACGTCGTATCGCCGAGGCGGCCATCCACTGCCGCGAGATTTTCGGCGGCACGGCTCATCACCTGGCCCATAGCTGAGCTGTTGTCCGACAAGCGTTCGATCAGCTTGTTGACGTTGGCAAGCAGGCTGTTTTCCATCGCGTCGACGGCCGAGGATGCGCTTTCGGTCCGTGCCGTGATTGCGTTGACGAGCGCCTCATTCTCACTGCGCAGGCGCTCGGTGCTGCGTTCCGTCGCTGTCGTAATGCGCGCGGCGGCGTCCTTGCCTGCTTCGGCATAGCGGTCGATCAGCGGCCGCGCCGTCTCCTCGAGAATGCGCGACAGCTCCGTGGAACGACCGGACAGCATCGAATTGAGCTCGCGGGTGCGATCGTCGAGCGTCGAGCGGATGGCGTCGCCACGCGCCTCGAGCGCCTTTTCGACATTGGTCAGCGTCGAGTCGATTTCGCGCGTGCGATCCTCGAGGTTCGAACGGATTGCATTGCCACGTGCTTCCAGAGCACGTTCGACGTCTGCCATGGTTGAGGTAATTTCCTGACTTGCGTCGGAAATCGTCGTGCGGATACCGGCACCATGGTTTTCGAAAGTCGCTTGGGCGTCGCCGAGGGCGCGGGAAATGGCGCCAACCTGGCCACTGACGAGGGTCTCGGCTTCGGCGACCTTCTTGATAATGGCATTGCCGGCTTCCGAGAAAGTCTGGGCAACGGCGGCTGCCTGGCCGGCCAAACGGTTCTGGGCGTCGGAGACGCGGCCGACGATCTGCTCGGCACGCTCTTCGATCGTGCGGGCGAACTCGTTGCTCTTGGCGTCGAGGCCTTCGGCAAACTGCTGGCCGGTGCGGCCTAGGTTTTCGGCGGCGCGGGCTGCTTCGTCGTCGATGCCCTTCGTCGTCTCGGCGACGGCGCTGCGCAGCGAAGCGGCGAGCCCGGCAGCCTTACCTTCGATCGTGCGATTGACGGCGTCGAGGCCGACTGTGAGGGCCCGGTCCATCGTGGACAGGCGCTCCTCGATGCGGACGCTGCCTCGTTCCATCGCCTCGTCGATGCTGACCGTACGGGAGTCGATCTCCGAGGTGAGGTTGGCGGTGCGGCGATCGATCGTTTCGGTAAACTTCGTGGCGCTGTCGTTGATCGCCGCAGCGATACGGTTCGTTGCGTCTTCGCCGAGCGTTCCGAGGCGGGAAATGCCGTCGGACAAAGTGCTGGAGAGGCGACCGCCAGCGGCGTCGACCTGCTCGGCCACGCCGCCGACGCCGTCACGGATGCGGTTTTCGAGGGCGGCAAGGCCGGCCTCGACGCGCGAGCCGGTTTCCGCAAAGCGGCCCGTCATGCCCTCGATCGACTGGTCGAGCTGTGAAGAGAAGGTCTCTGCCGAACGTGAGATCTCGCCAGCAGCCTCCTGGAAACGGCCGGCGATGTGACCGGTGCTGTCGCGCAGGCGGTCTTCCAGGGCCCGGCCACTGTTGTCGATCGCCTGGCGAAGCGAGACTTCATGGTCTTCCAGGGACATTTCCAGCATGCCGACGCTGGTGGCAATCGAGGCGCTGATCGTCGTCGCCTGATCGGAGAGCGTATCGCTGATACGGCTGTGGGCGTCGGTGAGGGCGAGGTTGATAGCCTGCTCGCGATCGGCCAGCGTCGAACGGATGCGTTCATGGGCCGAGTCCAAGCCGCTTTCGATGCGCGTAGCGGCATTGCCGGTCAGGGCTTCGAAACGATCATGCGCAGCCGCAAGACCGCCTTCGATGCGGGCGGCAGCGTCGCCGTGCAGTGTTTCCAATTTCTGATGCGCATTGCTGAGGTTGTATTCGATGCGGGCCGCGGCGCTGCCAGCCAGCTGCTCGATCCGATCGCTGCCGCTCGACAGCGTGCCGGCAAGCGTCGATGCGTGTTCGTTCAGGGAACGCTCGAGGCGCTCCTGGCTTTCCGTGTAGGCGCTGCGGATGGCGTCCGACTTGTCGACGAGGGCGCCGGCAACCCGGGACTCGGCGCCGGCCACGGTGTCGAGCAAGGCGTTGGTGCGGGCTTCCAGTGCATCGTCAAAACGGCTCTGGCTTTCTCCGAAGGAGATCGCGAGCGCCATGGCCTTCTCGTCCAGCGTATCCGAGAGGCGGTCCTGGACCGTAGCAATCGAATTCGCGATGGTATCGACGCGCCGGGCAAGCGCCTCGTCGATGCGGCTATGACCTTCGTTCAACGATACCGTAAGCGCCATGACACGGTCATCAAGCGCCTCGGTGATCCGGTCGTGCCCGCCGGCAAGCGAGTTGCTGATCGTTTCGGCGTGATGGCCGAGCGTGTCTTCAATGCGCGACTGGCCTTCGTTGAGGGAGATGGCGAGGGCCATTGCCTTGTCATCAAGAGTATCGGCGAGCTTCTCATGGCCGCTGGCGATCGAAGCGGCAATCGCTTCCGCACGCTTGGCGATCGCATCCTCGAAGCGGTTCTGGCTCTCATCCAGCGAGATGGCCAGCGTCATGGCCTTGTCGTCGAGTGCGTCCGCAAGGCGCTCATGGCTGCCCGAGACGGCGCTGATGATTGCGTCCGAGCGGCTTGCCAGGGTGCTCTCAAAGCGGTCGTGGCTGTCGGCAAGGGCGGCAGTCAGCGCGCCTCCGCGATCGGTCATCACGCCGTCGATCCGCTCATGCGCGGAATCGAGCGCGTGCGTGATATCGGCAGCGCGCTTGGAGATCATCGTGTTCAGATCGTCGGCGCGGCCGAAGGCCGAAGTAATTTGCTCGGTGCCCGCGGAGACGGCAGAGCTGAGATCGGAGGTCGTGGACAGCAATGTTTCGCGGAACTCTGTCGCGCGTGCGGAGAGATTATTGTGGAGTTCCGAGGTGCCCGACGCAAGCGCCAGGGAGATTTCGGACGTGGCGTGGCTCAACGCCGAGGTCATGCCTGTCGTGTGGGTATGGATAGCCTCGGTGACCTCGGAGACCTTGCCTGCCAGCGAGCTTTCCATAACTTCCTGGCTGGTCGCGAGGGCAGTGGCCAGTGCGAACGATTGATCGGTCAGCGACGCGCCAAGGCGTTCGATGCTCGAGCTCAAAATGCCGTTCAGCGACTCCGAACCGCCGGTCATGGTGTCGTTGATGCGGTTGAGGCTCTCCATGAGCTTCGTGTCGAGCGAGCCGGCACGCTTGTCGAAGGCATTGGCGAATTCCGCGACGCGGTCATCGAACGAGGTCGAGAGCTGCGCGACAGTCGCTTGCAGCCGTTCGTCAAAGAAGCCGGAACGAAGGTCGAGATCCATGATGGTGTCGTCGACGCTCGACTGCAGGCTCTGGCGGAAGGTCGAACCCTTCTCGTCGAGCGCGCTGTTGAGCTTGGAGAGAACGTCATCAAGCGTGGTGCTGATCGTGCGCTCGCCACCAGTCAGGCTCTCGTTGATCTCGCGGGTGCGGGCGATCAGGATTTCGTTCAACTGGCGGGCACGGTCGTTCAGCGCGGCGTTCAGCTTCTCTGCGTTGCTGTCCATCGTGGACGCACGCGTCTCGAACTGCCGAAGGACAAGCTCTCCATGCTCGCTCAGGCTCGACGCCAGGGTATCCAGCCGCGTGTCGAATTCGTTGGTGAGCGCGAATCCGGAGGAGGTGAGCGTCTGCAGCAGTGAATCCGTCTTTGCCGCAAGCAGCGTGCCGAGCGACTGGATGGCCGATTCCGACTTTTCGGTGATCGCCGCGGCGCGCGTGTCGATCATCGAGGCGAATGCTTCGCCCGAGGTCGCAAGGCGTATCGCGATCTCTTCCGTGGCAAGAGAGAGGTCTTCCTTGAGCTGATCATGCACGCCCGAGATCGACGTGCGGATACGCTCAGCGTGGTTGACGATCGCTTCGCGCTCCGACCCGAGTTCATGGACGAGGCCGCGCACGCGCAATTCATTGTCGGCGTAGCTGCGCTCGAGGGCGTTGACCTCGGAGTGGACGAGGGTTTCAAGCTCCGAAGCGCGTGCGATGGTGCGTTCGATGCCTTCGTTCATCGCCGAGACTTCGCGGCGAACGGCCTGGCCGACCGTCATGATGCGTTCGGAAGCGACGGTCTCGGGCTCGGAGAGGCGAAGCGCAACTTCGGCCATGGAGCGTGCTGCGTTGCGCATGTCCTGGGCGCGCGCCATCATGACGGCAAAGGCATAGAACAGCAACACCGGCACGATGATGCCGATGAGGCCGGCAACAATGCCCGGAAGAGCCAAAAGATCGGCGAGCGAGCGGATCTGCCAGATCTGCGGCGAATAGAGCAGGGCCATGAGGCCGAGACCGCCGACGATCCAAAGCAGCGACACAATGGTTGCGTTGCGAACAGCCGATCGGCTGGAGCCGGTCTCCAGGGACTTGAGAAGCGTAGCCGGCGATATGCGGTTGGCGTCGTTGGCGGCGAAGGACGGGGCGCGAGACGGCTGCTCGGGCTGGCGAGGCGTATTGGCGGGGCGCGCGCGCTCCTTGGAGCCTTGTTGATTGCGGGCACTCGGTGTTTCGGACAATTTGGCCTCCGGGGCGTCGGTCTTGCCGTTGCGAGACAGCGTATCGTCTTCTCCGAAGTCGATCTGGAGCGCCTCGTCCAATGCCTTGAACGCCTTGTCCTCGATCGACTCGCTGTACTTGTTGTTCGCCATTTACGTTACGCCTCGTTACATCCCAGCCGGTTCAACAACGCCTCGGGCTTCCCGCCGAGCCCGCACAAAACCTTAGCCTCTGAGCCCGCCCGTCCACATTGCCGAGGACGGATAAGCATATCATTTCAGAGTGGATAGCTGCTTTTTCATACAGACGGTATCAAAACATTACCATTATCCACTTGGCGAGCAAAGGCAGGTACCGGAAAGCTCGCCCAGTAGTATCGTAGTGACACATCCGGGACTGCTAGACAATTAACGCAACCGCTCAAATTCCCGGATAATAAGGTCTTGTTAACATGATTTAATAAAAGCGGGCCTTTGAAACCAAAGCGTTAGAGACGTTTAGCTGGCGTTAACCATACCTCAAGAAATCCGCCCTGAATGTGCCGGAATTTAACGCGATGGCCACTCGGTGCCCGCACTTTTGTGGAAGTCGGCATGGACGACGGAGGATTGGCACATGGCAGCAGTCAGTATTGCGTTTGCGGCGCCCGACATTTGCAAGGGACCTCGGCCTTCGCAGGAGCGTCCGGTAGATCTGGTGCATCTGGCAAACCAGACAATGGGCGACAAGAGCCTGGAAATCGAAGTTCTGCAAATGTTTGCGCGTCAGGCGCGGGCCTGCCTGCAGGAAATATCGTCCGGTGACGCCAAGATCGTTGAAGCCGCGGCCCATCGCCTCAAGGGAGCGGCCGGAGCGGTCGGGGCGTTTCGCGTCCATGCGGCTGCCGAGGCGCTTGAGGGCAATTGCGGCGACGCGGCCAGCATGGCGGCGGTCGGTATTGCCGTGATCGAAGCGGAGAATTTTATCCTCAAGCTTTGCCGCTGAGTTCTATAAATCTGACGGAATAGAGGCCCGCTGATCCATTTCGGTGCAGCGGGTCTTTTTGTGACCGCCGGCATGGCGCATTTTGACAAGCGCGTCGCTTCTCAATCTGTGATGAAGGACACCGAGCGGTCGATGTTGACTGCCTCGGCGATTTGTTGGAAGAAAAAATCCAAACCCTCCCATTGACGACCACCGGAAATCATCATGCCCAAACTGACCATTGTCGCCTTCGACGGCACGCGCTTCGATCTTGATGTCGATCAGGGATCGACCGTTATGGAAAATGCCGTGCGCAATTCGGTACCAGGTATCGAGGCCGAATGCGGCGGCGCATGTGCCTGCGCGACCTGTCACGTCTACGTCGACGACGAATGGACGGAACGCGTCGGCTCGCCTGAGGCGATGGAAGAGGACATGCTCGATTTCGCCTTTGACGTGCGTCCGACGTCGCGCCTCTCCTGTCAGATCAGAATGAAGGCGGCTCTGGACGGGCTCATCGTTCACGTGCCCGAGCGGCAGGCCTGATTCCACCACAGTCCAAAAAAAGCCTCGCTTGCCGTTAGACGAGCGAGGCGAGGTAGGCGCATTACCTGCGGACGAGGGAGGATCATCCGCGGCTTCGCAACGCGCCAGGAGAACCCAGGAGCGAAAGTTCGGGCTTACGGACCTGAACTTTCGAATGTTTGAATATTACCGCGTTATGGTTGATTTAGCTAGACCGAGAAATAACCACTAAATCACTGGGGCGATTGCGGTTTCGCACAAGTTTTGTTACGCGGCTAACCTTTTGTGATCGCGTTAAGCTTGAGAATCAGCTACCTTGCGCCGCCGGATATTTTAATCCGATCGTTCAGAAGTCTCATCATTCGACTTTGAAAATTGACGGCTTCGATTCGGTCGAATCGGGCCTGCAACCTGTCGTGCTCATCGATGCCGCGAGTCGAGACGTCGGTGACGAGCTCCTGCATACGCTCGCAGCTGCGCTGCGGTGGAAGCGCGAGGATCTGCTTTTCCATGACACGCGCCTGGTTTCGCGCGATCTCTGCATGGCGCTCCTCGTGCCGCTTGATGTCGCTCGCAAGTGCATCCCAGATGATCGACAACTGCTTGCTGGCACCCTTGCGGTCGGTCCAGCGGGGCAGGATTATCTGCGTATGGACGGTGACCTTGGCGCTGGAGACGCGGCAGCGCCCTCCGGCCTGAACATAGGTCGCATCGCCGCCGAAGCGGATCTTGGTCGCACCCGGGTGGCGGGCGGACGAGCCACTGGCCGTCGGCCCGTTGATGCTCAGTTGCTGGTCGAGTTGGTCCGCGGTTTTGCCCTTGATGGGAAAATAGGAATAGCTTCGCGTCGCGATTACGGTGGCGGCAGCTGGGCTGCACGCCGCTACGGCCATGGAAAAGCCGAGGAGGAGGGGCATATAACGCGGTACGGAATGCATTCTGCAGATACTCATGTTGAAGTTTGCCGGAGCTTGGGGCATAGCCACGGCCAGTGCAAGATCATGGGCGCCTTTTTCGATCGATAGGATGAATGCCGTTGGCACAGCTTGAGAGCAGTTTCTGGCGCGTCGGGCATGGCCGCGAGATCGAACTGGGCGCGCGCGCCGTCCTTATGGCGATCGTCAACGTGACACCGGATTCTTTCTCGGACGGCGGGCGATACGAGACGGTCGATGCGGCCGTGACGTATGCGCTCCAGGCGGTAAGCGATGGCGCTGAGATCATCGACATTGGCGGTGAATCGACGCGCCCCGGCGCAGACGTCGTCACTCCGCTGGAAGAGCAGGCCCGGGTGCTGCCGGTGATCGAGGCGTTGCGCGGCAAGACCGATGCCTTGATCTCGATCGACACCTATCGCGCTGAGACCGCCCGGCTTGCCGTCGCTGCAGGCGCGCATGTAATCAACGACGTATTCGGGTTGCAGAAGGAGCCGGAGGTGGGAAGGATCGCAGCCGATACCAGTGCGGGACTGTGCCTGATGCATACCGGCCGCGATCGGGAGAAGCTTCCGGATGTGATCGGAGACCAGTTCTACTTCCTGGAGCGCTCGCTCGCGCTCGCTTCGGCGGCCGGCATGCCCAAGGATCGCATCGTACTGGATCCGGGCTTCGGCTTTGCCAAGGATATACAGGAGAATGTGGAACTGATGGCGCGTTTCGGAGAACTGCGCCGCTTGGGGTTGCCGCTGCTTGCCGGCACGTCGCGCAAGCGTTTCGTCGGCGCGATCACAGGTCGCGAAGCCGCCGATCGGGATGTGGGAACGGCTGCGACAAGCGTATTGTTGCGTTTGGCGGGGGCTAGCATTTTTCGTGTACACGATGTCGCAATCAACAAGGACGCTTTGGCCATCGCCGATGCTATGCTCGCGGCGCGCTATAGCTTTGAGCAGGGACAATTGGCATGAGCACCACCTACACCATCACGCTTCAGAACTGTGCCTTCTTTGCCCGCCATGGCGTTCACGACGAAGAGGAGTTCCTCGGCCAGCGCTTCTTTGTGGATGCCGAGCTCGACGTCGTCGCTGGCGACGCCCTGGAGAGCGATTCCATCAATGACACGGTCAATTATGGCATTGCCTTCACCGTGATCGAGGAGATCGTGACGGGCAAGCGTCGCTATCTGATCGAGGCGCTTGCGCTTGATATCGCCAAAGGGCTGTGTTCGAAGTTTCCGCAAATCAAGCGTGCAAAGATTACGGTGCGCAAGCCGAACGCGCCGGTGCCGGGCGTTCTGGATTTCGTTCAGGTGAGCGTCGAACACTTTGCCTGAGTCCACTTTCAAGACGGCAACACTCGGCCTTGGCGGCAATCTCGGCGAGCCTGTGCACGCGATGGCCGTGGCATTGAGGGCGCTTGACCAGCGCTCCGATTGTCGTGTGGTAGCCGTGTCGCGGCTCTATCGGACGCCGCCATGGGGAAAGACCGACCAGTCCTATTTCTTCAACGCTTGTGCTGAAATCCAGACAACGCTTGGCCCCGAGGCGCTTCTCGACGTCTGCCTCGATATCGAACGGGCGATGAAGCGCGAGCGTATCGAGCGGTGGGGGCCGCGAACGCTCGATATTGATGTCCTGACCTACGCTGATGTGGTGCAATCGGCACCGCGACTTGAGCTACCGCACCCGCGCATGAAGGACCGTGGCTTCGTGCTGATGCCGCTTGCCGATTTTGCGCCTGACATGCTTGTCGAAGGAACAACCGTTCTCGAGTGGCTGGCGAAGGCCGATGTGCAGGGGATCGAAGTGGCCGATCAAAGCAGCGCTTGGTGGCATATCGCCTGAAATGCAAAAGCGGCGGAAAATCCGCAGGAAAATCCGCCGCTTTTGGAATGTCTGGGGTTGGAACGCTATTCGACAGAGCCGACCGTGATTTCGTCGACCTGGCGCGTCAGCGTCAGGCCGATGACGGGGATCATCTGGCTTTCGACCTTGACCGAAACGGTGACGTTCATGGTCTTGTCGTCACGGACACGGGCGATCATGGCGCCGTTGAGCTTAGAACGATTGAGGCCGACGACGACGGTATCCTGTGTGACAGCACCTGACACGACGTCGAGCCCCTTGCCTTCGGCGCCGTCAAGAAACTTCCCTTTGTAGGAACTCCCCGACTGGGTGATGAGCGCGGTCATCGGCTGCTTGAAGACGCCGACCCTGCAGCTTCCGTCGAGCTTGATGCCAGCACCTCCGGCGCTCACTGGTTCGCCCACCAGATTGCAGGTGAATTTCGTGCCTTTGTACTTTCCGGCAACGATCTCGCCGGGACCGCGCCAAGTGCCGGCGACAGACTCGAAAAAGGCTTTGTCACGTGTCGCCGCAGTCGCCGACGAAGCCATGTCGGCGGCCGGTGACAACGCCACCGCAGCCAGGCCGAAAAGAAGAAGAAACTTGCGCGAATACATGGATTTTCCCTAGCGACACCATCGCTTAACTAGGTTCAAGTTTTGCCGAAGAATGGTTAATGCTTGGTTTCTTTTAGGCCGAAAAGCAATGAGCAGCAAGTAATTCCGCGGCTCGCAGAGGACGGCGCGGAATGTTAGTGCGTTGAATTCTTGACGAGTATTTTGGTGCAGCGCTTCTGCCACGGCAGGCGCGACGAAAGTTTCAATTCTCAGGAATTCTTGTCGCGCGCTGTCATGGACGGTGTCAGGTCCCCGATGAAATCGCCGATTCCCGGACGTTTCAGCGCGTGAAAAGAAAGGGGACGGCAAAGATCCATCGCCGCGATCCCGATGCGGGCCGTCATCAGGCCGTTGATGACGCCTTCGCCGAGGCGCGCCGACAGCTTCGACGCCAATCCATGGCCAAGTACCTGCTGCACGAGGCTATCGCCGACCGCGATCGAGCCGGTCACGGCGAGGTGCGCTAGAACATCACGCATCAGCCGGATCATGCCCAGCGTTCCCGGCCGGCCGCCATAAAGATCCGCCATGGCTCGGACAAGCCGGGCCGCCTCGTAGAGCACGTACAGGAGATCGACGATCGCGCGCGGGCTGACGGCGGTGACGATGGAGACGCGTTTCGAAGCGTTGACGATCAGGGCCCGTGCCTGCCGGTCGAGCGGTATCAGAAGCTCGCGTTCCGCGAGGGCGATGAGATGCGGTGCGTCGATGATGTCGCCTTCGGCCGCCTTCAACGTGGCCCGGCCCTTCGCCGTCTCCGGCTTTCCGGAGAGCAACGATTCCAGCCGCTTGACCAGCGCACGTGCCTTCGCCGGCTTCGTCTCCACCATGGCGGCCTCAGCTTCCGCCTTGATTTCTTGCACGGCCGCCAACCGCATCATGCCCGCCGTTTCACGAACGACGATGGCAATCACCGCCAGAATGCCGATTGCGAGCGCTCCAAGGGCCGCATAGCCGAGCCAATCCGCGCGGCTGAAAAGATTGCGGATGAGGCTGTCGGTCCAAAGCCCGAAGGCGAGGGAGAAGAGAACGCCGAAAGCGGCGGCAGCGATTTTCGCGAATGAGGTGCCACGCTTGCGCGGCAGCGCGACAGCAATTGGAGGGACATCCTTTTCGGGGTTGAGGAATGGATCGTCCTCGTCGGCGGTCAGCACGACATCGTCCGTGAAGCTACCGGGCTTTCGCGGGCTGTGTTTGGTCGTGACAGGCGTGGAGGGCGTGTCCTCCTCGTAGGAGAAGGCGGCCGGCGCGCGCTGTGCGGGGTGTTCGGAGGGCGGCTTGATCATGCGAGGCGATCTCCGAACAGAAACTGCATGGCACGGTCGAGGCGAATATGCGGGACCGAAAGCTTTATGCCGCCACCGGTCTCTTCGAGGTGCGGCGGCCGAAAACGCACAACGCTGACATCGGGCAGCACGATATTTTCTCCGGATTCGATACGCTCGAACAGGTTCTCCGGGTCTGCCGGCAGGTCGCCCGGAAAGATTGCCGTCTTCTTGTGGCCGTCAAAGCTCTCTCCACCGATAGTCTCGCCTGCCATCGGTGTTCCGACGATGACCGGGAGGTCATGGCCGTCGCGTTTCACCGTCGCTTCGCGCGTGGCGCGGACCGAAGCCAGTGCCATGACGTCGATTCCCGCGCCTGTGACACCAATGCGTTGGACGGCACGGTCGACCAGGCGGCGGGTGAGGGCGTCGAGCCGGTCATGGCTTTCATGGTGCAGGTGGTCAGCTTTGGTTGCGGCGACAAGGACGCGATCGATACGGCGGCCAAGCAGCGACGTCAGCCATGAGTTCGTGCCCGAGCGGAAGCAGGCCAGAACGTCCGTCAGGGCGCGTTCGAGGTCCTGCACGGCCTCCGGACCACGGTTGATGGCTTGCAGCGCATCGACGAGGACAATCTGCCTGTCGAGACGGGCGAAGTGTTCGCGAAAGAAGGGCTTCACGACGACGGATTTGTAGGCCTCATAGCGTCGTTCCATCATCGCCCAAAGCGATCCCTTTTGCGGCTTGGCTTCCGGCGTGAGTGCAAGCGGCGCGAAGGTCAGGGCAGGAGAGCCGTCGAGATCGCCGGGTAGCAGGAAGCGGCCAGGCGGCAGCGTGGAAAGCGAGCGTTCATCGGCTTTGCAGGCTTTCAGATAATCGGCAAAAGCGGTGGCGAGGTCGCGAGCCCGCATTTCGTCTGCCGGGGCGTTGCTATCTGTGGCGCGTGTAAGGGCAAGCCAGGCGCGTGAGAGTTCCGCACGAATGCCCGTTCCGGCCAAGGCGATCGTCTCTTCGCAAAACGTCCGATAGTCCTTTCCAAGCAACGGAAGGTCAAGAAGCCACTCGCCTGGATAATCGACAATGTCGATCGACAGGCGGCCGGGCGAGAAGAGCCGGTTCCAGCCGCTGGCGCTCTGGTATTCGAGCGTAATGCGCAGTTCAGAGATTGCTCGCGTCGAATCGGGCCAAACGCGGTCCTTCACGAGTGAGCGGATGTGATCTTCGTACTGGAAGCGCGGCACGGCATCATCCGGCTGCTGCTCAAGACGCACCGCCGAGACACGACCTGACTGCACTGGCTCGAAGAGAGGCAGCCGCCCGCCGTGCAGCAGATTGTGAAGCAGCGAGGAAATGAAGACCGTCTTGCCGGAACGCGACAAGCCAGTGACGCCAAGGCGCACCGTGGGATTGATGAGGCCCGATGCCCGGTCCGCGAAATTGTCCAGGGCGATGCGCGCGTCATCGGAGAGGGAGGTCAGGCTGGGCGGCAAGGCGGAGTTCCGGTTTCTAATCGTGACAAGCCATATAGGAAGGGCAGATCGACGCGAAAAGACGTTCCGCGAAAAGACCTTAGTCGATCACGAAATCAACGAGCTGCCAGCCTGTCAACTCGCTGTCATAGTCCAAAACCGCAAGTCCGGCAGTCGGAAAGCCTGTCGGCAGTGCCTGATGGAGCGCCTCGTGACCGATCAGCGCTTCAAGCGTCTGCTCCATGGTCGGATTGTGGCCGACAAGCATGACAGAGCCGAGCGCCTCCTGGGCGTCGATGATCTCGAGGTAGATATCAGGCGATGCATTGTAGAGTTCATCGACGAATCGAAGCTCGAGCGTGGAGCCCATGGCCCGATGCACCGCGTCGGCAGTATCGCGGCAACGCGCTGCCGTCGAGCTCAGAAGCAGATCCGGCCGGTACCCCTTGTCCGCCGCTTTGTCGGCGATGAGCTCGGCGTCTGCATAGCCTTTCGCGTTCAGGGGACGGTCGAAATCACGCTGCCCGGGTGTTGCCCAAGCGGCTTCGGCATGCCGCAGCAGATAGATCCGGGAGGGTGGAGGCGTGATTGCAGCCATAGGAAAATCCACGTCGAAGGGACTTTTTCAGTAGCGGGTCGGCGGCACGCACGTCAACCGCAGCGCCAGGTGTTGCGGCCAAATCCGGGTAGGAAAGTGCGGAGTTACCGGGAGGCGAATAGGCGTTCGGGGGAATAGTGATGAGAAAATAGTCTGTTAGCTCAAAAATATGACAGATTTAAAAAACTGTTTACCTAGCGTATTTGGCTTGAATCACCAGTAGTGCTCGCGATATACACCCGCCACATGAGATCTGCTTCAGGAGAATCGCGTTGAGTGAGAAGATCGATCTTAGCAACTACGTACCCTCGGAAGAGGAAGAGTTCATGAACGGCAATCAGCGGGCTTACTTCAGAGCCAAGCTGGTCGCCTGGAAGAATGACATCCTCAGAGAGGCGCGCGAAACCCTCGACCACTTGGCCGAGGAAAGCGCAAACCACCCGGATCTTGCTGACAGGGCATCGTCCGAAACCGACCGGGCCATCGAACTGCGCGCCCGCGATCGCCAGAGAAAGCTGATTTCCAAGATCGACGCAGCACTGCAACGTATCGAAGACGGCACCTACGGCTATTGCGAGGAGACCGGAGAGCCGATCGGGCTCAAGCGGCTTGATGCTCGACCGATTGCGACGCTGTCTATCGAGGCTCAAGAGCGGCACGAGCGGCGGGAAAAAGTCTACCGGGACGAATAAGTCCCTACATACCGACAACAAAAAGGGCACCGCGACGCAAACCGTGGTGCCCTTTTTGTTTTGTTCGGTTGATCCGCTACTTGTCGCGGTTAACGCTCATCTCGCCGAAAATGCGTGCGACTTCGTTTTGAAGAGCGGCATCCGCGCCGGTGAGCGGCGCCATTTCAGGATCGCGGCGAGGCTGGTTGCCTGACGCCGGACCGGGTTTTGCGGCGGGCGCCTGTGGCGTCGGCACAATACGCTCGGCGGCAAGCGTGCTCGTCATTTCCTCTTCGAGAATGCGCTGGAAGTCGCTCGGCTGCGCGGCAGGCGCCAGCGTGCCGACCTCGACGAACGCCGATGACGGCTGTGCGGGCGCGGGAGTGCTCCGGACGGAAGGCTGCGTCACCTGCGGCTCGATGCGCTGCTGCGGCAACACGCGTTGACGGGCGGAATCGAGGATGTCTGCCGCGGCCGAGGCTTCGATCGGGGCTGGTGCCGGTCGCGGTTCAGGACGCGGGTCGAAAGACGGCGCTGGGCGTGGGGCACGCTCACGTTCGGCGATGACGGGCGCAGGCGAGGCGGGAGTCGCGACCATGACCGGTTCTGGCCTGGCTTCGATCGGCGCACGTTCGGGCACGTAGGGTTCGGATGGCGTATGACCGCGGACCGGGGGCACATACTGGGATTCGGTCGGTACGATGTGAACGGGCGCCGGCGGCTCTGGCGCTGCCTCGAGCTGTGGTGGCGCGATAGGGGCGGGAGCCGGCGCCACCAGGGCTGGGGCTGGTTGAGCATTTGCCTCGACCGGTGCGGACTTGTCGGTGGCCTCACCAATCCTGCTCTCGATGACGATATCGGTCGGCCCGCCGATCATGATCAGATGCTCGACGTCATCCCGACGGACGAGGACGAGGCGGCGGCGCGCATCGACGGCGGCTGCATCGAGGACCTGCAGCCGTGGTTGGCGGTTGCGGCCCCCCCGAAGGAAGGGCGAAGGTGCGCGGTTACGCATGAACCAGAGCACGACGATCAGCAGTAATAGAGCTATGCCAACGCCGCCGGCGGCGAGAAGGAAGCGGCTCCCATAGGCTCCCATGAGATCATCGAACATCTTGGCTTACTCCCTTCGCGGTTTTGAACCACATGGCGACTTTTACCACTTCGTAGACAAGTCGTGATGGCCTTGTCCAGTCATGCCAACCCGAAGTGGAATTCGAACATGCTTTCTTAACAACGCATTTTAATGGCGAAATTGGCGCTCTTCGTTGTGAATTCAATCAGTCTTCACAGAGAGCAGTGTTTTTGCGGAGACCGCAAATTGGTAAGAAGGAAAAGGCGCCTGATTCCTGCTTTGTCTCCTTGTTACGAGTGAAGCCCGGCAGGCCATGCGAGGGAATAGATGACGAGACCGCGTCAGGCCGACGATTATAGCGAACCGCTCTTGGACCGCGGGGGCCGCACGGGAACGGCTTTGCGGATCATCCTGCTGGCCCTTGTGCTGATCGGCGCAGCCGCGGCGTTCGTCGTTTTCAAGAGTTCTCTCGACAACGAAATGGTGCTCGGCGTTCTCGGCGTGCTTGCCATGGTCGGGATCTTCTTCCTCGTGTCGTCGGTGATCGGCTTTATCGAAGTCATGCCGCAGCGGCAGTCCGACAGCCTGGCGCGGGCATTTTTGAACAGTCACCCCGACGGCTCTCTCATCACCGACGACAAAGGCCGTATCGTTTATGCGAACGCGGCCTATGGCGAGTTGACGGGCGCTCGCAAGTCGACGGAAGTTCAGACGCTCGAAGCGCTGCTGTCGCGTCATCGGGAATCGAACGAGGCGCTCTATCGCCTTTCCAACGGGCTTCGCGAAGGCCGGGAGGGGAGCGAAGAATTCCGCCTGCTGCGGTCCCTGGGCCCCTCGACAAACGGTTCCGGAGCGCATTGGTACCGCCTGAAAGCACGGACCCTGCAGAGCGAGGAGATCGGACGCAAGCCGCTCCACATTTGGCAGATCAGCGACATTACCTCCGAGCGCGACGATCAGGAGCGGTTCTTCAAGGAACTGCAGAATGCGATCGACTATCTCGACCACGCACCAGCCGGGTTCTTTTCGGCCGGCCGCAAGGGAGAGATCTTCTACCTCAACGCAACGCTGGCGGAATGGCTTGGCATCGATCTTACCAAGTTCGTTCCGGGTTCGGTCACGATCGGCGATTTTGTCGCGGGCGAGGGGCTTGCGCTTATTCAGTCGGTGCAGGCCGATCCGGGCCTGAAAAAGACGGTGACGCTCGATCTCGACTTGAAGAAGATGAACGGCCAGAGCCTGCCGGCGCAGATCGTCCACAGCGTGACGTCGATGCGCGATGGCGCTCCTGGAGAGAGCCGGTCGATCGTACTGACGCGGCAGAAGAGCGGCGAGAACGATCAGTCCGCCTCGGCCGCCGCGATGCGATTCACCCGCTTTTTCAACAACACGCCGATGGCGATTGCCTCGGTGGATGGGGCAGGCAGGATCCTGCGAACCAATGCCCCATTCCTGAAGCTGTTTTCGGGTATCGTTTCCCGAGATGATGTCGAGAACGGCGCGCTGCTCGAAGTCATTGTGCAGGACAGCGACAAATCCAAACTGCAGCAGGCGCTCGCGGCGGCGAAGGACCGCCAGGGCGATATCCCGCCGATCGACTCGCGCACGCCAACCGATGAAGCACGCCATTTCCGCTTCTACGTCAACGCGGTGATCGACCAGAGCGACGAGACGCCGGAAGAGGCGGCGATCGTCTATGCCGTCGAGGTGACTGAGCAGAAGGCGCTCGAAGCGCAGATGGCGCAGACGCAGAAGATGAATGCGGTCGGCACACTCGCGGGCGGGATCGCGCACGACTTCAACAATGTCCTGACCGCGATCCTGTTGTCCTCCGATCATCTGCTGCTGCAGGCCCGGCCGGCGGACCCTGGCTTTGCGGATCTGATGGAAATCAAGCGCAACGCCAATCGCGCGGCCGTGCTCGTGCGGCAGCTGCTGGCGTTCTCGCGCAAGCAGACGATGCGGCCGACGGTGCTCAATCTCACCGATGTGGTTGGCGACCTCAGGATGCTGGTCGATCGCCTGCTGTCCGGTACCAACGTAAAGCTCGACGTCGAGTATGGCCGTGATCTCTGGCCTGTGAAGACCGACCTGTCGCAGTTCGAGCAGGTGCTGATAAACCTCTGCGTCAACGCGCGAGATGCGATGCCGCAGGGCGGGAAGCTGACGCTTCGCACGAAGAACGTGACGGCGGCAGAGGTGGCGGCTTTCAACTATTCCTACATGCCGCATGAGGACATGGTCCTCATCGAGGTCTCGGACAACGGGACCGGCATTGCGCCTGAGATCATGGACAAGATTTTCGAACCCTTCTTCACGACGAAGGAAGTGGGCAAGGGAACGGGCCTTGGCCTCGCGATGGTTTACGGCATCGTCAAGCAATCGGGCGGCTACATTCAGCCGGAGTCGGAAGTTGGCAAAGGCACGACGTTCCGCGTCTTCCTGCCGCGCCACATTGTCGAGCCAGCGGTTGCCGCGGAAGGCGATGCCGCCACGCCTACTATCGGCACACCTGCGGAACAGGCGCCCGCCGCGGTGGAGCAGCCCGAGGATCTGACAGGCTCGGCTGTGATCCTGCTGGTCGAGGATGAGGAAGCGGTGCGTCGCGGCGGCAAGCGCATGCTTGAGACGCGCGGCTATACGGTTTACGAGGCCGGGTCCGGCGTCGAGGCGCTCGATATCATGGACGAGCTCGAGGGTAAGGTCGACATCGTCGTTTCGGATGTCGTGATGCCGGAGATGGATGGTCCATCGCTGCTGCGCGAACTGCGCAAGAACTATCCGAACCTGAAATTCATCTTCGTTTCAGGCTATGCCGAAGACGCGTTTGCCCGAAACCTGCCGCCGGATTCCAAGTTCGGCTTCCTGCCGAAGCCGTTCTCCCTCAAGCAGCTTGCCGTCGTCGTCAAGGAGACGCTGGACAGTTAAGGGGCGCCCAGCGCCCCTTTTTCAAACTCAGCCAGCCAGCGCGACGGCAATTTCTGCCGCGAGTCGAGCATTGTTTTCCACCAACGCAATGTTGGTCTTTAGGCTCTGGCCGTCGGTCAGGTCGAAGATCGTGCTGAGCAGGTAAGGGGTTACTTCCTTGCCGCTGATTTCGTCGCGCTCGGCGCTGTCGAGGGCGCGCTCGATATAGATTTCCATTTCCTCGCGGGGGATCTCGTCTGCCTCCGGCACCGGATTGGCAATGAGCATGCCGCCGTCAATGCCGAGCTGCTCGCGTACAGTCTGGAAGTTGGCGATGGCAGCCGGGCTGTTCAGCGTCAGCGGACTGCGCAATCCGGACGAGCGTGACCAGAAGGCCGGGAATTCCTCGCTCTCGTAGGTGACGACAGGCACGCCCGCGGTCTCCAGGACTTCAAGGGTCTTCGGTATATCGAGGATCGCCTTGGCGCCGGCGCAAACGACGATGACGCTGGTGCGGCCGAGTTCCTCGAGGTCAGCGGAGATATCGAAGCTTTCTTCCGCGCCGCGGTGGACGCCACCGATGCCACCCGTTGCAAAGACCTTGATGCCGGCACGCTCGGCGGCGATCATCGTTGCTGCGACGGTCGTTGCGCCGTGACGGCGCTCGGCGATCGCAAAGGCGAGATCGGCGCGCGAAACCTTGAGGACGTCCTTGGCCTGCGCCAGTTGCTCCAACTGGTCGGATTCGAGGCCGATATGCAGCGTACCGTGAATGACCGCGATGGTGGCTGGGACCGCGCCCTGCTCACGAATGAGCGCCTCGACGCTGCGGGCCATCTCGATGTTGCCAGGGTAGGGCATGCCATGGGTGATGATGGTCGATTCAAGCGCCACGATCGGCGCGCCGCGCTGCTTGGCGCTTGCGACTTCCTTGGAGTAGGCGATCGGCAGGAGGGGGGAGATCGGTTTCGTCATTGTCGCTTCCATTTCATCGGTATTGCCTTCAATGCAAAATTCTCGCCGGCGGAACAAGGGAAAGCGTCTCCCTCACGAGATCTGGGGAGAGGTTTTCATTGACGGCATGCGGCGATTGTACGGTAAGTGCCGCGGCCGCGGCGCCCTCCCTGATGGCATCGGCCAAGGAAATTCCACGCATCAATCCGGAGATAACGCCGGCTGCAAGCGAGTCACCCGCCCCGGTGACATCCGCGACATCTTCGAGGTTTGCCGGCTGCTGGGCAACAACATGGCGATCCGCGAAGGCGATCAGCTCGCGTTGGCCGCGGGTGACGACGCCACCGCGTAAACCGATGTCACCCAGCAGTGACGGCCAGTGCGCGGGATCGTTTGGGCGCTCGCCGGTCAATGCGGCAGCCTCGGCCTCGTTGAGGAAAAGATAGTCGATCCCTTCGATGCATGGTTTGAGCTTGAGGGCCTTCGCGGGCGAGATGGCGATCGCGCCCACCGGCTTGCCGAGAGCTTTTGCGCGCTCGACGATCGATGCCAGCGTCTCTGCCGGCAGGTTGGCATCAATGAGAATGAAATCGGTGGCGGCAAAGGCGTCACGTACGGCACGGATCGAAAGGCGCCGCGGCACGAACATCCGATAGAGATCCATGTCGGCAAGCGCAATCACGAGGTTTCCGTCGTTCTCGATGATTGCGGTGTAACTCGGCGTCTTCCGATCCAGGAAAATGAAGGGGCGATCATGAACCCCAGCGAAGTCGGCCGCCTCGCCGACCATCTCGCCGATCGGATCGCCGCCACGCGGTGAAATCATCGTCACATCGAAGCCCAACCTGGCAAGGTTGCGCGCCGCATTGAAGCCGCCGCCGCCCGGCTCCTCAAACCACGAGCCTGGATTGCTGGCGCCTGGCACGGTGTCGCCTGAGATGCGTCCGCGCCTGTCGATGTGGGCTCCGCCGAGGACAAGAATCTTCCGCTTCATTTCATCGTCCCGCATGGTCGAAAGATACGAATCGTCCTGCCGCCGCTGGTCGGCTGGCGACCAGAGCGCTATATCTAAGCCGTTGCTTTCCATCACGAAAACAAATGTAGAACACTGGCAAGTTTACCTTTTTGTTTCAATTATTTGCACGCAACTTGCGCAATGAGAACAAATGCGGTACAAAATCGCCATCGCTGGCGACATTGCTTGAGCGGCTTCAATAACCTAAAGGTGGATCGAATGTCACAGAATACATTGCGGCTTGTAGAGGACAAATCGGTGGACAAAAGCAAGGCACTTGAAGCGGCACTCTCACAGATCGAGCGGTCGTTCGGCAAGGGCTCAATCATGAAGCTCGGCTCGAATGAGAATGTCGTCGAGATCGAGACGGTTTCGACGGGTTCTCTCGGGTTGGATATAGCGCTCGGCATCGGCGGCCTTCCAAAGGGCCGTATCATTGAGATTTACGGACCAGAAAGCTCGGGTAAGACGACGCTGGCGCTGCAGACGATAGCGGAATCGCAGAAGAAGGGTGGCATCTGTGCCTTCGTCGATGCGGAACACGCGCTTGACCCGGTTTACGCCCGCAAGCTCGGTGTCGATCTGCAGAACCTCCTGATCTCGCAGCCGGATACTGGCGAGCAGGCGCTCGAGATCACCGATACGCTGGTGCGTTCCGGCGCTGTCGACGTTCTTGTCGTCGACTCGGTTGCCGCGCTGACGCCGCGTGCCGAAATCGAAGGCGAAATGGGCGACAATCTGCCGGGCCTTCAGGCGCGCCTGATGAGCCAGGCGCTGCGCAAGCTGACGGCTTCGATTTCGAAGTCCAACACCATGGTCATCTTCATCAACCAGATCCGCATGAAGATTGGTGTCATGTTCGGTTCGCCGGAAACGACGACCGGCGGCAACGCGCTGAAATTCTATGCGTCCGTTCGCCTCGACATCCGTCGTATCGGTGCAGTCAAGGAGCGGGAAGAGGTCATCGGCAACCAGACGCGCGTCAAGGTCGTCAAGAACAAGATGGCGCCTCCCTTCAAGCAGGTCGAATTCGACATCATGTATGGTGAAGGCGTTTCGAAGACCGGCGAACTGGTCGACCTTGGTGTCAAGGCGGGTATCGTCGAGAAATCAGGGGCCTGGTTCTCCTATAATAGCCAGCGTCTTGGCCAGGGCCGCGAAAATGCGAAGCTGTTCCTGCGTGACAATCCGGATCTCCTGCGCGAGATCGAGACGGCGCTTCGTCAGAATGCTGGCCTGATTGCGGACCGCTTCCTGCAGAATGGCGGCCCTGATGCAAATGACGGCGACGAGGCTGCAGACGGCTGATTTGCCTGGCGGTTTCCCAGAGTTCAAAACCGGTCGCATTCCTAATGAGATTGCGGCCGGTTTTGTTTGTCTGCTGGACAGTGGTTAAGGCGAGCGATAAAAGCCACTGGATTTAAGTTTTGACCTGCCTTCCGGCAGCATTGAAGGGCATAGCATGAGCGGTGTGAATGATATCCGGTCGACCTTCCTCGACTACTTCAAGAAGAACGGCCACGAAATCGTTCCGTCGAGCCCGTTGGTGCCGCGCAACGATCCGACGCTGATGTTCACCAATGCCGGCATGGTGCAGTTCAAGAACGTTTTCACCGGTCTGGAGCAGCGTCCATACAAGACGGCCTCGACCGCGCAGAAGTGCGTCCGCGCCGGCGGCAAGCATAACGACCTTGATAACGTTGGCTACACCGCACGCCACCACACCTTCTTCGAGATGCTCGGCAACTTCTCATTCGGCGATTACTTCAAGGAGCGGGCGATCGAACTTGCCTGGAACCTGATCACCAAGGAATTTGCGCTCGACGCCAAGCGGCTGCTGGTCACCGTCTATCACACGGATGATGAGGCCTTTAACCTCTGGAAGAAGATCGCAGGCCTGCCGGACGAGAAGATCATCCGTATTCCCACCAGCGACAATTTCTGGGCGATGGGTGATACCGGCCCGTGCGGCCCATGCTCGGAAATCTTCTACGACCACGGCGCTCATATCTGGGGCGGCCCTCCCGGTTCGCCGGAGGAAGATGGTGACCGCTTCATCGAGATCTGGAACCTCGTCTTCATGCAGTACGAGCAGGTCACGAAGGAAGAGCGCATCGACCTTCCGCGTCCGTCGATCGATACCGGTATGGGACTAGAGCGCGTCGCGGCAGTTCTGCAGGGCAAGCACGATAACTACGACATTGACCTGTTCCGTGCCCTGATCGAGGCTTCCGAGGAGGTCACGGGTGTAAGGGCCGAGGGCGAGCGCCGTGCGAGCCACCGTGTCATCGCCGACCACCTGCGCTCCTCTGCGTTCCTGATTGCCGATGGCGTGTTGCCGTCCAACGAAGGCCGCGGCTACGTGCTTCGCCGCATCATGCGCCGCGCAATGCGCCACGCCGAGCTCCTGGGTGCCAAGGAACCGATGATCTGGAAGCTGTTGCCGACACTCGTTCAGGAGATGGGTCGCGCCTATCCGGAGCTGGTGCGTGCGGAATCGCTGATCTCCGAGACGCTGAAGCTGGAGGAAACTCGCTTCCGCAAGACGCTGGAGCGTGGTCTTTCACTGCTTTCCGATGCAACGACGACGCTCGGCAAGGGCGACATGCTCGACGGCGAAACCGCGTTCAAGCTTTACGACACCTATGGCTTCCCACTCGATCTGACGCAGGATGCGCTGCGCGCCCGCGAAATCGGCGTCGACATATCAGGCTTTACGGACGCCATGGAACGCCAGAAGGCCGAGGCGCGCTCGCACTGGGCCGGCTCCGGCGACAAGGCTACCGAGACGATTTGGTTTGAACTCAAGGAAAAGCACGGCGCGTCCGAGTTCCTCGGCTACGACACTGAGACCGCAGAAGGCGTTGTTCAGGCCATCGTGAAGGACGGTGCCGCGGTCGATGCTGCGTCGGCCGGCGACAAGGTTCAGATCGTCGTCAACCAAACGCCGTTCTACGGCGAGTCCGGCGGCCAGATGGGCGATACCGGTGTCATCACCTCCGATACCGCGAAGGTTGAAATCACCGACACCCAGAAGAAGGGCGAGGGCCTCTTCGTCCACATCGGCACTGTTGTCGAGGGCACAGTGAAGGCCGGCGAGCCGGTTGCGTTGACGGTCGACCATGCGCGCCGTTCGCGTCTGCGCGCGAACCACTCCGCCACCCACTTGCTGCACGAGGCGCTGCGCGAAGTGTTGGGCACGCATGTGGCTCAGAAGGGCTCGCTGGTTGCGCCCGAGCGCCTGCGCTTCGACGTTTCTCATCCAAAGCCGATGACGGCCGACGAGCTGAAGGTCGTCGAGGACATGGCGAACGAGATCGTGTTGCAGAATTCGCCGGTCACGACCCGCCTGATGAGCGTCGATGACGCGATCGCGGAAGGCGCAATGGCGCTGTTCGGCGAGAAATACGGTGACGAAGTTCGCGTTGTGGCCATGGGCCAGGGCGTGCGTGGCGCAAAGGCCGGCAAGGCCTATTCGATCGAACTTTGCGGCGGCACGCATGTCGGCGCGACGGGGCAGATCGGGCTGATCCGCATTCTTGGCGAAAGCGCGGTAGGCGCCGGCGTGCGTCGTATCGAGGCGGTCACCGGCGAATCTGCGCGCGAATACCTGGCGGAGCAGGACGAGCGCGTCAAATCGCTCGCAACGTCGCTGAAGGTGCAGCCGGCGGATGTTCTTGCTCGCGTTGAGGCGCTGGTGGACGAACGCCGGAAGCTCGAGCGTGAGCTGGCCGATGCCAAACGCAAGCTTGCGATGGGCGGAGGGCAGGGCGGCCCTGCCGATGCGGTTCGTGATGTTGCCGGCGTCAAGTTCCTCGGCAAGGCAATTTCCGGCGTCGATCCCAAGGAGCTCAAGGGCTTGGCCGATGATGGCAAGGCAAGCCTCGGTTCCGGCGTCGTCGCGTTGATCGGCGTCGCCGAAGACGGCAAGGCGAGCGCAGTGGTTGCCGTGACCCCGGACCTGACGAGCCGGTTCAGCGCCGTCGATCTCGTGCGCGTTGCGTCGGCGGCTCTTGGGGGCAAAGGTGGCGGCGGTCGTCCCGATATGGCCCAGGCCGGTGGTCCGGATGGGACGAAGGCTGATGAAGCCATTGAGGCCGTTGCGGTCGCACTGGCAAGCTGAGCGAATTGAAGTTTGTAAAGGTCTTAGAGAGGCGGGGCTGGTCCCCGCCTTTTTCTTTGCGGATTCGCCAAAGTCCGCAGGATTTGTCAAACCGGGCTATGGTTTTCTGCAGCCGATCGATTTGCAGGAGGTTTTGACAATGAACGGCGAAACGGCATGGGCGCTCTACGAGAACCGTCTCAGACGGGTATCAGCCTATATCCATGATCATCTCGACGAAGAACTCGACATGGATAAACTTGCCGGGATCGCCTGCATGTCGAGCTACCACTGGCATCGGATCTATCGCGCGATTTTCGGCGAGACACTCGCGGCGACAGTCAAGCGATTAAGGCTGCATCGTGCGGCCGGGGACATGGTTCGCACGGATCTTTCTGTCGGGGAGATAGCAAAGCGATCAGGCTATCCCAACCTCCAGTCTTTTAACCGTATCTTCAAATCGGTCTATGGCATGCCGTTAGGTCAGTACAGGAAAGAGGGAAGCCATAAAGCCTTTGAACCCTCACCTAACGGAAAGACTGCAGCGATGTTCGACGTTACCCTACGGAAGATTGAGCCAATTCAATTGCTCGGAGTGCCGCACACCGGCTCGTTCATGCAGATCGGCAAGGCGTTCGAGACCTTGTTCGGCACGCTCTATGCGCGCGGGCTTGCCAAGCCGACGATGCGGATGATCGGTGTTTATCTGGATGATCCCGATATCGTGCCGTCCGAGAAGCTGCGCTCGATCGCATGTGTGACTACGGACGGCGAGGTTGTCGCGACGACGCCGTTCGAAGCGCGGATGCTCGACGGAGGCGAGTATGCCGTACTGCGTCACAAGGGGCCTTATGCAGACATGCACAAGGCCTACCAGTGGCTTTATGCGGAATGGTTGCCCGCCTCGGGTCGGCAGCTTCGCGACAGTGTGATGTTTGAGGAATACCTCAACAACCCACGTGAGGTGCCGCCGACCGAGCTCTTGACCGATATCTACATGCCGCTTGCCTGAGCGACCTGTTTCTACTGGGCAGCCTTCATGGCTTCGTCATCGATCGCGGTGGCACGCTTGTAGGCCGGGCGATCGGAGATGCGGCCGAGATAGTTGAGGAACGCTGGGCGCTTTTCAAGCGTACCTCTGCTCATGCCCCAGCCAATATGGGAGCCGACGTAAACATCGGCTCCCGTGAAACGATTGCCGGCAACGTAAGGTGTGGCACTGACGGCGCCTTCAAGCGCGTTCATCACGTCGGCGAAACTGCCATATCCCGCCATCCGGGCTTTGTCTGGTGGCGTTTCGAAGCCCAATGCCTTGTTGGTCGCCGCTGCCTCCAGCGGTCCGGCGGTAAAGAACATCCAGCGGTAGTAGCTGCCGCGTTCATCTGATGTTGGAGCGAGCCCGGCTTCGGGGAAGGTCTCAGCGAGGTAGGCGCAGATCGCTGCGCACTCAGTCACGATCGTTTTTCCGTGCCTGATGGCCGGGACCTTTCCCATCGGGTTGACGGCGAGATATTCAGGCGCCTTCATCGTTCCGCCGAAGGTCATGATCTCTGTTTTGTACGGTACGCCTGTCTCTTCCAGCATCCAGCGGGCGATGCGGCCGCGCGACATGGGGTTCGTATAAAATACCAGTTCGTCTGCCATGAACTCCTCCTCGTTTGCTGAATGCAGCGTATCAAGTCCGCCATCAGGGACATAGGACAGAGAGGTCCGGCGCAAAGGCCCTAACTATCTACAGCGGCTTGCGATATTGGATGAAACCGGATCGTTCGGCGATCCTGTCGTAGAGTCTTCTGGCGGTGGCGTTTGTTTCATGCGTCATCCAGTAGAGCCGGCCAGCCCCATTCGCGCGGGCAAGATCCGCCACGGCATCGATGAGAGCCGCACCTGTGCCGAGACCGCGCTGCGTGTCGTCGACATAGAGGTCTTGAAGATAGCAGGTCCATTTCGGCAGCCAGGTCGAACGGTGGAAAATCGCATGAACGATACCGACAAGGCGGCCGCTGTCGTCGAAGGCGCCAAGCGCGTGCATGTCTTCGCCTGGATCTTGAAATCGGCTCCAGGTCAGGTTCGTCGTCTCGGGCGGGATAACAACCTCGTAGAAGCGCTGGTAGCCGGCCCACAGAGGCTCCCAGGCGGCCCGGTCGGATGGTTGCAGCGGACGGATTGTTATGGTCATCCTCTTGTTCCCTTTGCTTGTCCTTGAAACGAAAACGGCGGGGAAATCCCCGCCGTCCATTCGGATATTGGTCTTGGCTTACGCCATCGCCTTCTGCAGGTTCTGATCGATCTTGTCGAGGAAGGCAGTCGTGGAGAGCCACGGCTGATCCGGACCGATGAGCAGCGCCAGGTCCTTGGTCATGAAGCCGGCTTCGACGGTGTCGACGCAAACCTTTTCGAGCGTCGCTGCGAACTTTGCGAGTTCCGCATTGTCGTCGAGCTTGGCACGATGGGCGAGGCCGCGGGTCCAGGCGAAGATCGAGGCGATTGAGTTCGTCGAGGTTTCCTGGCCCTTCTGGTGCTGGCGGTAGTGGCGGGTAACCGTGCCGTGTGCGGCTTCGGCTTCGACCGTCTTGCCATCCGGCGTAAGCAGAACGGAGGTCATCAGGCCGAGCGAACCGAAGCCCTGGGCAACCGTGTCCGACTGGACGTCGCCGTCGTAGTTCTTGCATGCCCAGACATAGCCGCCGGACCACTTCAGCGCCGAAGCGACCATGTCGTCGATCAGGCGGTGCTCGTAGGTGATGCCGATTTCCTTGAACTGGTCCTTGAACTCGGTCTCGTAGACTTCCTCGAAGATGTCCTTGAAGCGGCCGTCATAGGCCTTGAGGATGGTGTTCTTGGTCGACAGGTAGACCGGCCACTTGCGCATCAGGCCGTACATCATCGAAGCGCGGGCGAATTCGCGGATCGACTCGTCGAGGTTGTACATGGCCATGGCAACGCCGGCGCCGGGGGCGTCGAAGACTTCCTTTTCGATGACCTGCCCGTCTTCTCCGACGAACTTGATGGTCAGCTTGCCCTTGCCCGGGAATTTGAAGTCGGTCGCGCGGTATTGGTCACCGAAGGCATGACGGCCAACGACGATCGGCTGCGTCCAGCCGGGAACCAGGCGCGGAACGTTCTTGCAGATGATCGGCTCGCGGAAGATGACGCCGCCGAGGATGTTGCGGATCGTGCCGTTCGGGCTCTTCCACATCTGCTTGAGGTTGAATTCCTTGACGCGTGCCTCATCCGGCGTGATTGTCGCGCACTTGATGCCGACGCCGTGCTTCTTGATGGCGTTGGCGGCGTCGATCGTCACCTGGTCATTTGTGGCGTCGCGGTTTTCAACGGAAAGATCGAAGTAATCGATCTCGAGGTCGAGATACGGATGGATCAGCTTATCCTTGATGAGCTGCCAAATGATGCGAGTCATTTCATCGCCGTCGAGATCGGCGACGGGATTGGCGACCTTGATCTTCTTCATGTATCTGCCTCGTTAAGCTTGGAAGGGACCGACGTCCCGGGTGGGTGATATAAAAATCCCGAGCGCTATAGCATTGTGGACCGGGAGTGCAAAGCCGGAAGCAGGATGCGGCAGCGTTTTTGCGGCCATTGCCAAGCGGAGGAAAATGGCTAGTCTCCGGCGCAAAACCATTGCCCGGATATTCGCCATGAAGAAGATTCCCCTTGTCCTCGCGATCCTGCTCGGTTCGACCTCGCCGATGCTTGCCGCCGACGTTACCGCGCCTGTGAAGGAGATCATGGATGCGACGATCAAGAACTGGTCGGGGGCAGATAGCGACTGGATCGACATCTTTGATCCGGGCAAGCTATCGCGGCTTTACAGCAAGGATTTCGTGACGAAATACCAGGCAGCGATCCAGAACCCGGCTGCTGACGAAGATGGTGTCTCGCCCTTCGACTACGATGTGATCGTGAATGGTGAGGATGCGTGTCCACTCGAAGATTTGACCTATGAGCCGAAGCCGACCGCCGGTGGCGCGACGGAGGTCGTCGTCACCTTCAAGAAGGCGACCTGCATGGACGACGGATCGGACAAGCAGGCGGTGACGACCGTTCGATTCGAGATGCTTGAAGAAGCCGGCAAGCCTGTTATCGACGACATCGTCACCGAGGGCGATCCCGGGCAACCGGCGAACTCGCTCAAGAATACGATGGTGCAGATCGCCAAAGGTCAGTGAAGCGCGGACTGCATTTTTCCAACGAAGCCTGTGTGCTACGTTTTCGTTGTTGAAGGGCGGTCGCTTCGGGTGATGGGGCCGTCCTCGGTGTGTCGAGAAATTCCCTCGGCCATTGGCTGTCGGGGGCTGAATGAGAGGCCAGGGCTGCTTGCTTTCCGGTTTTGATTTCCGCGACTGGCTTCTCGCCAACGACCCGGCGCTCTCGCGCTTGCGAATGGCGTCGCGCGTGACGCTGACAATGGCGCTCTCGTTCGGGGTGCTATTGGCAATCGACAGGCTGCTGCTTCCGCTTCCGACCGCTGCATATGGGTTGGGGCTTGTCCTGTCGATCGAGGGTGGCGTCGCGGTAAAGGACAAGGGGAGCGCACCGCAACTCGTGACACGCTTGCTCGGCTGTGCCGCAAGTGTCTGTGTCGTCGGCCTTGCCGCGGCCCTGGAATCAAATCGCATCGTTTCGGATGTGGCCTTTCTCATCATCATCTTTCTTGCTGCTGCCGGGCGAGTGTTCGGGCCACGCGGACACGCAATCGGCATGTTCGCCTTCACCTCCTATTTCATGGGTGCCTATTTCCGCCCCCCGCTTGGTGAGCTTCCGCTGATTGCAATGGGGCCCATCGTCCCGGCATTGATCGGGCATGTCGTGCGCTCTCTTGTCCTCCCCGATGATTGGCGCCCGGATCTCTTGCGCTCACTCGAAAGTGTGCGCGGTCGCATCAACCAGATCCTGTTCAAGATCGCGACGCTCGCCTCCGTTGGGCGAATGACGGCGAGGGATGCGCACAAATTAGAGCAGTTGGAAATCCGCCTGAAGGAAGTCGTTCTGATGGCCGAGGGGTTCATTCCGCGGCCGCCGTCCGGCGTGTTTGATGGTACCGAGCCTGCGGCAATCCTGGCGATCCGACTGTTCGACGTCCACCTTGCCGCGGAGAGTGCGATTGTGCTGAGCTCGCAGAGCTTGCCGCCGTTCGCTCTCGTTCATGCCGTCATCGAGGGCGATCCCGTTCTGGTGGAGGCGAAGAAATCGGATGATCTGCAGGCCAAGACGGCTCGGTCCTTGATCCGGCTGGGAGAGGCGCGAGCGCTCCTCTCGGAAACGATCGAGAAGGGCTATTCGACAGGATTTGCCGAAGTCTGGGCCGTAACCGAAGCGACTGCTGCTCCCGCGAAGATCGACTTCTCGCTGGCCAATCCCCTGATCCGCGCGGCCCTGCAGATTACGCTGGCATCGGCAATCGCAATGACCCTCGGGCTGATGCTGTCACGCGAACGTTGGTTCTGGGCGGTGCTTGCATCCTTCCTGGTGTTCACCAACACGAATTCGCGTGGTGATACGGCGATGAAGGCCCTGCAACGCTCGCTTGGGACGCTGTTCGGGATTGCGATGGGCTTGTTTCTCGCAACAGCCCTGACGGGGCATATGGCGGTTGCCCTAGTAATCACCACGATTGCCATCTTTCTGGCCTTCTATTTTCTTCAGACATCCTACGCGATAATGACCTTCTTCGTATCGATTGCGCTTTGCCTAGTCTATGGCATGACGGGATCGCTGACAGTCGACCTGCTGTTGCTGCGCGTCGAAGAAACAATGCTTGGGGCTGCAGCGGGCACGTTCATTGCCTTCGTCGTTTTTCCTGCGCGAACGCGCAGCGCGCTCAATACGGCGCTGGCGACGTGGTTTTCGGCATTGGAAGAGCTGCTTTCTGCCGCAGCGGCGGGCGAAGCAACGAACGCGCTGATCGCTCTTTCGCAGAAGCTCGATGCGGCTTACCGGGACATAGCTGCAGCTGCCCGCCCACTCGGTTCGACCTGGTCGGTTGTCACCAGGCCAGGACACATACGGCAGACGCTCGCGATCTTTCTTGCGGCGACCTATTGGGCGCGAATCCTGGCGAAGGATTTCGACAGGAGCGCGTGTGACAACGATGGCATGAGACTGATCGATGCTGAACGTGAGCGTGCGACGCTTCTCGCAAAGCGCCAGTCTGACTGCTTCTTCGTCGACCAAAAGGCCAGCAGTGCACCGGAACGGCATTTGCCGCTGTCGCATGCGGGTGCGCGCTTTGGGGTCGAGATGATCGGCTCGACGCTCGATCGCCTCTACCCGAATGGTTGACCCTTGCCGTTTCGGCCCGGCTTGGCTATTCCGCCCGTAGCAAAAGGATCCAGCGTCATGGCAGGCACGAACAGCGAGCGGCAACTTCTCACGGAAGGTCCGGTAATCATTCTCGTCGAACCCCAAATGGGGGAGAACATTGGGATGGTCGCGCGGGCCATGGCGAATTTCGGCCTCTCGGTACTGAGGCTCGTCAATCCGCGTGACGGTTGGCCGAACGAGAAGGCACAGGCCGCCGCCTCGAAGGCCGACCACGTCATCGAGGGCACCAAGGTCTACGACACACTCGAGCAAGCTATCGCCGACCTGAACTTCGTTTACGCAACGACAGCGCGTGAGCGCGATGGCTTCAAGCCCGTACGGTCGCCCGTCGTGGCGGCGCAAACGCTGCGCGCCAAATTCCAGGCAGGCGAGGGCAGCGGCATCCTGTTCGGCCGCGAGCGCTGGGGACTCACGAACGAGGAGGTTGCGCTGGCCGACGAGATCGTCACCTTCCCGGTCAATCCTGCCTTTGCGTCGCTCAACATCGCCCAGGCGGTATTGCTGATGTCCTACGAGTGGATGAAGTCGGGCATGGAGGATGTCGGATCCGTTCCCTTCCAGGCGATGTCGCAGACGCAATCCACGAAGGAACAATTGTTCGGTCTCTACGACCAGTTGGAAGAAGCGCTGGATGCACGCAATTATTTCCATCCGCCCGCGAAAAAGCCGAAAATGGTAGACAACCTCAGGGCAGTCCTTTCCCGTCGCGCGTTCACGGAGCAGGAAATCAGCGTGTTGCGCGGCGTAATCTCCTCCCTCGACCGCTTCTCGCGGAAATATCCGCGCGGGAGGCGGCCACCCGTCGACGTCAAGGAACAGTCGGAAGATGACAGCAGCGCTGAATGAGCTGAAACCGGTTCTGGTCTTCGATTCCGGTATCGGAGGGCTGACCGTATTGCGGGAAGCGCGCGTGCTGATGCCGGAGCGCGGCTTCATCTACATTGCTGACGATGCCGGCTTTCCCTATGGCGGCTGGGAAGAGCAAGCACTGAAGGAACGGATCATTGGTATTTTCGCCAAGCTGCTTGACGAGCATGATCCCGAAGTCTGCATCATCGCCTGCAACACGGCCTTTACGCTTGTTGGCACCGATCTGCGTGCGGCGTTTCCGCAGATGACCTTCGTCGGCACGGTACCGGCGATCAAGCCGGCCGCCGAGCGGACACGCTCGGGGCTTGTCTCCGTGTTGGCAACGCCGGGTACGGTCAAGCGGGCCTATACGCGCGACCTGATCCAGTCCTTCGCGCAGCAGTGCCATGTGCGTCTGGTCGGGTCCGAAAATCTGGCCCGAATGGCCGAGGCCTATATCCGCGGTGATGTGGTGTCGGATGAGGCTGTTCTTTCCGAGATAGATCAATGCTTCGTGGAGAAAGACGGATCGAAGACCGATATCGTCGTGCTCGCCTGCACGCACTATCCCTTCATGGCGAACGTCTTCCGTCGACTTGCGCCCTGGCCGGTAGATTGGCTCGATCCCGCTGAGGCAATTGCCCGGCGTGCCCGCAGCCTCGTGCCGCATGTCGCCGATGCCGTGCATCCCGATAATTTCGACTTTGCGGTCTTCACCTCAGGCAATCCCGATTTTGCGACGAGGCGGCTGATGCAGGGTTTTGGTCTCAAGGCTTGATGGGCTGCTTGCAGGGCTGACCGGCTGGTCAGGCGGCTCCCGCGCAATCGCGTCGAACGTTGATGCGATAGGGGCTTTCGCAAGACCTGATGACTGCGCAAACTGAGGGTTGTGATTCGCATCGATCCCGCCAGGCTCCGCATGTCTTTCCAAAAACTTGTTATGGCTATCTTCTTCCTGCAACCGATTGCATTTGGCAGCTGGTTGCCGCGCATTCCCGAAATCCAGGCTCGTCTGGGGCTCGGTCCTGCTGATCTTGCGCTGGCGCTGCTCGGCATGCCGGTCGGCATCCTCACGACGCTGCCTGTCGCCGGACGAGTGGTGTCGCGCATCGGCGGCAAAACCACAGTCATCGCAGGATTTGTAGTTTTCTCGGTGATTGTCTGCCTTCCTGCCTTCTCCCGCACGCCGGTTGAATTGTTCATCGCGCTTGCCCTCCTTGGCGTTGCCATGTCGACGTTGGAGCTTGGGCTGAATGTCGAAGCCGATCGTGCTGAGAAGGATACCGGCTCTGTTATCATGAACCGCTGCCATGGCTTCTGGAGCCTAGGCATCATGGCCGGCAGCCTGCTTGGTTCGGGAATGGTGGCGATTGCCGCGCCGGCCGAAGGGGCGATCATGGCGGCTGCCTTCGTCGTTTTGCCGTTTGCCATTGTAGCAAGCCTCCGCCTGCCCCCCGATCGCGAAGCTGGCGCGGCGCCGCCGCATATGCCGATCAAGCTGCCAAGCAGCGCGCTGCTCGGCATCTGCGCCTTCGTCTTCGGGATTACGATGACCGAAGGAGCGATTGCCGACTGGTCTGCCGTCTATCTCAAGGACGTTTTCCAGACCGACGGCATGATGACCGGTATTGGATATACGATTTTCGCCATGATGGTGGCGGCGGGCCGTTTCAGCGGCGACCATCTGAAACAGCGCCTCGGGGCGATTTCACTGGCCCGGGGCTGCGGCGCGGCTTCGCTGGTGGGCATGCTCATGGTCGTCTTTGCCTGGCATAGCCTGGTGACGCTGGCGGGCTTTGCACTGGTTGGGATCGGTGTGTCGGTCGGCTTTCCGCTGGCTGTTACCGCGGCGGCAAGCCTCAGGGATCGACCGGCGGCCGCCAATGTCGCGATCCTATCCTTCATGGCACTGACCGGCTTTCTGATCGGACCGCCTCTGATCGGTTTTATCGCGGAGGTATCAGGGCTACGGGTCGGATTGGCGGTCTTGCTGGTACCTCTCGCGGTCAGCCTGGCCTTTACGCGAATGTTGAAGGCAAGTTTCTGACGTTTTTCTTCTGTGGGTTTGCGCGGGCGTGTTGCCAAAGACACGGCCAAACCTGCTAGGACGCCGTGTTTGATTGAAAGAGGAATGTAACATTGCAGGTTGGTATCGATATGGGATCGGCGTCGGGAGGCAATCCGGCCACGCTCGATATCGAAGAGCTTCTGGCTACCCGTCTTCTGGTGCAGGGCAATTCCGGCTCCGGCAAGTCGCATCTGCTCCGCCGTCTGCTGGAGCAATCAGCGCAGTGGGTGCAGCAGGTCATCATTGATCCCGAAGGTGATTTCGTCACACTGTCGGACAAGTTCGGCCACGTCGTCGTCGACGGCGAGCGCACCGAGGCCGAATTGGCCGGTATTGCCAATCGTATCCGCCAGCATCGCGTCTCCTGCGTTCTGAGCCTCGAGGGTCTCGATATCGAGCAGCAGATGCGCGCCGCAGCCGCTTTCCTCAACGGCATGTTCGATGCCGACCGCGAATACTGGTATCCGGTTCTCGTCGTGGTCGACGAGGCGCAGATGTTTGCGCCTTCGGTCGGCGGCGACGTCTCGGAAGATGCCCGCAAGATGTCGCTTGGCGCCATGACGAACCTGATGTGCCGCGGCCGCAAGCGCGGTCTTGCCGGCGTGATCGCGACGCAGCGCCTAGCAAAGCTTGCCAAGAACGTGGCCGCGGAAGCCTCGAACTTTCTGATGGGGCGCACCTTCCTCGACATCGACATGGCGCGTGCTGCCGATCTGCTCGGGATGGATCGCAGGCAGGCGGAAATGTTCCGCGACCTGAAGCGTGGCAATTTCGTTGCGCTTGGGCCGGCCTTGTCCCGCCGCCCGCTGCCGATCCAGATCGGTAATGTCGAGACCTCGGCGCGTTCGTCGAGCCCCAAGCTCATGCCGCTGCCGGACGCACCGCAGGACGTCGAAGACCTGATCTTCACCCCGGATCCGGAAGAATTTCAGCGGCCGATCGTTCGGCGCGCCGCGCCCGCACCACGGCCGACCACCGATATTCTCGCGGAGTTGTCGCGATCGGCTCCTGCTGCCTCGGCTCCGGTTTCGGAGACGCGTGCGCCTCAGCCCGAGCTGTCGGTCGAGGAACGGGAGGAGCGGCTGACGGCGGTGCTCAACGAAATACTGGACGATCCGAGCTCCGGATTCCGAACGGATTCCGTGCTTTACCAGGAGTTCCTGGTGCGACTTCGCATGCGCCGGGTTCCAGGCGCTCCGATGTCTTTGTCGGAGTTCCGACGCCGCGTGGCGATTTCGCGTTCCGGCGTAGGTGCGGCGACCGCAGAAACCCAGGCCTGGGGAATGGCGTTGTCGCTCTCTTCTGGCGTCACCGACGATCTTCAGGGTGTTTTCCTGATGTTGGCAAAAGCGGCAATTTGTGGCGAACCATGCCCCTCGGATGCGCGGATTGCGCGCGCTTAC
Organism: Rhizobium sp. RHZ02; assembly: GCF_014851575.1. Classification (NCBI taxonomy): domain Bacteria; kingdom Pseudomonadati; phylum Pseudomonadota; class Alphaproteobacteria; order Hyphomicrobiales; family Rhizobiaceae; genus Rhizobium; species Rhizobium sp. RHZ02. The sequence goes on from NZ_JACUZX010000009.1 coordinate 148,315, forward strand.
GGCACCCACTCGGCCCGGCGTGCGAGACGTCTACTTGGCTATTTCGAGGAGCAGGGGACTGTGGTCGTGCACACGGACTTCGCCGGCAAGCGCATCGTCGCTTTCCCCGACATGAGTTGCCAGACGGCTCCCGGCGATGCCAATGCGCCTGATGTGGATGAGGTGCGCTCCGCAGCGGAATGACGGCCGAATTGACGGCAAATAGCGCGCGGACAATGTGCCCGGTTTATACTCGATCCCTAATGTCACACGAAGCAGTTGCTTTTGTCACAAGAGCTTCATTCGGGTGGTGGATAAGGCGCGCGACCCGTGCGGTCGATGCGGATTATCAAAAGGAGATCTCGGTCATGAGAAACAACGTTCGTCACCAGCTGCTGCGCCTTGTCGTCGGCGGCCTGCTTGCAACCGTTGCCGTTCAGCCTGGCTATGCAGATGATGCGGCGAACAAGCTTCTGGAACGTGCGGCAAGCGCCGATCTCAGCGCTCCCGGTGGCGCACGCCGCCTTTCCGGCGACATCACCGAGGCTTATCGCGCCGCGCTCATCGATACCCGCCCGAAGAACGTCATCCTCCTGATCGGCGACGGCATGGGCGACTCCGAGATCACCATCGCACGCAACTATGCGGTCGGCGCGGGCCAGTATTTCAAGGGCATCGATGCGCTTCCGGTCACCGGGCAATACACGCATTATTCGCTCGAAAAGAAGACGGGCAAGCCGACCTATGTGACCGACTCTGCTGCCTCGGGCACCGCTTGGGCGACGGGCGTGAAGTCCTATAACGGCGCGATCGGCGTCGACATTCATGAGAAGAGCCACGAAACGCTGATCGAAAAGGCAAAGGCTGCCGGTCTTGGCACAGGCAATGTCTCGACAGCCGAACTGCAGGATGCAACGCCAGCCGTGCAGATCGCGCACGTGACCCAGCGTAAGTGCTACAGCCCGGCATCCACCACAGAGAAGTGCCCGACGAACGCGCTTGAAAACGGCGGCAAAGGTTCGATCAGCGAGCAGTTGCTGGATACGCGCCCCGACGTGACACTCGGCGGGGGCGCAAAGAGCTTCGGCGAGACCGCCAAGGCCGGCGAATGGAAGGACAAGACGCTTCGCCAGCAGGCGGAGGAACGAGGCTACAAGATCGTCTCGAACCTTGACGAGCTCCAGGCCGTTAAGCAGGCGAACGACAGTGCGCCGGTACTCGGCCTGTTTGCCGAGGGCAATATGCCGGTTCGCTGGGAAGGCCCGAAGGCCAGCCATTACGGCAATGTCGAGAAGGAGCCGGTCGTCTGCAAGCCCAACGAGAAGCGCACGTCGGCAACCCCGACGTTGGCACAGATGACGGCCAAGGCGATCGAACTGCTCAGGACGAACGAGAAGGGCTTCTTCCTGCAGATCGAGGGAGCGTCGATCGACAAGCAGGATCATGCCGCCAACCCGTGCGGCCAGATCGGCGAAACGGTTGATCTCGATGAAGCCGTTCAGGAAGCGTTGAAGTTTGCGCAAGAAGCCGGCGACACGCTCGTCATCATCACCGCCGATCATGCGCACGCGAGCCAGATCATCGATGCCGACGCCAAGGCTCCGGGCTTGACGGAAGCGTTGATGACGAAGGACGGCGCCGTGATGGCCGTGAGCTACGGCAACTCCGACGATGCGGATGACCAGGGCCATACCGGCTCGCAGCTTCGCATTGCTGCTTACGGGCCGCGCGCTGCCAATGTCACTGGCCTGACGGACCAGACGGATCTGTTCTATACGATCAGCGACGCGCTCGGCCTGAAGACCGAGACGGCCAGCGCGAAGTAGGCCGCGTCGGCGAATGCCACGGGCGAAAACGTGGAATTGTGATTGACATTCCAGCGACTTCGCCCTAAAGACCGCCCCAGCACCGGGCAGAGATGTCCGGTGTTTCATTTGACATGTCCCGTGGATTTGTCCTGTTCGCGTAATGGGATGATCCTGTCGGATCCTCGAAAGAAGATCAAAGGAGGGCGTGTTTCCTTCACGCGGTTTGGCAACAGACCGTTCTAACTTTCTGAAAGGAAATACGATGAGCAAGCGCGAATCGTCCAAGTACAAGATTGACCGCCGTATGGGCGAAAACATCTGGGGCCGTCCTAAGTCCCCGGTGAACCGCCGCGAATACGGCCCGGGCCAGCACGGTCAGCGCCGCAAGGGCAAGCTCTCTGACTTCGGTGTGCAGCTGCGCGCCAAGCAGAAGCTGAAGGGTTACTACGGTGACCTGCGCGAGAAGCAGTTCCGCGCGATCTTCGCTGAAGCCGACCGCCGCAAGGGCGATACCTCGGAAAACCTGATCGGTCTTCTGGAGTCTCGTCTTGACGCGATCGTTTATCGCGCCAAGTTCGTTCCGACCGTTTTCGCTGCTCGCCAGTTCGTCAACCACGGCCACGTGACCGTGAACGGCGTCCGCGTAAACATCGGTTCTTACCGTTGCAAGGCTGGCGACGTCATCGAAGTTCGTCAGAAGTCGAAGCAGCTCGTTTCCGTTCTGGAATCTGTTGGCTTGGCTGAACGCGACGTTCCGGACTACATCGAAGCTGACCATAACAAGATGGTTGCTACCTTCGCTCGTGTTCCGGCGCTCGGCGACGTACCGTATCCGGTCGTCATGGAGCCGCATCTGGTGGTCGAATTCTATTCGCGTTAATCGCGAGGCGTTTTCGCATACGGAAAAGCCGCCTCCTGGGGCGGCTTTTTTGTTATCTGGGGAGATACGATGACGGACTTGCAGGCAGTTCTCGATAGCATCCACAAGGAGCTGACCCCCCGTATCGGCGAGGGCAAGGTTGCGGACTACATTCCGGAACTCGCCAAGGTCGACCCAAACCAGTTCGGCCTAGCGGTCGTCACCGTGGATGGCAAGGTCTACAGCGTCGGCAATGCCGATGTCCCGTTCTCCATCCAGAGCATCTCGAAGGTTTTCATGCTGACGCTTGCACTCGGCAAGGTCGGCGAGGGACTGTGGAAGCGGGTCGGCCGCGAGCCTTCGGGCTCGGCGTTCAACTCGATCGTCCAGCTCGAGCACGAGCAGGGCATTCCACGCAATCCCTTCATCAACGCGGGGGCAATTGCCGTGACCGATGTTGTCATGGCCGGCCATGCGCCACGCGAGGCTATTGGTGAGTTGCTGCGCTTCGTCCGCTATCTCGCCGATGACGAGTCGGTCACCATCGATGATCGCGTTGCAAGGTCCGAGACACAGACGGGCTACCGCAATTTCGCGCTCGCAAACTTCATGCGGGCCTATCGCAACCTCGATCACCCAGTCGAACACGTGCTTGGCGTCTATTTTCACCAGTGCGCCCTGTCGATGACCTGCGAGCAGCTGGCGAAGGCCGGGCTGTTTCTGGCCGCACGCGGCAGCAATCCGATGACTGGCCACTCCGTTGTGTCGCCGAAGCGGGCGCGACGTATCAACGCGCTGATGCTGACATGCGGCCACTATGACGGTTCCGGCGACTTTGCCTATCACGTCGGTCTCCCCGGCAAGAGTGGTGTCGGCGGTGGTATTTTTGCAGTGGCGCCCGGCATTGCCTCGATTGCGGTGTGGTCGCCGGGGCTCAACGAGGTCGGCAACTCGCAGCTCGGTGCTGTCGCGCTCGAAATGCTGGCGGCCCGCACTGGCTGGTCTGTTTTCGGCGATTGATGCTGGGTTGTCGTGACGCTTTCTGCTAAGGCGGAGGCAGAGTCTGATTGGACGAGAAAATGAACATCGCAGCCAACATTGCCGATGAGCTGGAAACGCCGAACGCGGATGGGGCGATCGCGCACGCGCTCTTTGCCGAAGCTCCTGACTCGGTGTCGTTCAACAAGCTGCGCAAGCGGCTGTTGCGGAACGTCAGACAGGCATTCGACGATTTTGCAATGCTGAAGGGGCAGACGCGTTGGCTGATCGGTCTCTCCGGCGGCAAGGACTCTTATGGATTGCTCGCCCTTCTTCTCGACCTGCAGTGGCGCGGTCTTCTGCCGGTGGAACTGATCGCCTGCAATCTCGACCAGGGGCAGCCGAACTTCCCAAAGCATATCCTGCCTGAATATCTCACCAAGGTCGGCGTCAAGCACCGCATCGAGTATCGCGACACGTACTCCATCGTGAAGGAGAAGGTTCCTGAAGGAGCGACCTATTGCTCGCTCTGTTCGCGCCTGCGTCGCGGCAATCTTTATCGGATTGCCAAGGAGGAGGGCTGTGACGCATTGGTGCTCGGCCACCACCGCGAGGATATTCTCGAAACCTTCTTTATGAACTTTTTCCATGGCGGGCGGCTCGCTTCGATGCCGGCCAAATTGCTCAATGACGAGGGCAACCTCGTGGTGCTGCGCCCGCTCGCCTATTGCGCGGAAGACGACATGGCGAAGTTCGCGGCTGCCATGCAGTTCCCGATTATTCCATGCGATCTTTGCGGCTCCCAGGACGGGCTGCAGCGCAATGCGATGAAGGACATGCTCGCCGATATCGAGCGGCGTATGCCGGGCCGCAAGGATACGATGCTGAGAGCGCTTGCGCATGTGAACCCGTCGCATCTGCTCGATCCCAAGCTTTTCGATTTCGCGGGCCTGATGGCCGGAGAGACCGCGCCGAAGAGTGAATAGTCGGCGCCCACGGCAAAGAAGGAAAGTCCATGAGTTCCACGATAGATGTAACGACGCTTGCAGATCTCCTGAGGCGGGCGGCGAAGGCAGAGATATTGCCGCGCTTCCGTCGACTTGGAAGCGATGACGTGCGCGCCAAGAGCGAAGCGACCGATCTGGTGACGGAGGCGGACCTGCAGGCGGAGCGGATGATTAAGGCTGAAGCCGCTGCACTCTGGCCGGATGCCGTGTTCATCGGAGAGGAGTCGGTCGCGGCGGATCCTGATCTGCTCGGCAAGCTCGAGGGAGCGGACCTTGCCATCGTGGTCGATCCCGTCGATGGGACCTTCAATTTCGCATCCGGCATTCCGGCCTTCGGCGTGATGGCGTCCGTCGTGTCCAAGGGCGAAACGGTTGCCGGCATCATCTACGACCCGATGGGCGATGACTGGGTAATGGCGGAGAAGGGCGGTGGCGCGTGGCTTCGGCGTCCTGGCGGGGAGGCGGAGCGGCTCGCCGTTGCAGCGCCCGTCGCGCTGGAGGAGATGGTCGGCATGGCATCGACGGGCTTCCTGCCGAAGCCGAAGCGCAGCGAGATCCTTGCCAATCTGGCCAAGGTTCGGTTCCTTGCCAACTATCGCTGTGCTGCCCATGAGTACCGCGCCTTTGCGGGCGGTCACGTCCACTATCTGATGTATAATAAGCTCATGCCCTGGGACCATCTCGCGGGCACCCTGATCAGCATCGAGGCTGGCGCGCATGCGGCCCGTTTTGACGGTTCGCCTTACCTTCCGCATCACACCAGTGGTGGCTTGCTGATTGCGCCCGACAAGGACAGCTGGGACATTCTGCGGAGCGAAGTTTTCACGATCTGATATCGGAGCCGCGACCTCCTGCGGGTTGCGGTAGCGTTTCCTGGGGGGGCCAGATTTCGCGCTCCCAGGAAAACGCCATGCGCACAGACGTACAATACGAGCAGGCACGCCAGTCGTAAATGTTCTCCCGTTTTCGAAATGACGAGGAGAGTATGATGGATACAGGGCAGACACTGGCGTTTTTGCTGTTTGCGTTTATCGCGGCGGTTACACCGGGACCTAGTAACACTCTGGTCCTGTCCACAGGTGCTGCTGTCGGCACTTCGAGAGGCATCGGCTGTCCGCTCGGTGCATCGCTTGGCATGGGCGCAATGATTGTTCTAAGCGCCTTCGGTGTCGGAGAAATTGTCGCCGCGGCGCCGGCGATCGTAATAGCGATGAAGTTGGCAGGATCTCTGTTTCTGTTGTGGCTTGCCTGGAAGATCGCCAATGCCGGTACTGTTGAAGCGGATGGCCAGAGGCGCGTGGTTGGATTTCGGCAGGCTTTTCTATTCCAGTGGCTAAACCCGAAAGGTTGGCTGGTTGCGCTGAGCGCAGGCAGCACCTTCCTTGTGTCTTCACAGCACGCTGAAGCACGTGGCGCCTTGTGGATGGGGGCGCTGTTCGCAGCCGCCGCGTTTCCCGCCGGGTTCGTTTGGCTTGTCCTCGGCGCTCTCGTGGCACAGTTTCTACGCACCCCACGTTCGGCGCGGTTCTTCAATATCGCGATGGCGTTGGCTCTGGCTCTTTCGGTCGCCCTTGTGTGGCGCTAGCTCCCAAAAGCGTTTCGCCCGCAACGGTGTGTTGCGGGCGACAAGGAACGTTATGCGTTGCAAGGCCGTCTACTAGAAATGCCCGGCGCCTTGATCGATGTGCGGGCTGTCACCCGGATGTGTGAACAGCTTGCCGCCTTCGGCCCACAGCGTTGCCGCGATGCTGATCGCCCCGAACACCGCGAAGCCGCCGAAGAGCGGCTGCACAGTCCCGTTGAATAGCTGTCCGACCGTGCCGCCGAGGATCGCGCCGAAGGTCGTCGATACGAAGCCGGTGATGGCTGTCGCGGTGCCGGCGAGGTTGCCCATGGGTTCCAGGCTGATTGCCGTAAAATTGGTGGCAATAACCGCAAACATCATCAGCAGGATCGTGAACAGGGTATAGGCAAAGGCGAAATCGGGCCGGCCACCGAGAGCTTTGACGAAACCGATTGCAGACACGATCGTGAACAGGATCATCGCAACGTGCGAGATGCGGCGCATCCCGAATTTGCGCACAAAAAACCCGTTGGCGAAGTTCGCGACAGCGATGCCGCCGGCCGTTGCCGCAAAGGCGATCGGTAACCAATCGCCAAGGCCGTAGACCTCGCCGAACACCTGCTGGACCGAAATAACGTAGGCGCTGATGACGCCCGTGAACATCGTCAGCCCGATCATGTAGCCACAGGTGATCTTGTTCGTCAGGACGGTCTTGAAACCGTCGACGACGGAGCCGACCGATAACGGGATGCGCTCTTCTTTCGGCAGAGATTCTTTTAGACGCGCGAGTGCCCAGATGAACAAGACCCCTCCGACAAGGCCGAGCAGGATAAAAATCCAGTGCCAGTTGGCGTAGGTGATGATCAACTGACCGACCGAAGGCGCCACGATCGGCACGATCATGAAGACGATCATCACGTAGGACATGACCCGCGCCATCTCACGGCCGCCGAAGCAGTCGCGAACAATCGCCATGGTCGTGATGCGGACGGCTGCGCCGCCGAGGCCCTGGACAAAGCGCATGATCAGCAGCATTTCGAAGCTGGCGGTAGCGGCAGCGGCGAACATAGCGAGGACATAAACGGCGAGGCCGCCAAGCAGGATGTTTCGACGGCCGAAGGTATCAGACAGGCTACCGAAAATGATCTGCGACACGCCGAATCCGAGGAAGAAGACGCCGATCACGAGCTGCGTATCGTTGGCGTTCGTGACACCGAGCGAATGGCCGATCGCGGGCAGGGATGGCAGCATGCTGTCGATCGCCATCGCGACACTGGCGGTCATGATGGCGATGGTAATGACAAATTCGACGAAGCCCATGCCTATGCGGCGGGAGCCCTGATTCTCAACATGGGGTTTATGTGGTGGCGTCATAATCGAAATCCTGAAATAGGGGCGGAGAGAGCCGATCAGACCGCAGGATTGTGCGGCTGGAAGAGACGTCCCTTCTCTGCGATCAAAACGAAGACCAGACCGATGATCGAGACGGTGAAATAGCCTGCGACCATTGGCAATGCTGTGCCGTTGAATGCCTGGCCGATGCCGGCGCCGATCAGCGCGCCGCCGACCGTGCTCATGAAGCCGAGGACGGACGAAGCCGTTCCCGCGACGTGGCCGAGCGGCTCCATGGCAAGCGAGTTGAAGTTGGAGCCGATCCAGCCGAACTGGAACATGGCCACACCGAAGAAGCAGATGAAAAACGCAAAGGGCATCGGTTGCGGCCCAAGAACGAGGGCTGCGAGCCAGATGGTGTTGACGGTGATAAAGCCGACCAACGCGCCATGCGACAACCGCCGCATCCCGAACCTGCCAACAAGCCGCGCGTTGAGGAATGACGAAAGCGACATGAAGACAGCGACGCCGGCAAAGGCGAAGGGGAAGTAGACCCCAAGCTCGTAGATGCCGACGTATATCTGCTGCGCGGAATTGATGAAGCCGAACAGCGAACCGAAGATGAAGGTGGTGGCAATCGTGTAGCAGAGGGCGATGCGGTTCGTGAGAACCAGCTTGAAGCCACCGATCACCGAGCGTGCGGTGAACGGGCGGACATTCGCGGGACGCAAGGTTTCGGGAAGGCGGATATAGGCCCAAACCGAGATCAAAGCGGCCAGGACGGCGATGAACACGAAGATCAGATGCCAGCTGCCGAAGAACATGATGATCTGGCCGCTGCCCGGCGCGATGACGGGAACGATCATGAAGACCATCATGATCAGGGACATGACCTCTGCCATCTGCCGGCCGCCGTAGATATCACGGACGATGGAGATGGTGATGACGCGCGTCGCTGCGGAACCAATGCCCTGAATGAAGCGAAGTGCGAGAAGGCCCGCAAAGGACGGTACCAGTGCGATCCCCAGCGCAGAACAGATATAGATGACAAGGCCGATCAACAGCGGCAGACGGCGGCCGAATCGGTCGGAGAGAGGGCCGTAGAAGAGCTGAGCCGAGCCGAAGCCCAGCAGATAGGCGGAAACGACGAACTGACGGTGATTTTCGCTTTCGACGCCAAGGCTTGCGCCGATCTGCTGCAGTGCCGGCAGCATGATGTCGATCGCGAGCGAATTGACCGCCATCAAGAAGGCGGCGAGCGCAATGAATTCCCCTTTGCCCATGGGCAATTGGCCCGCGTGCACGGTTTGTGATGAATCTGTCACAATGAAATTCCCATAAACGGGCCAAGGCGCTGTTCAGCACAGCGCCTCGGACTCAAAATGCAAGATTTGGAAACCGGGCGGACGCCCGGTGACCGAACAGGTCAGGCAGCGCCGCGAACGGTCACGCCATGTTCCTGCAGGTGCTGCTGCAACTCGCCGGCCTGGAACATTTCCCGGACGATGTCGCAACCGCCGACGAACTCGCCCTTCACGTAGAGCTGCGGGATCGTCGGCCAGTTGGAGTAATCCTTGATGCCCTGGCGGATCTCGGAGTCAGCGAGCACGTTGATGCCCTTGTAGTCGACGCCGATGTAATCGAGAATCTGCACGACCTGGCCGGAGAATCCACACTGCGGAAACTGCGGCGTGCCCTTCATGAAGAGGACGACGTCGTTGCTCTTGATTTCGTTGTCGATGAATTCGTTGATACCGCTCATAGGGACTAATCCTTTCCACAGGCGAGTTAAAGGCCCGCCGTTTCAATCGTTAAGCTTAGATAGCATGTGATCCGCGGAATTCCAGCAGGCCGAGCCAAAAAAAGAGCGCCCTATCGGTTTGCGGACGGCGCATTGTTGCGCTTGCGTTACGCCTGGTTCAGGAGCCGCTTAATCTCGCGCGCGCATTGCCGGTTATGGCAAGGAATTCACCCGGATTTTGCCACAATTCTCGCCGATTGCGGCGCAGCAATTTCCTGCCGTGCGCGGCCAGAAAGAAAATAATGACATTGATTTCGAAACGGGTCGTTCTCCATTTTCCGGGGTTCGAGCCACTTGATGGGCGTGCTCACAGGGCGCGCTATGAACGATCCGCAAAACAAAGTGCAGCGACCTGGAATTTCTCCGTGCTGACAGGCGAGCCGGACGACGGACCGGCGTCGACGGCGTTCAAGGTGAAGGCGGGTGTTGACGGATGGGAAACCAACAGCCACATCCATATCTTCGACCACAATGCTTTGGTGGAGCAGCTTCGATCACGCAGCATACCTGCGCAAATTCTGGCGGGCTTTCGTAGTGCTCTGCAGGTCATCCTCCATGGCGGGATGGCCGGCTACTTCAGGCACGCTTGGCGATTCGGGCTGTTCTTCGTCTTTCCGTTCCTGATGATGATACTCGGCTTTTCGCTTAGCGCCACGATCGCCGTGATACCACTCGAAATGGAGTTGCCCGCTTTTCATCTCCTGTGGAGCACGGCGTTGGCATTGTGTTTCTTCGTCTTCGTGTTTCTGCCTTTCGCGGAGCGCTTCTACACGCTGCATCTCTTCGCTGACTGGCGGATGGCGGTCGCTCTTGCCCGGACGAGCGATGCGGCATTCGACCAGTGGCTAGATCGCTGTGCCACGGCCGCGCAGACCGCCCTGTCGGAACCTGCGCAGGAGTATGTGATCTCATCTCACAGTATGGGATCCAGCGTCGCCGCCCACGTCGTTGGCCTCCTGCTCGAACGGGATCCTGATGTTTTTGCCGGCAAGAAGGTGATCTTTGCAACGCTCGGCTCGGCAATCCTGCAATGCGCATTGTTGCGCCCCGCGCACGTGTTGCGGTCACGGGTCGGCCTGATCGCGCGATGCGACAGCGTCAACTGGCTTGATGTCCACTGTCTGACCGACGCCATTCATTTCTACAAGGTGCCGGTCGTAGCGGTTTGTGGACATGGAAATGCACGGCCTGCGAAGATGATCTTCATTCGCGTGAAGCAAATGCTGACTATCGAGCACTATAAGAAGATCAAGAAGGATTTCCTGCGCGTGCATCGGCAGTATGTCCTGGGGCCAGACCTGCGGGCGCCCTTCGACTTCACGCTGCTAACCGCCGGCCCACGCTCGGACATGGTCTTTGCTGCAGACGGTTATAACGAAATGCCCGGCTTCTAACCGGGCATTTGCGTTCGATATCACTCAGGTGCCGATGTCTGCAGCGCCAGGGCATGCAGTATGCCACCCATGTTGCCCTTCAGGGCCTCGTAGACCATCTGATGCTGCTGCACGCGGCTCTTGCCGCGAAAAGCTTCCGCTACCACCTCAGCCGCATAATGATCGCCGTCGCCGGCAAGATCGCGGATGGTCACCTTGGCGCCGGGGATGCCGGCCCTGATCATGTCTTCGATATCACCGGGTTTCATAGGCATGATCGTTACTCCTTGCGCATTATTCCGTGGCAGCCAGTGTGCCATGGCCTTCCATGTAATCAGGGAACCATGATTCATGGGCGTCGCGCAATTGCTGAATCGGCAGCGACAGCAGATCGTCAATCACGAGGCTTTCACCTTCGACAGTGCCGAGGCGGCGGAAAGGTACACCCGCACCTTCGGCGTTGGCGCAGACGAAATTGGCAACATCCGCTGGCACCGTCAGCACGTAGCGGGCCTGATCTTCGCCGAATAGGAGCGCGTGCGGTGCACCTTTGCTTTCACGAAGATCGATCTTGAGGCCCTTGCCTGACGCCATCGCCATTTCGGCGAGAGCCAGAACGAGGCCGCCGGAAGAGATATCGTGGCAGCTCGTTGCCTGGCCGTTTCGGATGACCGAGCGGACGAAGTTGCCGTTACGGCGCTCCGCGAGGAGATCGACCTCGGGAGCGGGGCCTTCAGTGCTGCCGACGACATCGCGCAGATAGGCCGACGAACCGAGATGGCTGCCGTCCGTACCGATCATGATTACCTTATCGCCATTCGAGGCGCTGCCGATGCGCGCCATCTTCTTCCAGTCGGGCAGAAGGCCGACGCCAGCGATCGTCGGTGTCGGCAGGATCGCAACGCCGTTGGTTTCATTGTAGAGCGAGACGTTCCCCGACACGATGGGGAAGTCGAGGACGCGGCAGGCTTCGCCGATGCCTTTCACGGCCTGAACGAACTGGCCCATGATTTCCGGCTTTTCAGGGTTGCCGAAGTTCAGGTTGTCGGTCGCCGCCAGCGGCTCTGCGCCGGTAGCCGTGATGTTGCGCCAGCATTCTGCGACTGCCTGCTTGCCGCCCTCGAACGGATCGGCCTCGACATAGCGCGGCGTCACATCGGACGAGAATGCAAGAGCCTTGGTCGGATGGTTCTCGACGCGAACGACGCCTGCATCACCTCCCGGAAGCTGGAGTGAGTTGCCCTGGATCAGGGTGTCGTACTGTTCGTAAACCCAACGGCGGCTCGATTGATTGGGAGAGCCAACGAGCTGCAACAGCGCCTGGCCGTAGTCTGCCGGTGCGGCAACGAGGTTCGCGGGCAGCGGCGCACGCTTGTCCGATTCTCGCCACGGACGATCATATTCCGGCGCCTGGTCGCCGAGATCCTTGATCGGCAGGTTGGCGACTTCTTCGCCCTGATGGACAACGCGGAAGCGCAGGTCGTCGGTGGTCTTGCCGACGATCGCAAAATCCAGGCCCCACTTGGTGAAGATCGCCTTCGCCACGGCTTCCTTTTCCGGCTCCAGAACCATGAGCATGCGCTCCTGGCTTTCGGACAGCATCATTTCGTAGGCGGTCATCTGCTCTTCGCGCACCGGCACGGTATCGAGATCGAGCAGAATGCCGAGATCGCCCTTTGCACCCATTTCGACGGCCGAGCAGGTGAGGCCGGCAGCACCCATGTCTTGGATGGCGATGACGGCGCCGGTCTGCATCAGCTCGAGGCAGGCTTCCAGCAGGCACTTTTCGGTGAAGGGATCGCCGACCTGGACGGTCGGACGCTTTTCCTCGATGGACTCATCGAATTCGGCCGAGGCCATGGTCGCACCGCCGACGCCGTCGCGGCCGGTCTTTGCGCCGAGATAGACGACCGGCAAGCCGACGCCCTTGGCTTCCGAGAGGAAGATGGCATTCGACTTGGCCAGGCCAGCCGCGAAGGCGTTGACCAGGATATTGCCGTTATAACGCGCGTCGAACTCGACTTCGCCGCCGACCGTCGGAACGCCGAAGGAGTTTCCATAACCGCCGACGCCCGAGACGACACCGGAGACTAGGTGACGGGTCTTCGGATGGTCCGGCTCGCCGAAACGCAGCGCATTCATTGCTGCGATCGGGCGTGCACCCATGGTGAAGACGTCGCGCAGAATGCCCCCGACGCCTGTGGCCGCGCCCTGATATGGCTCGATGTAGGACGGGTGGTTGTGGCTCTCCATCTTGAAGACTACGCAGTCGCCGTCATCGATATCGACAACACCGGCATTTTCACCTGGGCCCTGAATGACGCGCGCACCTTTGGTCGGCAGCGTACGCAGCCACTTCTTGGAGGATTTGTAAGAGCAGTGCTCGTTCCACATGGCCGAAAAGATGCCGAGCTCGGTGAAAGTCGGTTCGCGTCCGATCAGGCTCAAGATCCGCTGATACTCGTCTGGCTTCAGGCCGTGGGCGGCAATCAGTTCGGGGGTGATCGGGCGGGTATTGGAAATGGTCATGAGCTCTCGGAAGTCCCTGCCGTTGCGCGATTGCGGTGTCTTTAGCCTAAGTGAATGAAACGCGCGATAGGAAAATGCCCGCTGTTAACAGACAGCAGGCACCAAAAGGCGACTATCGTGCCAGCTCAAAACTTGTAGCCGACCTGGATGCCGGCGCGCGTAATCCGAATTACGCACCATCGATCATCGGCGGGTAAAGCATTTTTGCCGACCGACGATGCTTTGTCGCTGGTCTGCGGCCGATCTGCCGTCGCTTCAAATCTCACCATCATAGCCGGCGCCGCCGCTTTCTAGTAGGCGTCTCAAAGTCATCAATCCTGCAACCAGATCGTCACGGTTTCTGGGGGACGAGAAGCCTATCCGGACGCGGTGATAAACTTTCTCGGCGCGAGCGGCCTTGAACTCGTCCTCGTCATCGATCAGCACGCCATCTCTATAGGCGGCGTTCTTGAAGGTTCCCGAGAGCCAGGGATCGGGCAGCTTCAGCCAGAGGAAGGGAACATGCGGATGGGACACAAAATCGTATCCCTGTAGTTGTTGCCGTGCGAGGCGCTCGCGGATGGCCAGTTCGGCCGTGCTTGCCTTGCGGATTTCGTGTGCTTGGCCGCTCTGAACGAGACGGGCGCAAGCCTCGGCCAGAATGAAAGGCAGCCCGCCCGTAATCATCTTGTGCGTTACCTTGATCCGCTGCGCAAAATGCGGCGGGCAGGCGACCCAGCCGCCGCGCACTCCGGCAGCCACGGACTTTGAAAGGCCACTGATCAGGAAGGTGCGATCGGGCGCGAGCGACGCCAGCAGGGGATTTTCGTCTCCAGTCATGCCACCGTAGAGATCGTCCTCTATCAGCCAGACGCCATGCCTGCGTGCAATCTCCGCGATCCGTACCCGCCGCTCGCAAGGCATCGTAGCCAGGGTGGGATTGTGCGCGGTCGGCATGAGGAACGCGAGCTTGGGATGCTGCTGAAGACACAAGCGCTCGAAGTCATCGGGGATTACGCCGTTCTCGTCGGAGTCGACGGTGATCGTACGGCGACCAAGAATGCGGGCGCTGCGGCTGACCTGCGTATAGCTCAAATCTTCAAATACGATCTTGTCACCGGGCGACGACACGGCCGAAATCACCGAGACCGCCGCCGCGTGTGCGCCGAGGGTAGGGACGATGTTTTCGGTGTCGGGCGTCCAATCGTTCCTGGCGAGCCAGCGCCGCCCTGCCTCGTACCAATTTTGCGGGAAAACACGGGAATAGGACGAAATCTCGGAAAGCTGCTCCTCGCCGATTGCGGCGAGCACGCTGCCGATGATCTTGCCCTGGCCGAGGTCCGGAGCCGCGGTGGTGTCAAAGCGTATCTTGCCGGCCGGCGCATCAATCGGACGCGTGCCGCCGAGCGCGATGGTCAGTGGGTCCGGCTGATTGCCGGGTGCCGTCTCGGCGCGATCCAGGACATATGTGCCGCGGCCGACTTCTCCCGCGACGAGGCCGCGTTCGTGCACCAGCGCATAGGCCCGGCCGATTGTCCCGATTGTCACGCCTATGTCGTAGGCAAGGTTTCGCTGCGGCGGCAACTTGCTGCCAGCGGGCAATGTACCTGCGGCAATGGCTGATTCAATGCTGTCCGCAATCCGGAGGTAAACCGGGCCGAAACCGCGCGAAACGTCTGGGAGCCAATTTGTCATGATGACAATTCTCTATATTGTCACCCTTCGTCCGTCAAGATTATCTGAATTACAGACACAATCCACGTGGAGAATAAAATGTCCGCCGTTCCAGAGAACGAGCTCCGGATTGCACCGCTCCCTTCCAAGGTGCAATCGATACAATGCCGCATTCAGCAAGACTCTCGCCGTGTGCCGCGCACCTTGCTGGTGTCCGCATTGCAACGACTAACATCGTGGCATCAGAAGCGAGAGAGCCGCAGGGTGTTGCGTGATCTGACGGACGCCGAACTGCTGGACATTGGCGTCACGCGCGCCGAGGCGAACAAGGAGGCCAGCAAGTCGTTCTTTTGGGACTGATCAGCCGCAAGCCTTGCCGCCGGAGGCCCAGCGGGTGACATCCTTGACGATCCGCGGTCCGGTGGCGCCTTGCATCATCGGACCGAAGGCATCGAGCTTGGAGGGGTTGCCCTCTGCCTGAACAACGAGCAATGGGCGGCTTTCGGGGCTTCCCTTGTGCACGACGAGAATGCGCGGACGACCGGAGAAGGAATTCAACTCCGGCGCCAACCTGTATGCGGCAAAGGCCGCGTCGCCCGACTTGAACCAGCAGGCGTTCGCACCGAGAGCAACGCGCTCCATGGTGGACAGCGCGCTGCGGTCAGGACCCTTCGCGGGCGTGTTCGATTGGCAGGACGCGACCAGCGCCGCCGTTGCGGCAATCGCGAGAACACGTGTCGTCGAAAGGCGAGGACGCATCAACTTGCTCCAATGGACTGGATGAATGGCCTCTTACGTGCCGAAGGTTAAGCTGCGATTACCTCGAGGGCGGATGCGAACAGACCACGGCCGTCGGAACCGCCATGCGCTGCTTCGATGAGGTTTTCGGGATGCGGCATCATGCCGAGGACGTTGCCCTTATCGTTCATGACCGCGGCAATATCGTTGATCGAGCCGTTCGGGTTGGTGCCTTCCGCATAGCGGAATACGACCTGGCCGCTGCCTTCGATCTTTGCCAGGGTCTCGGCGTCGGCGAAGTAGTTGCCGTCGTGATGGGCGACTGGGCTGCGAATGATCTGACCCTTGGAATAGGCGCGGGTGAAATCGGTGTCGGCGTTGACGACTTCGAGCTTGATCTCGCGGCAGACGAATTTGAGCGAGGCATTGCGCATCAGCGCGCCAGGAAGCAGACCTGCCTCGAGCAGGATCTGGAACCCGTTACAAACGCCGAGAACCTTGACGCCCTTGTTTGCCTTTTCGATGATCGCCTGCATGACCGGCATGCGCGCTGCGATAGCGCCGCACCGGAGGTAGTCGCCATAGGAAAAGCCGCCGGGGATGACGATCAGGTCGACGTCCGGAATATCCGTCTCCGTTTGCCAGATGGTCACCGGCGCGTGACCGGAGATTTTCGTCAGTGCTGCGATCATGTCTCGATCGCGATTGAGACCCGGAAGTTGAACGACGGCTGATTTCATGAGTGCGGCTAAAACCTTGTTTGTGCTTCTGCAAGTTCTCTGAGTACGAGACGCTTTTCAATACGCTCCAGCCGGCCTTCGTGCCGACCGAGAACACCGTAAATACTGTGTATTTCCTGCTCCATCGTGGTCATCGTGTCGCGCATGCAATGCATTTCGCTTCGGATCTCGTCAAGCGACGCGTCCAGCGTATCGATGCGCTCGTTCATCTTCGTCAACAACTCAAGCATGAGCTCTTGCGTCAATTCAGCCATCGAGTGCGCTCCACGACCAAGATTAGTCGACGGAAATATTATAGTTCTCGATCACCGTATTTGCGAGGAGTTTCTCACACATTGCCTTGAGGTCGCTCGCCGCTTTCTCCTTGTCAGCGCCTTCGAGTTCGACGTCGAAAACCTTGCCCTGACGGACATGGCCGACACCATCGAAGCCGAGAGCACCGAGGGCGCCCTCGATTGCCTTGCCCTGCGGATCGAGAACGCCGTTCTTCAGCGTGACGGTTACACGAGCCTTGATCACTTTATCTTCCCTGTCTTGCTTGGCCTGAAAGTCTTACTTCACGAGCACCGGTCCGGTGCCGCGCACAGGCTCGTTCTCGTTGATGATGCCGAGGCGGCGCGCAACTTCCGAATAGGCTTCGAGAAGTCCACCCATGTCCCGGCGGAAGCGGTCCTTGTCCATCTTTTCACGGGTATCGATATCCCAGAGACGGCAGGAGTCCGGCGAAATCTCATCGGCCAGGATGATGCGCATCATGTCGCCTTCGTACAGGCGACCGCATTCGATCTTGAAGTCGACAAGCTGGATGCCGACGCCGAGGAAAAGACCGGTCATGAAGTCGTTGACGCGAATGGCAAGCGCCATGATATCATCGAGTTCGGCGGGGTTCGCCCAGCCAAATGCCGTGATGTGCTCCTCGGAAACCATCGGATCGTCGAGCGCGTCGGACTTATAATAGAACTCGATGATCGAGCGTGGCAGCACGACGCCTTCCTCGATGCCAAGGCGCTTGGACAGCGAGCCGGCGGCAACGTTGCGTACAACGATCTCAAGCGGGATCATTTCGACTTCGCGGATCAACTGCTCGCGCATGTTGAGGCGACGAATAAAATGCGTCGGAATGCCGATCTTGTTCAGATGGCTGAAAATGTATTCCGAAATGCGGTTGTTCAGAACGCCCTTGCCATCGATGACTTCGTGCTTTTTCTTGTTGAAGGCGGTGGCATCGTCTTTGAAGAACTGGATCAGCGTGCCCGGTTCCGGGCCCTCATACAGAATCTTGGCCTTGCCCTCGTAAATACGGCGGCGACGGTTCATTGCAATTGTTCTCTATCGTTGGCGCTCTTGGGATAGCGCGAGTGGATCGATCTCGTGGCGTCCCCTTAAAGGAAAAGCGAGGGTTTCACAATCCGCCTGTCACTCCTTCCCCGGAATCCGGGATTGCCGGAGTGCCGCTAAGAGAATCGAAGACTTTCTGCGAAGCAGTTTACAGGTTTTTTGCGATCAACGGAATGTGAGCCGTCCGTCTCGGCGGAGTCATGCAGGCCTTTATCTTTGGCCGGAGCTGTTGATCGACTTGCGCAGGTCCTGTTGCAGGCCGCGGGCAGGGCCTTCCACGCCCCGCCAGGACGCAGCGCGTGCAAAGGGCGCTATCTGCAGTGCGGGCATCGGGCGGGCCAGCGCGTAGCCCTGGAGCATGTCGCAACCGAGGTCGCAGAGGATTCGGACGTGGTCCATCGTCTCCACCCCCTCAGCCGTGACGAGAATGTTCAGCGAACGACCGATGTCGATGATCGAACGGACGAGCTTCCGCTGCTCTGCCGAGTGGGGCAGCATGCGGATCAGCTCGCGGTCGATTTTCAAGGTCTTCGGGCTCAGCTTCAAAAGGCTAACAATCGACGCGTGGCCCGTGCCGAAGTCATCGATCTCGATATCGATGCCGAGGCGGCGTAGCTGCCGGAGATTGGCGGTCACGGCATCATCGCAATCGTCCAGCGAGATCGATTCAAGCAGTTCGAAGGAGATCGTGCGAGGCTCGATCTTCAGTCCGCGAAGCTTCTTCGCAAGGTTCGGATCGGCGAGGCGACGAGACGAGACGTTGACTGCGATCTTCGGGATGCGAAGCCCTTCATCCTCCCATCGCTGGCGATCCGCCAGTGCCTGCTCGAGGATAAGACCGTCGATCGTCGAGACAACATCCAGATCTTCGGCAATCGCGAGGAAGCGATCGGGGGCCAGCAAACCGTGTTCGCGGTGCTGCCAGCGCGCCAGCGTCTCGACGCCGGCAACCTCGAGCGTTCGCGCCTGGAACTGCAATTGGTAGAACGGAATAAACTCGCCGCGTTCCAGGCCCAGCAGGATTTCGTCGGCCAGTCGCTTGCTGGCTATGATGCGGCGGCGCTCATCGGTCGAGAAGAATTCGTGGCGATTGCGTCCACCGCTCTTTGCACGGTAGAGCGCGATATCGGCATTTAGCAGAAGTTGCTTGGCATCCAGCGCCGGACCGTCCCCCGTGGCGATTCCTATACTTGCGCCGAAACGGCAATCATGGCCCTCGTAGCGAATAGGCTTGCAGAGCTCGCGGATGATGCGTTCGGCCAGATTAGAGATCTTCCTTGGTGTGACGTCGAGGGTACACAGGACCACGAACTCGTCGCCACCAATACGAGCGACGAAATCAGTGGAACGGACGTTCCTTTTCAGGACCTGCGCAACGTGCTTCAGCATCGCGTCGCCGGCACGGTGGCCGAGCGTATCGTTGATCTGCTTGAAGCGATCGAGATCGATATGGAGGATCGCGAGCGTCAGGCCGGTCCGGCGACATTCGGCGGAACGCTCGTCCAACATGCGATCCAGGTATCGGCGATTGGGTAAGTTGGTGAGGTAATCATGCAGCGCCAGGTGCTCGATGTTTTCCTTGGCGCTTTCGAGCTCCCTATTGCGGGCTTCGGCGAGATCCTTGGCGCGCTGCAACTCGTTATTGAGCCGGACTTCGGCAGTGACATCCCAATTCGCACCGATCAGCTTGCGGCGTCCGTCGCTGTCGAGAAAAAATGCCGCCTTTGCGCGGATGACGCGCTCGATGCCGTCCTGCCGGATGATGCGGAATTCGTGCTCAAAATCGGTGTTGTCAGCGATGCTCTCGCTGATGGTCGCTAGCACACGTTCCCTGTCATTGGGATGCAGCGAAGCCTCCCAGGCATCGCCCGTGGTGGCTGGCGACGTCCCAGTAATGCCGTAGATCGCCAGAAGACGGTCGTCCCAATCGACAGTGCCATTCTCGATGTCGGCCTCGAAGACGCCGATATTGGAGATATCAAGCGCGAGATCGAGGCGTCGCGACACGTGCGCCAGCCGCTCCTCCGCCTCCTTGCGCTCGGTGATGTCGGTATCGGTGCCGACGAGGCGGGCAGGGGCGCCATTTTCGTCCCATTCGACACAAGCACCACGGCATTCGATCCAGATCCAGTGGCCGTCCCTGTGGCGCTCGCGATACACGAAAATCTGATAGTCCGGATCGCCTGCATTCTGACGATCGATCGCCCTTACGACGAATTCCCGATCATCGGGGTGGATGAGTTCAATCCAAGTGTCATAATCCCCGTCGGCATCCTCATCGGGCGCCATGCCACGAATGGTCTTCCAGGTATCGGAATAGTAACGCTTGCCAAGACGAAGATCGTGGTCCCAGACGCCGAGGCCTGACCCGACAAGAGCGTAGTTCCAGCGACTCTCGCGCTCCGAGAGTTCGGCGCTATTTATTGGGGGCGCGTGGTCGTCGAGCCCGGTCGCATGAAGCTTGGTCTTCGGTTTGCCCCGGTTGCCGGGTGTCGATCGTTTCAATCTGCGTACTCGCTCTCCTGGCGCGTGTATATTTTGGATGCATTGAATTAAACAGCCCTTAATGCCATAAAAATAATATCTACGTAAAAACAATTACTTGGTTGTGCGTTCCGCCCTGCGTAGCCTGAGGGGCGCAGACAAGGTTCGACAATGCCCATTCACTTGTGCAGTGGTGCCCTATATCGCCCCAATTGGCGGAGGGAATGCGATGTCTCCAGAATGGCCGATGTTCATACTGCAATGCATCGTTCTTGTGGGCCTGGCGGGCGTTCTCTTCATTCGCGGAGAGGGTGACTAGCCGATTGCTCAGCTAAAACCGCCCGAGCGTTCCCATGCTGGGCGCGGCGATGCAATGCCCGACTGTGAATTGCGGTTCTGCCAAAGCGTCCGGTATTACGGCTTCAAACGGCCAAGGAATTGGGCAAACACCATTGTTCCTTCCGGCCAAGGCCCGTGGCCGGACTCGGTGTTGATATGGCCGGCCTCACCAGCGTCAATGAGGAGGGATCCCCAGCTTGCAGCGATGTCATCGGCGTGCTCGTAGCTGCCGAAGGGATCGTTGCGGCTGGCGATCGTGATTGTCGGGAAGGGAAGTGGATCCCGCGGGTACGGGCCGAATGTCATCAGGTGCTTCGGCCGTATTGCCGGATTGGCGACATCGGGCGGTGCAACGAAGAATGCCCCGGCTATCTTGTTGCGAAAATGGGGAATTGCATGGATCGCCGATGGAATGCCAAGGGAATGCGCAACCAGCACCACCGGTCGCGTGGCAGCGTTCACCTCCTCGGCGATCCGCTGAACCCAATCGTCGCGGACCGGCTTCGACCATTCTGCCTGTTCGACACGACGAGCCGTGCTGAGCTTGGCCTCCCAGCGGCTTTGCCAATGATCGGGGCCGGAATTCGTATAACCGGGAATGATGAGGATTTCGGCGTCTGAAGCTTTCATGATGGCGCGGATGTGAGAAAGCTCGACGGCGATGTCAAGGGAGGGTGGGACAAGGCTTCTGAAATTTGTTATGTTTTTGGCAGTGCCGGTTGCGTCTCGTATCGGCGTTGTCGCCGATCCTTTCGCTGCCGGCTATCTTGGCTGAGGAGGAGAAAGCCATGACGGCATTCCATGTTATGTCGGGTGCAAGCGATGTCTACACACGCCCGGTCGTCAACAAGATCAGCGTTTCGGATGTCTTTGATGCGCTACGGCGCGGCCTCGACGATTTTCGTGAAAAACCATCCCACTATGTATTTTTGTGCCTGATGTATCCGATTGCCGGCATTTTTCTCGCTGTCGCGACGTCAAGTGCTAACCTCCTGCCGATGATTTTTCCGCTGGTATCGGGCTTTGCACTGATCGGCCCTATCGCCGCGATCGGGCTCTATGAGATCAGCCGCAGGCGCGAAGCTGGCATGGATACCTCGTGGAGGCACGCGCTCGAGGTAACAGGATCGCCAGCGTTTCCATCGATCATTGCTGGCGGATTGTTGCTGTTTGGCTTCTTCGTCGTCTGGCTTGTCGCTGCGCAGACGCTCTATGCCAACGTGTTCGGCGACGTTTTCCCGCGATCGATCTCGCTCTTCCTCTCAGAGATCTTCGGCACGGCTGCAGGGCTGCAGTTGATCATTTGGGGACACGTGCTTGGTCTGGGCTTTGCTATTATCGTGTTGGCCACGACCGTCGTCACCTTCCCGTTGTTGCTGGATCGGGATGTCGGTCTCGTCTGCGCGATGGAGACATCGGTCAGAGCGACCGTCGCCAACCCGATCCCCGTCTTCTGCTGGGGGCTGATCATCGCCGTTTCTCTCATCGTCGGCACCATCCCGCTCTTTGTCGGGTTGGCGTTGGTGATGCCGATCCTCGGGCATGCCAGTTGGCACCTGTATAGGAAGCTCGTGGCACCGCCAGTGGTCTGACAGTCAGGGCGCCGGGAACTGCAACACCTCCCTGGGAGTTTCGCTGAGGCGAATACCGAGGGAGGTTATACATGGCAACGCCGCAGCATCTGTTTACCCGCTTTGCCAGCAGGACTTCTGAATGGGCAGGCAGGCCCGCCACGTTCGTGCTGGCGGTCGTACTCGTCGCGGTATGGGCAGGGACAGGCCCGGTCTTCGATTTCTCCGAGACTTGGCAACTGGTCATCAACACCGGAACGACCATCATTACCTTCCTGATGGTGTTCGTGCTTCAGAACGCGCAGACGCGGGATGCTCGGGCGGTGCAGGCCAAACTCAACGAAATCATACTCACCAGCCACGCGGAAAACCGCTTCATCGGCATCGAGCATCTTGACGACGAGGACCTCCAACATCTCGATCGCCTCGTTGCCAAGGCGGCGAAAGGCGTTCGCAATCAACGGTCGTCAAAAGCGTCCAACGGTCAAAATGGTGGAGGCGAGGCGAGCGCGTCGGCAAGGCTCAAGAAGACGAAGCGTAAAACGGCGCCCGTGAAGGCGCCGTCTCGGTAATCCAGCTTAGGCAGCGCCGAAGACGCGCCGGAAGATCGTATCAACGTGCTTGGTATGATAGCCAAGGTCGAATTTCTCGCGGATTTCCACTTCGGTGAGCGCGGCACGGACCTCGGAGTCGGCAAGCAGCTCCTCCAGGAAATCCTTGCCCTGTTCCCACACCTTCATGGCGTTTCGCTGGACGAGCCGGTAGGCATCCTCGCGGGAAACGCCTGCCTGTGTCAGCGCCAGAAGCACGCGCTGCGAATGCACGAGGCCACGGAACTTGTCGAGGTTCTTCATCATGTTGTCGGGATAGACCACGAGTTTCTCGATGACGCCGGCCAAACGGTTGAGGGCAAAGTCGAGCGTGATCGTCGTGTCGGGCCCGATGCCGCGCTCGACGCTCGAATGGCTGATATCGCGCTCATGCCACAGGGCGACGTTCTCCATGGCGGGAACGACCGACATGCGCACCAGGCGCGCCAGACCGGTCAGGTTTTCAGTCAGGACCGGGTTACGCTTGTGCGGCATGGCCGAAGAGCCCTTCTGGCCGGGCGAGAAGTATTCCTCAGCTTCCAGGACTTCCGTGCGCTGCATATGGCGAATCTCGATCGCGACGTTTTCGATCGAAGAGGCAATGACGCCGAGGATGGCGAAGAACATCGCATGCCGGTCGCGCGGAATGACCTGCGTCGAAACCGGCTCCGGCACCAGGCCGAGCTTGGCGCAGACATGTTCCTCGACGCGCGGGTCGATATTGGCGAAAGTGCCGACAGCGCCGGAGACCGCACCGGTGGCGATTTCGGCACGCGCGGCCAGCAGGCGGGCGCGGTTGCGGCTCATCTCGGCGTAGAAGCGCGCGAGCGTCAGGCCCATCGTGGTCGGCTCGGCATGAATGCCGTGGCTGCGACCGATGCGGACGGTGTCCTTGTGTTCGAAGGCGCGTGCCTTGAGAGCGGCGAGCAGACGATCCATGTCGGCGAGCAGGATGTCGGCTGCGCGGACGAGTTGGATGTTGAATGTGGTGTCGAGAACGTCAGAAGACGTCATGCCCTGGTGGACGAAACGCGCATCGGAACCGACGATCTCTGAAAGGTGCGTCAGGAAGGCAATGACATCGTGCTTGGTGACGGCCTCGATTTCATCGATCCGCGCAACGTCGAACGTGGCGGCGCCGCCTCGTTCCCAGATCGTCTTCGCAGCCGATTTCGGGATGACACCCAGTTCGGCGAGCGCATCGCAGGCGTGAGCCTCGATCTCGAACCAGATGCGGAATTTGGTTTCGGGCGACCAGATGGCGACCATCTCTGGCCGGGAATAGCGCGGGATCATGGTTTCCTGCTTTCGTTCATAAGGAAATGCTGGCGCCCCTGTATCAAAGACAGGCGGCAATCTCAACGCATGCGTTTAGCAAGCGCAACACTAGTGCCGAAAAGGCAGAGAAGGCCGAGCGGAAGAAACAGGCGAATTCCAAGGACGGCGAACTGATAGACTGCACTGGCACCGGTGAAGACGAATTGAAACACCCACGTCAGGGATCCAAAAGAAGCGTGCCACGCCGAGTAGAAGACCCGGTAGTCCATGGCGAATAGAAAGGCGGTCATCAGGATCGTCCCGGCAGCAAGTGTCAGGAAGAAGGCTGCAAAACGCGTCTCCGGCGAGCGTCGGTGCGCAAGGAAGCGACCCAATGGCAACATGAATGGCCAAGCCAGCAATCCGCCTGTGAAATAGAGTAGCGCGAGGTCGCGGAGATGTGCCGTCTCCATTCCGTTTCTGAAACAGAGCGCGGCCATCGCGGACGCGAGCATCTGCGTGCCCCAGAGCACTGCGCCTGCGAATAGATCGGGGAGAGGCGGGCGCGCCGCCTTGAGCCGCTCGGAGATCAAGGACGGCCTGCTTTCATCACGACTTGGACTGACCTTCGGCGGCACTGCGCAAGGCGCTGATGGCCGCCTTGTAGGCCTCGACCGAGCCGCCCTTGAAGATCGCCGAACCTGCGACGAGAACATTGGCGCCAGATTTGCCGACGATCGGCGCCGTTTCGACTGTTACTCCACCATCGACTTCGAGATCGATCGGCCTGTCACCGATGAGTGACCGCGCGGCGGCAATCTTGTCCGCCATCGCGGGAATGAATTTCTGTCCGCCAAATCCGGGGTTTACCGACATGATAAGGATGAGGTCGACCTCGTCGAGGACATTTTCTAGTGCCGAAAGCGGCGTGGCCGGATTGAGGGTGACGCCGACCTTTTTGCCCAGGCTGCGCACAGTTTGAAGCGACCGGTGGAGATGCGGCCCGGCTTCGGCATGGACGGTAATGCGGTCGCAGCCCGCCTTGGCGAAGGCCTCCAGGTAAGGATCGGCAGGTGCAATCATCAGATGGCAATCAAAAACGGCGTCCGTATAGGAACGCAGCGATTTGATCACATCAGGGCCGAAGGAAATGTTTGGGACGAAGTGACCGTCCATGACGTCGAGGTGAATCCAATCGGCTCCAGCCGCGGTCACGTCACGGACTTCCTGGCCCAGTTTGGCAAAATCGGCGGCAAGGATGGATGGCGCGATGCGAATGGGCGTAGTCATTGACGTCTCTCCGTAAAACTCGTGCAGCGGCGGCGGCAAAGCCTATTCGATCGGAGCGCTTGGCAGCACGAACGAACCGGCGTGCCATAGCAGCAGGCGGTAGGGGTTATCGGCCAATTCATGGCCGGCGTTGAAAGCAATCTTTCCGATAATCGTCTCGAAGGAGGTGCCGCCGATATGCTGCGCGATCGGCCTATCATCAGCCCCGGCATCCTGGACAGCCTTCGTCGCGATTTCCACAGCTGCATAAGCAGGCAGTACATAGCCCTCCGGCTCGACGCCGCCGGCGCGTAACGCATCGACAACCGACTTCGCTTCCGGCCGCGCCGCATAGTCCGGCAGGGCAACGGCGTAAATGCCATCGGCAAGCGCGAGCGGTTGGTTGGCAGCCCGCATGGCGTCGCCACCGAGGATATCGAGTTGAATCTTTTCCGCCGCTGCATCACGTGCGATCACTGCAACGTCGCTGCGATCCCCGCCGACAAATACCTTTGTCGCCCCGGCCTTCTTCAGGCGGCGTACAAGAGCAACCTGCTGCTCCTGGCCCGGTCGATAGGTGTCGGTGAATACCGGCTTGAGGCCTTTTTCCTCGAGCGCGTTTCGGATCGCTTCCGTAAGCTCCCGGCCATGGATAGTGCCGTCTTCGACCAGTGCGATCGGCGAGGCCGCCCACTCCCGTACGATCACCTCGATAATCTTCTCCGCTTCCGCGCCATCGGCCGGCGCCATTCGATAGAGCGGCCAGGCATTTTTTAGCGCGTCTTCCATGAGGATGCGTGAGCGCACCGAGATGGTAATCGCCGGGATATTGGCATCCTTCAGCTTTGGCAGTGCGCCCTCGAGCGTCTCGCTGCAGAGAAAGCCTACGGCTACCTGGACCTTGGCATTGATCAACGCGTCAGCGATCGCCGCGCCGCTGTTTTCCTCGCAAGTCTCCGCGACCGTGACGATCGTGTTGCCATCCTGCTGGATCCTGGCAGTGGCACCGGCAATGATCTGGGCTCCGATTGGCGCGAGGTTGCCAGTCTGTGGCGCAACAACGCCAATCGTGAGGCCGGCGGCATGGCATTCTCCGGCCGCAAGGAGCAGCATCGGCAGAAGTGCTAGGCCACGCAAAGTATTCATAAAAGCCGCAGGTCCGTGTCGTTTGTCCTGCTCTTTTATCCGTCCGGCATCGATCGTCAAAGAAAAACGCACGGTTGGGAAGCTTTTCGCCTGGCTTTTGTAGAAAAGGTAACCGATCACCTTCATATTATAGAAAACAGCAAAACCGGTGACGCCGGATGGAGAATGCCTTTGTTGAACAAGCAACCGATCGACCCGCGCCTCTACCGGGATGCGATGAGCCGCTTTGGCGGCCATGTGCAGCTCGTAACGACGGCGATCGGCGAGGAGCGCAGAGGCGTGACGATCACTGCCGCTTGCTCGGTATCCGATAGCCCTGCGACCGTACTGGTATGCCTGAACAACAGCAATCCGAAGAACGACATCTTCTTTCGGAGCGGCATCTTTGCATTGAATACCTTGGCCGCGCATCATCAAGCGCTTGCGGATGCTTTTTCGGGGCGTGCGCTGCTCACCAACGACGAACGCTTCGCGACGGGTGTGTTCGACAAGCTGGTAACGGGCGCGCCCATCCTTCGCGACGCGCTTGCCTCCTTCGATTGCCGCGTGAGCGAAATCAAGGAAATGTCGACGCACCACATCATTTTCGGCGAGGTCGTGGCAGTCCGGTACAACGAGGCGAAGCCTGCGCTTGTCTATATGAACCGGGATTACCACACGCTATAACTCCTGAAAAAGGGAGGAGACATGCCGGATCAAACTCATCCGCCGCTGCCATCGTCGATCGATGAGACGATCGCGATGCTGGGCGATCAGGATTATCTCGCGGGGCGGGCGCTTGGAACAGTGCTTTTCCTGGCCCTGAAGATGAAGCGTCCTCTCTTTCTGGAAGGCGAGGCGGGTGTCGGCAAGACCGAGATCGCAAAGGTGCTCTCGAAAGCTCTCGGCCGGCCGCTGATCCGCCTGCAATGTTACGAAGGACTGGATATCGCTTCGGCTGTCTACGAATGGAACTATCCGGCACAGATGCTCGAAATCCGCCTGGCCGAAGCGTCCGGGCTGACCGACAGGAACAGGATAGAGTCGGACATCTTCTCCGAACGATACCTCATCCGCCGGCCGGTGTTGCAGGCTCTGTCGAGCGCAGATGGGCGGGCGCCCGTCTTCCTCATCGACGAGCTCGACCGCACCGATGAAGCGTTCGAGGCCTTTCTGTTGGAGGTTCTCTCTGATTTTCAGGTGACGATCCCCGAGCTCGGCACTATCCGTGCAGCCGAGCCACCGATCGTCATTATAACCACGAACCGGACGCGTGAGGTTCACGACGCGCTGAAGCGGCGTTGCCTATACCATTGGGTCGATTATCCCGATGCCGCGCAGGAGCTGGAGATTATTCGCCGCAAGGTGCCGGGCTGTAATGCGGCTCTGTCCGCGCAGATCGTCGCCTATGTACAGAAGCTTCGGGCACTGGATCTTTTCAAGAACCCGGGCGTAGCCGAGACGATTGATTGGGCGACAGCGCTGACCGAACTCGATCGCCTGGCGCTCGATCCGGAAACGATTTCCGATACGATCGGAACACTGCTGAAATACCAGGACGACATCGCGCGTATCCAGGGTAGCGACGGTGCGAAAGTCCTGGAGGATATCAGGGGCGAGCTGCAGGCGGCAGGATAACGGATGGAAGCTACAAGCCGACAGGATGGGATTGTCTTTCCGCCTCTTCCGGTCGGTGACGGTCGTTTTGCCGATAATATCGTCTTCTTTGCCAGGGTACTGCGGAAGGCCGGCATGAAGATCGGGCCGGCCGCGATCGTTGATGCGATCGAGGCGGTCGAGACGATCGGTATCGGGTCGCGTGAGGAATTTCACGCCGCGCTCTCATCCGTCTTCGTCAAACGGCACGAAGACAAGCCGGTCTTCGACGAGGCGTTTCGCCTTTTTTGGCGCTCGCGGGACCTTGTCGAGAAGATGATCGCAATGCTGTCGCCAAGGGCGTCGGAAACCCTCCAGAAGGAGAAGGCAAAGCCCGGCGAAAGCCGCGCCGCGGACGCCTTGCTCGGCGACCGAAGGGACAACAAGCCGCCGCGCGACGAGCCTGATATCGAGATCGATGCGCGCTTTACGATGTCGGGCAACGAAGTCTTCCGGCGGATGGACTTCGCCCAAATGTCTGCGTTGGAGATTGCCGCGGCCAAGAAGGCACTTGCGAAACTGCAGCTGCCTCTGGACAAGGTGCGGACCCGGCGCTTCCGCCCATCGCATGCTCACGCCCATGTGGATGCGCGCGCGACGATGCGGGCTGCATTGCGCAGCGGGGCCGGCCTCATTCTTCCGCGATACCGCGAGATCCGCGAGGTTCAGCCACCCTTGGTCGTTCTCGCCGATATCTCCGGCTCGATGAGCCAGTACACGCGCATCTTTCTGCACTTTCTCCATGTGCTAACGGAGAAGCGCCGGAGGGTTCATACCTTCCTGTTCGGAACGCGCCTCACGAATGTCACTCGCCAGATGCGGCACAAGGATCCCGACGAAGCAATGGATGAATGCGCGGCAGCGGTAAGGGATTGGTCCGGTGGGACGCGGATCGGTGAGACGCTGAGGGAGTTCAATCGCCTGTGGGCTCGCCGTGTGCTGGGGCAGGGCGCGGTCGTGCTGTTGATCACCGACGGGCTGGAGCGCGAGGGAACGGATGTGCTCGCGGCAGAAATGGACAGGTTGCATCGCTCGTGTCGGCGACTGATCTGGCTCAATCCGCTGCTGCGCTTCGACGGCTTCGAGCCGCGCGCGCGTGGCGTGCGCGCAATGCTGCCGCATGTTGACGAATTCCGACCGGTTCACAATCTATCATCCTTGAGCGACCTTGCGGAAGCACTCGGCGCAACGCGATCGACGGAATGTGACCCGCGCCGGTACCTCGAAAGATTGAAAGGCATCGCATGACAGGTACATCGTTTGACCTTGATCCGTTAATGACGGCGGAAGCCTGGAGAAAAAGCGGGCGAGACGTGGCGATTGCCACGGTCATCGAGACGTGGGGATCGGCGCCACGACCGGCCGGAAGCCATCTCGTGATCGACCGAGACGGCAATTTCGAAGGCTCCGTATCGGGGGGCTGCGTCGAGGGCGCCGTTATCGCCGAGGCGCTTGATGTGATCGCCGACGGTAAGGGGAAGATGCTCGAGTTTGGTGTTGCGGATGAAACGGCGTGGCGCGTCGGCCTTTCTTGCGGCGGCCGGATTCGTGTCTATGTCGAAAGGCTCAATTGATGGATGCGGCAAATCTTGCGCGGCTGAATGACGCGCGCCGGGCGCGCCGCGCCGCCATGCTGCTGACTGATCTCGAAAAAGGAGGAGATACCGTTGTCCTTGAGGGGGAGCCAGTGGAACCCTCCTTGCGAGCGGATATCGAGGCTGCCTTTCGCTCAGGGAAATCGACGGCAATCGAGGTCGATGGGCATCGCTACTTTCTTAACGTGCATCTGCCGCCGGCCCATATCGTGATTATCGGCGCCGTTCACATCAGTCAGGTCCTGGCGCAGATGGCATCGCTTGCCGGCTTCGATGTGCGGATCATCGATCCGCGCACGGCTTTCGCCACGCCGGAACGGTTCCTCGGGACCGATCTGACGGCGGATTGGCCGGTGGATGTCCTCAAGGATCGTCCGCTGGACGCCTATACGGCGCTCGTCGCCGTGACGCATGACCCGAAGATCGACGACTATCCCATTACCGAGGCGTTGCGGACCGGCTGTTTCTATGTCGGAGCGCTCGGCAGCCGGAAGACGCATGCGACTCGGCTAGAACGGTTGCGCGCAGACGGTGCGGACGAGGCCGCGCTTGCCAAAATCAGCGCGCCGATCGGGCTTAATATCGGTGCGTCGAGCCCAGCCGAAATCGCGGTCGCCATTCTCGCGGAGATCGTCCAAACGCTGCGGACGCGGACCTTGTCTCCGGTTGGTGACAGCAAATGAAGTTCGGATCATTCTCCATCGAGGCAGCCGAGGGCGTGGTCCTCGCCCATGCCGTGAAGCTTGCCGGCGGCAGCCTGTCCAAAGGACACAGGATCGGTGCCGGCGACATCGAAAGGCTGCGCGGTGAGGCTATAGGGCAGGTCATTGCTGCACTAATGGAGGAGGGCGACGTCGGGGAGGACGAGGCGGCGAGACGACTTGCGCAGGCAATCGCGCCCGACCATTTGCGCCTCTCTGAGGCTTCCACGGGACGCGTGAACGTCTATTCGACTGTTGACGGCCTGTTCGTCGCAAGCCGCAGCGCCGTCGACCGGCTGAACAGCATCGACCCTGCTATCACGCTTGCCTGTCTCAACGATCATGTGCCCGTTCGCAATGGCGACATGGTTGCGACATTCAAGATCATCCCGCTCGCCGTGTCCGGCGCCAAACTCGACCTTGCATGCGAGGTGCTGCGGTCGACATCCGCCTTCGAGGTGAAGCCCTTTGCCGGCCGCTCGGTCTCGTTGATCGCGACGGAACTGCCGTCGCTGAAGCCATCGGTCATGGACAAGACGGCACGCGTGCTTTCCCGGCGGCTCGTCGCATCAGGCAGTCATCTCGTGAGGGAGACGCGGGTTGCTCATCACGTCGAACCGGTAGCGCAGGCGCTTCTCGACGCATTGCGGCTACCCGACAGCGCCCCGAAGTTGGTCATCCTTTTCGGCGCGTCCGCCGTGATCGACGCGGAGGATGTGATTCCCGAAGCCATAAGAAGGGCCGGCGGCGAAGTCGTGCAGGTCGGCATGCCTGTCGATCCAGGGAACCTGCTTGTCCTCGGTCGGATCGGTGATATTCCCGTCATCGGCGCACCGGGATGTGCACGCAGCCCGAAGGAGAATGGCTTTGATTGGGTACTCGACCGCATTCTGGCTGGCGAACAGCCGAGCGCAGTCGACATCAGCGGCATGGGTGTGGGAGGTCTTCTGATGGAAATCCAGGCGCGGCCCAGCCTACGCGAAGCCGAGGCGCGCACTAGCCCCGCCGGCAAGCTTGTTACAGTCATTCTTGCCGCGGGCCAGGCCAGACGGATGGGAGAGGGCGGCCCGCACAAGCTGCTGGCGGAGTTTGGCGGTGTGCCGCTTATCCGGCGATCGGTGATGACCGCGATCGACAGCCGCTCGGCGTCGGTGATCGTCGTGACGGGACATCGTAAAAGCGAGATTGAATCAGCACTGTCCGGACTTGACGTGACAATTGCTCACAATCCGGATTACGCGTCGGGCATGGCTTCGTCGCTCGCAACGGGATTCTCGGTCGAGCACGCCCGTGACGCGGATGGAATTCTCGTTATGCTTGCCGATATGCCGGGTGTGTCCAGTGATGATCTCGATAAGCTAATGGCAGCTTTCCGGCAATCTGGCGGCCAGTCGATCATCCGCGCGGTGTCGCGCGGCAAGCGTGGCAATCCCGTGATATTGCCTAAATCTCTATTTGATGCAGTGCTGCGGCTGGAGGGTGATGTCGGGGCGCGGCACATCATCGAAACATCGGGCGTGCCTGTCGTGGACATCGATATTGGCGATGCGGCGCATCTGGATGTGGATACGCCGGAAGCGGTCATTGGCGCAGGAGGGGTTTTAAAGGGCTAAGGGATGGACACGGCGGCAATTGAAGAAATGTTTCAGGGGCTTGGACCCGTCACCATCAGGCGCATGTTCGGCGGCAAGGGCATCTACCATATGGGGCGGATTGTTGCTGTCGAAGTGCGCGGCGAGATGCTGTTGAAGGCCGACGAGCAAAGCGCATCGGAATTCGAGGCGGCGGGAGCGTCGCAATGGGCCTATGAAGGCAAGAAGGGAAGCCCGGTGAAGATGCCGTATTGGTCCATCCCCGACGATGCCTATGACGACCCCGATGTCATGGCGCGATGGGTTCGGCTTGCCTACGAAGCGGCTGTCCGAGCGGAATGAACCTTAGAGGAGTTCGCCCGACTTGAGCTTTTCGATTGCGGCCGCCGCAAATGCGGAAAGCGGCTGCGGGAGATCGGCGCGGCTGAACCAACCGAAGTCCGACAGCTTGTCCGGCTCCGTGAGCTGCGGTTCTCCATCGAACTCGGACGCTACATAGTCGATCGTGAAGAACTCGCTTTCAGGCAGGTTGTTGCGGCATCGGTCGGCTCTGGAACGTGAGGAGGAGTGCGGCGAACAGACACAAAAGTTGCCTGAACCATCGCAGCAGGAGGGAGAAGTTGTA